>NZ_JABFMQ010000001.1:0-495323 GCF_013359625.1 Herbaspirillum sp. C9C3
ACCTCGCGGCACATGGACCTGAACCATGCGCGTCTACCAATTCCGCCACGTGGGCTGCGCTGTAAAGCGAAGACCGTGATTATAGTCGGTCTGAAGCTGCTGTCAACAACATTTTCATCCCCATGACGCAAATTTCGTTGCAATACGATGCCGACCCGGCTTTTTACCCCCGTATTGCGGTTAGGTAAATGGGCGCAACTCCGTTACACTAAGGACTTCCGTTCGCCTGGGCAGTCTTCGCCTCGGCATTTATAACAATTGCGCGAAACGAAACTTTTGAGCCAATTCCCCTATTCCATTCCCAGCCGGGAAGAGATCCTCGGCATCCTGCGTACTTCCTCGGGCGCGCAAAACGTTGCCGCACTGGCCGCTGCGCTTGGCGTCAAGCCTGAAGAAATGGATGGCCTGACGCGCCGCCTCAACGCCATGGAACGCGACGGCCAGATCAAGCCGGACCGCGCCGGCAACTACAAGCTGACCCACTCGCCCGATTTCATCCTGGGCCGCGTCTCGGCCCATCGCGATGGCTTCGGTTTCCTGCTGCCCGATGAAGGGACCGATGACCTCTTCCTTCCCGAGAAGGAAATGCAGAAGGTCATGCACGGCGACCGCGTGCAGGCTCGCATCACCGGCACCGACCGCCGCGGCCGCCCCGAAGGCACCATCGTCGAAGTGGTCGAGCGCGCCAATACCCACGTGATCGGCCGCCTGTTGAATGAGAACGGCGTCTGGGTGGTCGCCCCCGAAGACAAGCGCATCGGCCACGATGTGCTGCTGGCCGGCCCCCCGGGCAAGGCCAAGGCCGGGCAGGTGGTGAGCGTGGAGCTGACCGAGCATCCGTCCCGCTACACGCAACCGGTGGGCAAGATCGTCGAGATCCTCGGTGACATCGACGACCCCGGCATGGAAATCGAAATCGCCGTGCGCAAGTACGGCGTACCGCACGAATTCTCGGAAGCCGCCAAGAAGCTGTCTTCCAAGCTGCCCAGCGAAGTCAAGGCCGCCGACCTCAAGGATCGCGTCGACCTGCGCGACGTGCCGCTGGTCACCATCGATGGCGAAGACGCGCGTGACTTCGACGATGCAGTCTACTGCGAACCGGTCAAGATCGGCCGCACCAAGGGCTATCGCCTGATCGTCGCGATTGCCGACGTGAGCCACTACGTCAAGCCCAATGACGCCCTCGACGCGGATGCGCTGGAGCGCAGCACCTCGGTGTATTTCCCGCGCCGGGTCATCCCGATGCTGCCGGAAAAACTCTCCAACGGCCTGTGCTCGCTGAACCCGGACGTCGACCGCCTGACCCTGGTGTGCGATGCCGTCATCACCGCCAAGGGCGAGATCAAGGCCTATCAGTTCTACCCGGCCGTGATTCACTCGGCAGCGCGCCTGACCTATACCGAAGTGGCTTCCATCCTGGCCAACACCAAGGGCCCTGAAGCGGCGCGCCGCATCGGTCTGGTACCGCACCTGACGCACCTCTACGAAGTCTTCCAGGCGCTGCTGACGTCCCGCCAGGCGCGCGGTGCCATTGACTTCGAGACCACCGAGACCTACATCGTCTGCAACGCCGCCGGCAAGATCGAGAAGATCCTGCCGCGCACCCGCAACGATGCACACCGCCTGATCGAAGAGTGCATGCTGGCCGCCAACGTCTGTGCGGCCGACCTCCTCAAGCGCCACGATCACCCGGCGCTCTATCGCATCCACGCCGGCCCGACCAAGGAAAAGCTGACCCAGTTGCGTACCTTCCTCAAGCAGGTCGGCCTGACTCTGGGCGGTGGCGACACCCCCAGCGCGTCGGACTATGCCGAGCTCATGCCCAAGGTCAAGGCGCGTCCGGATGCAGTGCTGATCCAGACCATGCTGCTGCGCTCGATGCAGCAGGCGGTCTACAGCCCCGACAACATCGGTCACTTCGGCCTGTCCTATGAGTCCTATGCGCACTTCACCAGTCCGATCCGCCGCTACCCCGATCTGCTGACGCACCGTGCCATCAAGGCCGTGCTGCAAGGCAAGCGCTACGAGCCCAAGGGCATCGACAGCAGTGCGCTCAACACCTCGATCTCACCGGCGGCGCGCAAGGCGCAGGCACTGCAGCGCGCCACCGACAAGGCGGCCGGCAAGAAGCCGCGCGGCGAAAGCGCGCTGGCGATCTGGGAAGCGCTGGGCCTGCACTGCTCGGCCAATGAGCGCCGTGCCGACGAGGCCTCGCGGGACGTGGAAGCCTGGCTCAAGTGCTACTTCATCCGCGACAAGCTGGGCGAGGAGTTCACCGGCACCATCGCCGGTGTGGCCACCTTCGGCATCTTCGTGCAGCTCGATGCGCTGTATATCGAGGGTCTGGTGCACGTCACCGAACTGGGCGCCGATTACTTCCAGTACGACGAGGCGCGCCACGAACTGCGCGGCGAACGTACCGGCATCCGCTACCAGTTGACCGACCGCGTCACCGTGCAGGTCAGCCGGGTGGATCTGGATGCGCGCAAGATCGATCTGGCCCTGGTCAACGAACCGGGTATCCGCACGCTGATCAAGAACGAAGCCAAGCGCGCCGAAAACGCTGCGCGTGGCAAGTCCGGTGGCAGCAGGCAGGCCCAGGACGCCGCACAGCCCGCCGCGCGCGGCAAGAAGGGCGCAGTGGCCAAGCCGGCCGCAGCCGCCGCCGGCAGCAAGCCCAAGGGCGGTGCCAAGGCCAAGGCCGGTGCGGCGCGCACCAGCGCGGCACGTCCTGGCGACGCTGACCGCAAGCGCGCGGCCGCCAAGGCTTACAGCAAGGGCAAGAAGAAGCGATGAGCATGTCCCCGGTCTTGGGTACCGCACAGGCCGGGTTTGATGGAACGATGGGCAGATGCCCCAAGCAAGACGAAAGACACAAGCAGGATCTATGAAGAGCAAAATGATTTTCGGCTTCCATGCCGTGACCTCCCGCATCCGCCACGAGGCTTCCTCGGTGGAAGAGATCTACGTGGATGCCGAGCGCCGCGACCGCCGCATGCTGGATTTGCTGCATGCCGCCAAGGAAGCCAATGTGCGCATCATCCAGGCCGACGACCAGCGCCTGGCCGCCATGGTCGGCACGCGCCGTCACCAGGGCGTGGTGGCCAAGGCCGCCGCGCTGTCGCTGGCGCGCACCCTCGATGAACTGCTGGACGCCGTGGTCGGTCCGCCGCTGCTGCTGATCCTCGACGGCATCACCGATCCGCACAACCTGGGTGCCTGCCTGCGCGTGGCCGACGGTGCCGGCGCGCATGCCGTGATCGCTCCCAAGGACCGCGCCGTGGGGCTCAATGCCACGGCCATGAAGGTCTCCAGCGGCGCCTCCGACACCGTGCCCTACATCACCGTCACCAACCTGGCGCGCACCATGCGCGACCTGAAGGAGCGCGGCGTGTGGATCATCGGTACCACGGATGATGCCGAGAAGGGGCTGTACGAAGGCGACTTCACCGGCCCCACCGCACTGGTGATGGGCTCCGAAGGCGAAGGCATGCGCCGTCTCACCCGTGAGACCTGCGACGTGCTGGTCAACATCCCCATGTTCGGTTCGGTCGAGAGCCTCAACGTCTCCGTGGCCTCCGGCGTCTGTCTGTACGAGGCGCGACGCCAGCGCTTGCCCAGGTAAGTCCGGTCATCCCCGCATGACACCATCGCCGGACTTTGCGTCCGGCGATTTTTTTTTGCAGCACTTTTTCTTTCAACGTTTCAGGAAGCACACCATGTTCAGCCGACTCAGAGAAGACATCGCCAGCATCCGCGAGCGCGATCCCGCCGCGCGCAACAGCTGGGAGGTGCTGACCTGTTATCCCGGTCTGCACGCGGTGATCCTGCATCGCTGGGCCCAGGCTTGCTGGCAGGCCGATCTGAAATGGCTGGGCCGCTTCATCTCGCAGATCGGCCGCACGCTCACCGGCATCGAGATCCATCCGGGCGCAACCATCGGCCGCCGCGTCTTCATCGACCATGGCATGGGCGTGGTGATCGGCGAGACTGCCATTGTCGGCGACGATTCCACCATCTACCAGGGTGTGACCCTGGGCGGGACGTCGCTGGCCAAGGGCGCCAAGCGTCATCCCACCTTGGGACGCGGCGTCATCATCGGTGCCGGAGCCAAGGTGCTGGGCGGCTTTACGGTGGGAGATGGCGCCAAGGTCGGCTCCAATGCGGTGGTCACCAAAGAAGTGCCGGCGGGAGCGACGGCGGTAGGCAACCCGGCGCGCATCGTCGAGCGCAATGCCGCGCCGACCGCGCGTGAACAGGCGGCAGCCCGCCTGTTCGCAGCCTACGGGGTGATGCCCAATGGCGATGATCCGCTTTCCAAGGCATTGCACGGACTCATCAATCAAGTCGCCGCCCAGGAGCAGCAACTGGAAGCCGTGCTGGCCGCCTTGCAGGGTGCGGGGATAGGCTGTCGACGCCTGGAAGAGGCTGGGCAATTCGACGCCGCGCAACTGAACCGGCTGGTCGATTGATGAGGAAAGCGCAGCCGGTACAATCCGGCTGCGATGAAGTGCAACGCGGGATCAGGCGATCTCGCGTCCGTCCACGCCATGCCGATGCAGTACGCCATCGGCTGTCAGGCTGATCCAGCCGCCACGCGGCGTCTCCACGTCATATTCCCAATCCGGCAAGACATAGCGCAGCTTGCCATCACCGAGTCGATGCAGGGCAGGGCGGTGCGTGTGCCCGTGGATCAGCACGTCGGTGCCGGTCTGCGCGAAGAGCGCATCGATGGCGCCGGCGTTCACATCCATGATCGCCATGTCCTTGCTCTGGTTGGCGTCCTGGCTGTTCTTGCGGATGCCTTCGATGATGGCCTTGCGCTGCGCCAGCGGCATGGACAGGAACTGCTGCTGGTAGGCCGGCTGGCGCACCTGCGCGCGAAAGGCCATGTAGGCCTGGTCATCGGTGCATTGCGCGTCGCCGTGTGCCAGCGCCAGGGTGCGGCCTGCCACGGTGATGACGTGCGGGTCCGCCAGCAGCGTCAGCCCGGCGGCATCGGCAAAATCCTGTCCGACCAGGAAATCGCGGTTTCCCGCCATCCAGTACAGTTGCACGCCGTGGCCCTGTACAGTTCTCAGTGCATCAGCAATCAGTTGGTTGTAGGGAGCAGTACGGTCGTCGTCACCGGCCCAGTACTCGAACACGTCACCTAACAAGTACAGTTGCTGCGTCTGTACCGCGTGGCTTTGCAGGAAGGCCAGGAAAGCCTCGGTGGTGCGGGGCAGGGCGGCCTGCAAATGGAGGTCGGAAACAAAAAGCGCAACCGTCGGTTGCGCTTTCTGCATGAACTGGAAATCAGTCATGGTCGATGAAGTCAGCGGTCAGGATCAGGCTCAGACCACTTCTGCCTTCTCGATCACCACATCTTCCGCCGGGACGTCGGCGAACATGCCGGCGCGGGTGGTCTTGACACCCTTGATCTTGTCGACCACTTCAGTGCCTTCGACGACCTTGCCGAAGACGCAGTAGCCCCAGCCGTCCTGGCCCGGGTAGTCCAGGAAGCTGTTGTTCTTGACGTTGATGAAGAACTGCGCCGAGGCCGAGTGCGGGGCGGCAGTGCGTGCCATGGCCAGGGTGTAGGGCTCGTTCTTCAAGCCGTTCTTGGCTTCGTTCTCGATCGGATCGCGGGTTTCCTTCTGCTTCATGCCGGGTTCGAAGCCGCCGCCCTGGATCATGAAACCGTCGATGACGCGGTGGAAGATGGTGCCATTGTAGTGACCGGCGTTGACGTAGGCCAGGAAGTTCTCAACGGTCTTGGGGGCTTTTTCCGCATCCAGTTCGATCTTGATTGCGCCGTGGTTGGTGGTGAGCAGAACTGCCATGATGAATTCCTTTGCTGGTGGGGGAAATAAAAAAACCGGCGGGCGACTTGGGCCCGCCTTGGCTGCGCGACGAGACGCCGGCCTTACTTGAGCAGGGTGGCCGACTCGATCACCACGGGAGTGGCCGGCACATCGCCGGCGCCGGTGCGCACCTGCTTGATTTTGTCGACCACGTCAGTGCCGGCGATGACCTTGCCGAAGACGGCATAGCCCCAGCCGTCCTGGCCGGGGTAGTTCAGGAAGCGGTTGTCCGCCACATTGATGAAGAACTGGGCCGTGGCCGAATGCGGTGCCGACGTGCGCGCCATCGCCACAGTATAAACCTCGTTCTTCAAACCGTTATTGGCCTCGTTTTTGATGGGGGCCTCGGTGGGCTTCTCACGCATGTTCTGGTCGTAGCCGCCGCCCTGGATCATGAAGCCGTTGATGACGCGGTGGAACACGGTGCCGTTGTACTGGCCCTTCTTGACGTACTTGATGAAATTGTCGACCGAGACCGGGGCCTTTTCGGGATTGAGTTCCAGGGTGATGTCACCCATGCTGGTCTTGAGCAGCACGCGCGGGGCATTGGCGGCCAGGACCGGCGCGGCCAGCGTGGCCGACAGGGAAAACGCTGCTGCCATGCGCAGCAGATGACGACGGGAGAGGATCATGCGTTGCCTTCGTAAATGATTTTCCATTGCGATCCTTCACGCACCCAGTACTGGCGCTTGCGGATCGCGTTCTTGCTCTTGCCGACCGCACTTTCCTGGGTGAAAGTGCTGACGATCATGTCTTCCGGTGCGCCGGGATAGCGGAACAGGCTGACATCGCGCAGTTTGACACTGGTATAGCGCGCGCCGTTCAGACTCTTCTGCTGGCGACCGAACCAGGTGGCCAGGTTCTCGCCCTGGGCCGAGCGGAATTCCGGCGAGTAATACGACAGCACCTTCTCGGCATCGGCATCCTCCAGCGACTGGCTCCATTGTTCCAGCATGGCCGAGGCGGCGTCACGTTCCTTGATCAGCGCATCCTTGTTGACGAACTGCACGTGCTGGCTGATGACCACTACCGTCTTGCCGACCTCGGCGGTCGAATACAGGCTCTGCAGGTCCGGGTTGGCCAGCACCACGCAACCATCCGAAGACAGCGGCGGGCGGCTGAAGTTGTCCGAGGGCGTGCCATGCAGCCAGATGCCGTAGCCGCTGCGGCCATTGCGCTTGTCCCATTCATTGGGATAGGACAGCGGCAGCGCACCCGTGCCATAGAAGTCCGGCAGCTTGGGGCCGGGGATGCGGTTGTTGATGTAATACACCCCGATAGGGGTGCGCTGGTCGCCGGACTTGGTCTTGTTGGCGCCCAGGCGCCCCTGCGAAATGTAGTAGTCGCTCACATACTTCAGGTCGCCACCCTGGTTCTCGTAGACGTACAGGCGCGAGCGGGTGGTATCGACGACCAGCACGTTCTTCTGGTCCTCGCCCAGCTGCAGCACGGGCTTGGGAATGAGCGCGGGATCCGGTTTTTCCTGCAGCGAGCGAATGCGCACCATGGCTTCATCGCGCAGTTCCTTGAGCTTGTCGCTGGGGCCATCGGCCATGGCGCCGAAATTGCGCACCGGACGCGCGTGCATGAGCAGCAGATCGCCGCGCACCAGGTGGCCCAGTCGGAAGGTCGGATAGGCCGCGACCAAGGCGTCGGCCTTGGCCTGCGCCTGGTGCAGGCGGTCGGCGCCAAGATCCTTGTAGATATCGATGAGCAGGGCTTCCGGATCCGGCTTGATGGCCGCTGCGCCCACCGTATTGGCGGGCGGCGCAAGGGCCGACGAGGATGCCACGCTGCCCATGGCAGGCAGACCTGCCAGGCACAACATCAACAGGCGTCCCAGCATGCGCGCGGGACGCCCTTGCAAAGCGCTAGCCACCAATTACCCTCCCGATCGTTCCTGTTTGATCAGCCATCGATTGCCCTGTTTGACGAAGATCAGGGTCTTGCGGCTGTCCACCGTCAGCCGATCCGAATTATATATCTGGCGATAGCGCACGGTCGCGGTGTTGCCATTGATGGTGACCGAGGCATTGCTGACCTTGACGCTGATGTGGCCCTTGTCCTCGATGCGGGCGCGGCGCTCTTCGGCCCATTCCTTGCGGGAGGCGCCACGGGGCGTATCGAAGTCGCCGGCATAATGGCCCAGATAGCCGCGCACGTCCTTGTCGCTCCAGGCCTTGGCCCAGCCACTCAGGGCGGCCAGCACGGCGGCCTTGTCCTGTTCGGCGCTGGCCTTTTCCTTGTCGGCGTGGACCTTGTCGGCACGCGCCTTGTCGGCGGCGGCCAGTTTCTCCGCCTTGGCCTTGTCGGCCGCAGCCTGCTTCTCGGCTTTTGCCTTCTCGGCCGCAGCCAGCTTGTCCGCCCTGGCTTTTTCAGCGGCAGCCTGGGCGGCCTTTTCCTTCTCGGCGCGGGCGGCTTGCTCGCGGGCCAGCTTGTCGGCTTGTTCCTTGTCCTTGCGGGCTTGCAGTTCCTTCTGCTTCTGTTCGGCGGCAGCCTTGTCGGCCGCGGCCTTCTGAGCCTGCGCCTGTTCGGCGGCCAGTTGCTCGGCACGGGCTTTCTCGGCCTTGGCGCGCTCGGCGGCGGCCTTCTCGGCGGCCGCCTTTTCCGCAGCAGCCTTGTCGGCTGCGGCCTTCTCGGCTGCGGCTCTTTCCGCTGCCGCCTTGTCGGCTGCGGCCTTTTCCTTTTCGCTGGTGGCCTTGGCGATGGCGGTCTTCTCGGCCTCGGCGCGGTCGGCGGCGGCCTGCTGGGCCAGCTTCTCGGCCGCCAGGGCCTTGGCGCGCTGCTGCTGCTCGGCGGCGTTGGCGTCGGCCTTGGCCTTGGCATCGCGCTGGGCGGAGGCGGCCGAGGCCAGGCGCGGTACCGTGCCACCGGTGGTGTTGCCGTTGAGCGAGCGCAACAGCGTCAGCTTGGGCTGCGGGACGTTGGCACCCGGATCGATCTGCAAGGCCTTGTCATAGGCCTGGCTGGCCATCTTGGCGTAGACGTCGCCCAGGTTCTCCAGTGCCGTCGCATAGGTCGGGTTGGTGCGCATGGCCATGTCCAGCGCAGCCCGCGCCTTGTCGTACTGGCCATCGGCCGCGTACAGCACGGCCAGGTTGTTGTACGGTTCGGGCAGATCGGGGAAGTCCTCGGTCAGCTTGGTGAACACGGCAATGGCCTCGGCAGAACGGTTTTGTTCTGCTAAGATCAGTCCCTTCGTGAAACGCAGTTGCGCATCGCGCGGGTGTTTGGCCAGTACGGCATCGGTCTTGGTCAGTGCTTCGGCATACTGTCCGGCCCGCATCAGCTTGTTGATGTCAGACATTTCACTGGCATGCGCAAGCGTGGCGGGCACCCCGAAGAGGGCCGCCACCAGGCTGGACAACACTGCCGTCTTGTGGGCAGTCTTGCTGATCAAACCGCGCAAACCATGAATGGATGTCTGTTCTTGTGATTCTGGGGCCATGGTTTTATCGATGCTATACTCGAAGAAATTCGAAGAAAGCTGGCATTTTATATCAAACAAGTAATACAAAAAGAGGTTTGGCTACCGTGATCCGTTCATGTTGCAATTGCTGCTAGAACAATGAATCCCAGGCAGGGGCCTGCCAGCGCCGCGCTTCATGCCGGTGTCAGCCCTACGCAAACTGCATGAACCCGTCGCCCGTTGCGGCAACGCCAACCCCAGAATTCCCATCCCATGAGCGAGCTCAAGATTTACAACACGCTGGCGCGTGACAAGCAGACCTTTTCCCCGATCGAACCCGGCAAGGTGCGCTTGTACGTGTGCGGCATGACCGTGTATGACTATTGCCATATCGGCCATGCGCGCGTGCTGGTGGTGTTCGACATGGTGCAGCGCTGGCTGCGCGCCTGCGGCTATGCCGTGACCTATGTGCGCAACATCACCGATATTGACGACAAGATCATTCATCGTGCCGCCGAGAACGGCGAAACCATCGCCCAGCTGACCAATCGCTTCATCGATGCCATGAACGAGGATGCCGCCGCCCTGGGCGTGCAGCGTCCCGACCATGAGCCGCGTGCGACCAAATACGTGCCGAAGATGCTGGACCTGATCGGCAAGCTGGAAAAGAACGGCCTGGCCTACAAGGCCAGCGATGGCGATGTGAACTATTCGGTGCGTGACTTCCCCGGCTACGGCAAGCTCTCCGGCAAGTCGCTGGACGACCTGCGCGCCGGCGAACGGGTCGATGTGAACACCGGCAAGCGCGATCCGCTGGACTTCGTGCTCTGGAAGGCGGCCAAGCCCAGCGAGCCGGACGAGGCCAAGTGGGATTCGCCCTGGGGTTGCGGTCGTCCGGGCTGGCACATCGAGTGCTCGGCCATGTCCAGCGATCTGCTGGGCGACCACTTCGACATCCACGGCGGCGGCCAGGACCTGCAGTTTCCGCATCACGAAAACGAGATCGCCCAGTCCGAGGGGGCGCACCAGCACACCTTCGTGAACTACTGGATGCACAACGGCTTCGTGCGCATCGACAACGAGAAGATGTCCAAGTCCCTGGGCAACTTCTTTACCATTCGCGACGTGCTCAAGAAGTACGACCCGGAAGTGTTACGTTTCTTCATCTTGCGCGCCCACTACCGCAGCCCGCTGAACTACTCGGATGCGCATCTGGACGATGCCCGCCAGGCGCTCACCCGCCTGTACACGGCCTTGAAGGATGTACCGCCGGAAGCGGGCGGCCTGCTGGCCGACGAGTCCCATGCACAAAGGTTCACAGAGGCCCTGAACGATGACTTCAACACGCCAATGGCGGTGTCGGTGCTCTTCGAGCTGGCCAATGAAGTCAACCGTGACCGTTCGCCGGTGCAGGCGCGCCAGTTGAAGGCGCTGGCCGGTATCCTCGGCCTGTTGCAGCGCGCACCGGACGAGTACCTCAAGGGTGGCGTGGCGGCGGCCGACGGTCTGGGCCAGGCCGAGATCGAAGCCTTGATTGAAGCGCGCAAGGCAGCCAAGGCAGGCAAGGACTTCGCCGAAGCCGACCGACTTCGCGCCGTGCTGACCGAGGCCGGCATCATTCTGGAAGACAAACCGGGCGGCCTGACCGAATGGCGGAGAGCTTGATTTGAATACCAACCGAAAAGCCAGCGAAGCCGATCCCAGCCTGATCGTGCCGGCCTACTGGGAAGAGGCCAAGGCCGAGCTGATGAAGCGTGACCGCATCATGCGCAAGATCATCCCGCAGTTCGGGGATCTGCAACTGACGGTGCGCGGCGACGCCTTCACCACGTTGGCGCGCTCGGTGATCGGCCAGCAGATCTCGACCAAGGCCGCCAATGCGGTCTGGCAGCGCTTCCTGGAAGCCTGTCCGCGCTGCACGCCGGCCCAGGTGATGCGTACCGGAGCCGACGGACTGGCCACTTGCGGTCTGTCCAAGCGCAAGGCCGAATACATCCTCGACCTGGCAGCGCATTTCAAGGCCAAGACGGTGCATCCCGACAAATGGGCGGAGATGGAAGACGAAGCCGTCATTGCCGAGATGATCCAGATCCGTGGGATCGGCCGCTGGACAGCCGAGATGTTTTTGATATTTAATCTGCTGCGCCCGAACGTGCTGCCGCTGGATGACCTGGGATTGCTCAAGGGCATCAGCGTCAGTTATTTCTCGGGAGAACCGGTCTCGCGCAGCGATGCGCGGGAAGTCGCTGCGAACTGGGAACCGTGGCGCACCGTGGCCACCTGGTATCTGTGGCGCAGCCTCGATCCGGTGCCCTCCGATTATTGAACCAAGGGGAAGAGGGCGCGGGCAGACCTGCCGTGCAGGGTCTGCGCTGGTGTATACTCCGCACCTCCCAAGATTTGAAGGCAAACCGATACATCCGGGGATCATCGAGCCGCAACCCGCACCGGGCCGGCGTTTTCAGCGATTCTCGCCGCATGATCGGACTTGTTGAAAAAGGAACACAATGAGTAAATCGACAACGACTTTTCTGGGCTTCGAGCAGGCCATCGCCGAGCTGGATGCCAAGATTGAAGAGTTGCGTTTTGTACAGGACGATTCGGCCGTCGACATCTCCGAAGAGATCGAGCGCCTGGTCAAGAAGAGCCAGCAGCTGACCAAGGACATCTACGCCAAGCTCACGCCCTGGCAGGTTTCCCAGATTGCGCGCCATCCGCAGCGTCCCTACACCATGGACTACGTGCGCGAGATCTTCACCGACTTCCACGAACTGCACGGCGACCGCACCTTTGCGGACGACCAGTCCATCGTCGGCGGTCTGGCCCGGTTCAACGGCCAGGCCTGCATGGTGATCGGCCACCAGAAGGGGCGCGACACCAAGGAACGCGCCATGCGCAACTTCGGCATGCCCAAGCCGGAAGGCTATCGCAAGGCCATGCGCCTGATGAAGGTCGCCGAAAAGTTCGGTTTACCGATTTTTACCTTCGTTGACACCCCCGGTGCCTTCCCCGGCATCGATGCCGAAGAGCGCGGCCAGTCCGAAGCCATCGGCCACAATCTCTACGTGATGGCCGAGCTGAAGGTGCCGCTCATTGCCACCATCATCGGTGAAGGCGGTTCCGGTGGTGCGCTGGCCATCGCCGTGGGCGACTCGGTGCTGATGCTGCAATATGCGACTTATTCGGTGATCTCGCCGGAAGGCTGCGCTTCCATCCTCTGGAAGACCGCCGACCGCGCCGCCGATGCGGCCGAAGCGCTGGGCCTGACCGCGCATCGCCTGAAGGCCATTGGCCTCATCGACAAGATCGTCAACGAGCCGCTGGGCGGCGCCCATCGCGATCCCAAGCAGATGGCCGGACTGCTCAAGCGCGCGCTGTCGGATTCGCTGCGCCAGTTCCAGGGCATGAAGACCAAGGACCTGCTGGCTGCGCGTCACGAAAAGCTGATGGCCTATGGCAAGTTCAAGGAACTCAATTCGGCCGAGTAATCGTCCGCGTTCCGTTCACGTCATTGCAGGCGCCAGCGATTGCTTCGCTGGCGTTTGTCTTTTCCGGCACCGCTTTTTCTCATGTCCGATCATCCCTTTCTTTCTCCCTCCCCGGGCAAGCTGCCACAGGTATTGCAGGCATTGCAGGCCACGCTGGCTGCCGCCGGTTTCGATCCCGCGCGGGACACGCTGGCCGTGGCCTTCAGCGGCGGGCTCGATTCCACGGTCTTGCTGGAAGTGGCCGCGCAGTGGCAACGTGAGCAGGGTGCATCACTGGTGGCGCTGCATGTGCATCATGGGCTCTCGCCCCATGCGGATGCCTGGTTGGCCCATGTCGAGGATCGTTGTGCGCGGCATGGCATCACCTGCGCGCATGAGCGTGTGCAGCTGGAGCGGGTAGCCGACAGCGGTGTGGAAGAAGCGGCGCGGCTGGCGCGTTACGCTGCATTGGGGCGGCTGTGCCGGGCGCACGGCGCACGTCTGCTGCTCACCGCCCATCATCTCGACGACCAGGCCGAAACCGTGCTGCTGCAACTGCTGCGCGGCAGTGGCCTGGCGGGGATGTCGGGCATGGATCAATGCAGTACCGCTGCGGCGCTGCTGGGCGATCCGCAGACCATGATTGCGCGGCCCTTCCTGGCACTTGCGCGCGCGCAGCTGGAAGCGTGTGCTCGTGCCTGGTCGCTGAGCTGGATCGAGGATGAGTCCAACAGCGATCCGCGCTACACCCGCAATGCCTTGCGTCATCAGGTCATGCCCGCGCTCGCTCAGGTCTTCCCCGGATATCAGCAACGTCTGGCACGCGCCGCCGGACACGCGCAGGGTGCGCAGGTGTTGCTGCGCGAAGTGGCCCAAGAGGATCTGGCGCAATGTCGCCAGGACGATCATCTGCGCATGCCAGCGCTGCGCGCCTTGAGCGAGCAGCGCTTTCTCAATCTGATGCGTCACTGGTTCGGACTGCGCGGCATGCGCATGCCCTCGGCGGCGTGGATGCAGGAGATGCGCACGCAATTGCTGCAGGCCGATGTGGAGGCCCAGTTGTGCGTCTCCCACCCCGATGGCGAAGTGCATCGCTATCGCGATCGCGTGTTCCTGGCACCGCGCCGCCGTCTGCCCGATGAGGGCGCGGCCTTGTCGCTGCGCTGGAGCGGGCAGGCGCAGGTGCAGGTGCCGGCCTTCTACGGCACGCTGCACTTCGACCCGATTGCGCCAGGGGATGCGCGGCCCGGTTTCGATGCGCACTGGCTGCGTGCCCAATCCTTGCTGGTGTGCGGGCGCAGCGGTGGCGAACGCATCAGGCTGGCCGTCAACCGTCCGGCGCGCAGCCTCAAGCAGCAGTACCAGAGCGCCGATGTGCCCGCCTGGGAACGCCCTTATCTGCCGCTGGTATGGGCGGGTGAAGCCTTGCTGTTTGCGGCCGGGGTGGGCATGGACTGCGAGCATTTTGCCGACATTGCCGCCGCTGCCGCATCGGAGCGCATCGCCTTGCGCTGGCAGCAGGACTGAATCGAGCCGGTGATGCGAAGCGCTGCCTGGATCAACAACGCCAAATGATATAAAAAATATCGCCCCCGTACCTCATGGTGCGGGGGCGATACTCCTGTCATCCCTGACATGTCCGGGCATCAGAGAACACTGGCGCCCGGGGTGGTGCTCCTTGCGGACGGCTTACTTGGCGGCGCCGTCAGCTGCCGGCTTGGCTTCAGTACCGGCGGCTTCCTTCTTCTCGGCCTTTTTCTCTGCCTTCTTCGCAGTCTTGCCTTCAGCCTTCTTTTCCGACTTCTTGTGCTTGGCGTGATGTTCCGCCTTGGCCTTCGGTGCGGTCTCGGTCTTGGCGGCTTCGGCCTTGGCCGGGGCAGCGGCGGGCGCTGCTGCGCCGGTCTGGGCGAACACCGGCAGGGTCAGGGCCGACAGCAGGGAAGCGAGGATGATGGTCTTGGTTTTCATGGTGATGTCCTTTCAGAGACAAGTGTCTGTTTGCGTCAGTAGTACTGTGTGTACGGTGTGTGCTGCGTGTCTGTCAGGTGTACCGGGAGTGGCCCGGTACAGTCTTACTTGGTCTTGGCTGCCGTATCGGCGGCGTCCTTCTTTTCAGTCTTGGCTTCGGACTTCTTGGCCGACTTCTTGTGCTTGGCGTGATGGCTGGTCTTGGCCTTGTGTGCGGTGTCGGTCTTGCCGGCTTCCGCCTTGGCCGTGGCTGCTGCTGGCGCGGCCGGCGCAGTGCTGCCGGTCTGGGCGAACACCGGCAGGGCCAGTGCGGTCAGCAGGGAAGCGACGATGACGGATTTGGTTTTCATGGCAATGTCCTTTAGAAAGTGGTTGTTACGCTCGGCGCTTGATTTTGCGTAATCGCTTCATCGTTTCGTGTCGCCTTGCTTCCTATAACGAGCCGTCGACCTGAAGGACGACGTCAAAGTGTTTCAATTCATCGTGTATTTGTAAGCATTCGTTGCAGCTTTGCTTATAATGGTCGACTCCCCATTCCACGCTGCGCCCTCCGACCGAGTTCTTCATGGCTTATCAAACCTGGATCACCTTTTTCTTCGCTGCCTGCCTCATTGCCATCTCGCCCGGTTCGGGCGCCGTGCTGTCGATGAGCCACGGTCTCAATTACGGCCTGCGCCGCACCACGGCCACCATTCTCGGACTGGAAATTGCGCTGGTGGTGGTTCTCATCATCGCCGGTGCCGGTGTGGGCTCGTTGCTGGTGGCCTCCGAAACCGCCTTCAACGTGGTCAAGATTGCCGGTGCCCTGTACCTGATCTATCTCGGTTTCTCGCAGTGGCGCGCGCACGTGCCGTCCGAGCAGGAAGGCGAAGCCATCGACGCCGCCAATGCCGTGGCCCGCGCCCAGCGCGGCCAGCACTGGTGGCAGCGCTGCATGACGGGCTTTCTCACCAACGCCACCAACCCCAAGGGCATTGTCTTCATGGTGGCGGTGCTGCCGCAGTTCATCGACCACGAGCGCCCGCTGTGGCTGCAATTGCTGGTGCTGGCCGTGACCATGGTGGCGGTGGATCTGGTGGTCATGCACGGCTATGCCTTCGCGGCCAGCCGTTTGCAGCGCTTCTTCCGCAGCCAGAAGGCGATCAAGGCGCAGAACCGTTTCTTCGGCGGGGTGCTCATGCTGGTGGGCGCCGGCCTGTTCTTCTTCAAGCGCGCCCAGCACTGATCGCGGCGCCGCGCAGACAACAAAAAACCCGCAAGCTGCCTTGCGGGTTTTTTGTTGATCGGCTTGATCGGCCCGATCGGGCCGGGCCGGATGACGGTGGACGCCTTACTTCTTCTTCAGGCAGGAGGACATGAAAGCCTTGCGCTCATCGCCCTTCTTGCCGGCAGCGTCGGCGTTACATTGCTTCATCTTGTCCTGCTGGGTGGCCGGCTTGGGCTGTTCCTTCTTCAGGCAGGAGGACATGAAAGCCTTGCGCTCGTCGCCCTTCTTGCCGGCAGCATCGGCGTTACATTGCTTCATCTTGTTCTGCTGGGCGTTCTGCGCCATGGCGGGAGAACTGAGCAGCAGCGGGGCAGCCAGCGCGAACGAGGTCATGGCGAAGAGCATTTTTTTCATGGAAGACTCCCTGGGGCAAGGTGGATTCGTGGGTCTGATCGGTATGATTCTTCAGACGGGAGCATTACAGCATGAAAGTTTATGTCCTGACTAGCGCACGCAGTTGAGATCGCCTTCCTTGCAGCCTGCCAGCGCCTTCAGTTCATCGGTACGGTGACGGGTCTTCTCGGCCAGGCAGGTTTGCAGGGCCAGTGCGGCAGCGGACCCGCCCGCACTGGCCGAACTTTCAAAGCGGCAGGACAGGTCGCGGTACTTCAGCCAGGCCAGTTGCACCTCGCGCAGCTTGTTTTGCTGTGCCTTGTTGAGTTTGTCGCGATAGGCCATATAAGTGGTATTGAGGTCCGCGTCGTTATGGGTCAAGGTCTCCGAGGCACAAGCGTTCATCTCGGCCTGGGTGGCGGCCTGGGTGCAATCAGCGGCAAAGGCGCTGCCGGCACACAGCAACAGGGCGGCGGCCAGCAGGGACAGGGGGGCTTTCATCGATGGGGACTCCAGTTTCTCAGAAGGCGAGACTGCGCAGGCGGTGCCGCGGGCCAGAGATCGCAGGGCCGGCGGGTGCTTGCAGCTTGTCGGGATAAAATGACATTTTGCCTGTCTTAGAAGAAGACAGGGCAGTGCGGTTCGGCCGTTTTTGCGACGAAATTGCAACAAGTCGTATCTGATTTTCCCTGTCCAACCCTTTTTCAGGAGTAGTGCAGATGGGATTGAGCTGGCTATCGGCCATCAAATTGATTCCCTGGGGGGATGTGGTCCAGGCCACCCCGGGTATCGTCAAGGGCGCGCGTGAGCTGTGGTCGCGCACGCGCAAGGCCAAGACGGCAGTCGATGCCGCACCGGCCGCACCGGTGAGCGGCGAGCTCGGCCAGTTGGCCCAGCGCATCGCCCAGCTGGAAGCCGAGCAACTCGACGCCAGCCAGCTGATCAACACCCTGGCCGAGCAGAATGCGCAACTGGTGGCCATCATGGATGGCATGCGGCGCCGCCTGCGCATGCTGGGTGCGGCCTGTGTACTGCTGGCCGTGGGCGTGGTGGCGGTGTGGCTGCGCTGATGGCGGCCTGCGTCTTTCGTGATGGCGGACTCGCCGTTCCTGCTTCACGATTCCTGATTCCCGATTCCTGATTTCTTACGACTGGCCCTGCATGTTCCAACAAGCACTGCGCATGACCCTGCGCGACTGGCGCACCGGTGAACTGCGCTTCCTGCTGATCGCCCTGATCGTGGCGGTGGCCGCGCTGTCCTCGGTCGGTTTCTTCGTCGATCGCATGCGCGCCGGAATGACGCGCGATGCCCACCAGCTGCTGGGGGCCGATCTGCTGATCGCGGCCGACCAGCCACTGCCATCCTCCTGGCTGCAGCAGGCCAGCGGGCAGCGCCTGCTGCAGGCGCAGACCCAGGTCTTTCCCAGCATGGCCCAGGCCGGGGAGGGCGATGCGGCGCGCTCGGTGCTGTCCTCCATCAAGGCCGTCACGGCGGGCTATCCCTTGCGCGGCCAGCTGCGACTGGAAGGCAAGGACGGACACGACCGGCCCGCCGATGGCATCCCGCAGGCCGGTACGGTATGGGTGGATCCGCAGATTCTGTCGCAGCTTGACGTGAAGCTCGGCGATACCTTGAAACTGGGTGATTTGCCGTTGAAGATCGCCGCCGTCATCTCGGTCGAGCCGGATCGCGGCAGCGCCTTCGTCAACTTCGCGCCGCGCGTGATGGTCAATGAGGCCGATCTGGCCGCCACGCACCTGGTGCAGGTCGGTTCGCGCGTGACATATCGCTTGTTGATCGCCGGACCCGTCGAGGCCGTGCAGCGTTACCAGCAGCAGATCGAAGGCCAGATCGAGGCCGACAAGCTGCGCGGCGTACGCGTGGAGTCGCTGGAAAACGGCCGCCCCGAAATGCGCGCCACGCTGGATCGCGCCGAACAATTCCTCTCCCTGGTCGGCCTGCTGTCAGCCATGCTGGCGGCGCTGGCCGTGGCCATGGCGGCGCGTCGCTTCATGCTGCGCCATCTGGATGCCTGCGCGATGCTGCGCTGTTTCGGCCTGACCCAGGCCCAGGTGACCCGGCTGTATCTCACCGAATTCGTTCTCATCGGGCTGGCGGCCAGCATCATCGGCATGCTGGTCGGCTTTGCCGCGCACTTTGCGTTGCTGCAATGGCTGGGCAGTTTCCTGCCGACCGCCTTGCCGCCGCCGGGCTGGGCACCTGCCTTGCAGGGCGTGGCCACCGGGCTGCTGTTGCTGGTCGGGTTTGCCTTGCCGCCCATCCTGCAATTGCGCAACGTGCCGCACAACCGGGTGATCCGCCGCGACCAGGGCGCACCGCAGGCGCTGACCGTGGCCAGCTATGTGCTGGGCACGCTGGTGTTCTCGGGATTGCTGCTGTGGCAGGCGGGCGATCTCAAGCTGGGCTTGCTGACCATCGCGGGTTTCCTCGGCGGCTTCGCGCTGTTCGCACTGGTGGCCTGGCTGTGCCTGCGCGCCCTGCGTTCGCTGCGCGGCCTGGTGGATCGCCAGAGCTGGCGCTTTGCCATCGACGGCCTGCAACGCCGTCCGGCGGCGGCGGTCATGCAGGTGGTGGCACTGGGGCTGGGGCTCATGGCCTTGCTGTTGCTGACCGTGATCCGTGGCGATCTGGTGGGCGCATGGCGCCAGGCCACGCCTGCGGATGCCCCCAACCGCTTCATCATCAACATCCAGCCGGACCAGCGCGAGGCCGTGCAACAGGCGCTGCGCCAGGGCGGGGTACAGGATGTGGCGCTGTATCCGATGATTCGCGGGCGCCTGGTGCAGATCAATGGTCATGCCGTCAATGCGGCGGATTATCAGGAAGATCGGGCCAAGCGCCTGGTGGACCGGGAGTTCAATCTCTCGACCATGGCCAACATCCCGCCGGGCAATGGCATCGTGGCTGGTCGCTGGTACGACGACAGCCATCCCGAAGCCTCGGTGGAACGCGGACTGGCCCAGACCCTGGGCATCAAGCTGGGGGACCGCCTGCAATTCGATATCGCCGGCCAGCTGGTGGAGGCGCCGGTGACCAGCCTGCGCAAGCTGGAGTGGGGCTCGCTGCGGGTGAACTTCTTCGTCATCCTCAACCCGACATTGATGCGCGATACGCCGCAAAGCTGGATCACCGCCGTCCACCTGAGAGCGCAGCAGGAAGCGCTGGGCAATACACTGGCCCGCGATTTCCCCAATCTGACCGTGGTAGACATAGGAAGTGTACTGAGACAGATCCAGGAAGTGGTCGGTCAAGTGATTGCTGCTGTAGAGTTCCTCTTCCTGTTCACTTTGTGCTCAGGTGTACTGGTACTGTACGCTGCACTGGCAGGGTCCCAGGATGAACGTGTACGGGAAGCTGGCCTGTTGCGTGCCCTCGGTGCGACCCGCCAGGAGCTTTCTCGCGCCCAGCGCATCGAGGTGCTGCTGGTGGGTTCGCTGGCCGGGCTGCTGGCGGCCAGCGGTGCGGCGGGTATCGGTTGGGCGCTGGCGCATTACATCTTCAATTTCGAGTGGAGCTTCAGTCCGCTGGTTTGGGTGGCCGGCATGGGCCTGGGGGCGGGTTGTTCGGCCTTGGGCGGCTGGGCCGGATTGCGTCACGTGCTGCGCCGTCCACCGCTGCAGACCTTGCGCGAAGCCTGATCCCGGCCGGATACGACGCAGATCAAGAAAGCCGGCGAGTGCCGCCGGACTGCGCCGACGCGGCAGTCCGGCTGCGGTATCATGGCGGTCTTATGCAAATCGAAGATCCCAACCAACCGACCACGTTCGAACTCATCGGCGGCGCTGAGAAGCTGCGCGAGATGGTCGACCGTTTCTATGACCTGATGGACCTGGAGCCGGAGTTCGCCGGCATCCGCGCGCTGCATCCGCCCTCGCTGGACGGCTCGCGCGACAAGACCTACATGTTCCTCTCCGGCTGGACCGGTGGTCCCAGCCTGTACATGGAAAAATTCGGCCATCCGCGCCTGCGCGCGCGCCACCTGCCTTTCCCCATCGGCATCTCGGAGCGTGACCAGTGGCTGCGCTGCATGACCTGGGCCATGCAGGACGTGGGCCTGCCGGAAGACCTGATGAAACGCCTGCTGGCGGCGCTCTACCAGACGGCCGACTGGATGCGCAACAAGCCCGAGTAAATCGCACTGGACTGGTGACATGTCTCTTTTCGAAATGATCCTTGCCGGGCTGGTCGTGGTCGGCCTCGTCCTGCAATTGTTGATCCTGCTGCGGTCCGGCCAGCGCCATGACGATGACACCGCACTGGTGATCGAAGATGCGCTGCTGCAGGTCAAGCAGGACCTGCAGCGCCATCAGCAGGACACCGGTGAACGCATCGAGCGCGAGCTGCGCAGCCAGGTGCAGGCCAGCGCCCAGAGCACGCGCCAGGAACTGGGCGCCAACTTCGCCCAGTTGCAGCAGACGCTGGCGACACAACTGACGAGCGTGGCGGGTTTGCAGAACCAGCAGATCGATGGGTTCGCGCAGCAACTGGTCAAGCTCAACGAAAGCAATGCGCAGCAACTGGAAAGCATGCGCCAGTCCATCACCCTGCAGGCGCAGGTGAACCGCGAAGAGCAGGCGGTCTCGCTCAAGCGCTTCGGCGATACGCTGAACCAGCAACTGTCGGCGCTGACCGAATCGAACGCCCAGCGCATGGCCGAGGTGCGCGCTACGCTCGAAGCCAAGATCAAGGACCTGCAGAACGACAATGCGCAAAAGCTGGAAGAGATGCGCAAGACCGTGGACGAAAAACTGCATGCCACGCTGGAGCAGCGACTCGGTGAATCCTTCAAGCTGGTCTCGGACCGGCTGGACAAGGTGCATCAGGGTCTGGGCGAAATGCAGCAACTGGCCACCGGCGTGGGCGACCTGAAGCGCGTGCTGACCAACGTCAAGACACGCGGCACCTGGGGTGAAGTGCAGCTGGAAATCCTGCTGGAACAGATGTTGACGCCCGACCAGTACGCCAAGAACGTCGAGACCGTCCCGGCCAGTGGCGAGCGCGTGGAATTCGCCATCCGTCTGCCGGGTGCCAAGGAAGACGCGGGCCAGGTCTGGATGCCCATCGATGCCAAATTCCCCAAGGAACAGTACGAGCGCCTGGTCGATGCAGCCGAGCGCGCCGATGCCGAGGGCGTGGCCACGGCCGGCCGCGAACTGGAGCGAGCTGTGCGTAGTGAGGCCAGGACGATTGCCGAGAAATACCTGTCACCGCCGCTGACGACGGACTTCGCCATCCTCTTTTTGCCGACCGAAGGGCTGTATGCCGAGGTCATGCGTCGACCGGGATTGTCGGATGAATTGCAACGGACCTGCCGGGTCACCATTGCCGGTCCCTCGACCTTGTCGGCCTTGCTCAACAGCCTGCAGATGGGCTTCCGTACGCTGGCGCTGGAAAAACGCTCCTCGGAAGTGTGGCAGGTGCTGGGCGCGGTCAAGACCGAGTTCGGCAAATTCGGTGAAGTGCTGGCTTCGACCAAGAGCGCACTGGAACGCGTGGCCAAGAACATCGACCAGGCCGAGACCCGCACCCGCCAGATGACGCGCAAGTTGAAGTCGGTGGAAGCCTTGCCGGTGGAGAATGCGCAGAAGCTGTTGGGGACGGGGGAGCTGGATCTGGGCGAGGAGGGTGAAATCGTCTGATTCTTCATCCCGGGAAGTCACCCCGGAGGAGGGGGCGGTGTAGGGACGGCTTGCCGTCCCTTTTTCTTCATATCGGCCTGAAACCCCTCACACCAGCCCGTCGAACAGCACCACCGCCACCTCTTCGCCTGCGGCCACGTCCCCGCGCTCATGTTCGAGCTCGATGATGCAGTTGGCATCCGACATCGAGCGCAGGATGCCGGAGCCCTGCATGCCGGTCAGGCGCACGTTCCATCGGCCCTCCTCATCAGGGGCCAGGATGCCGCGCTGGTATTCGGTGCGGCCGGCCTTCTTGCGGATGGCCGTGGCGGACTTGACGCGCAGACGCGGCAGCGGATTGGCTTCGGCACCGGCCAGGCGCAGCAGGGCATCGCGCACGAAGAAGGAAAAACTCACCTGTACCGCCACCGGATTTCCCGGCAGGCCGAACAGATAGGCATTGCGCCCGCGCGAGCTGATGCGGCCGAAGGCCAGCGGGCGGCCGGGGCGCATGGCGATCTTCCAGAACGTCATCTCGCCCAGGCTGGCCATGATCTGCTTGGTGTAATCGGCCGCGCCCACGGAGACCCCCCCGGAGGTGATGACGGCATCGGCTTCTTCGCAGGCGCTGCGGAAGGCGGCTTCCAGCGCGGCCGGGTCATCCGGCACCACGCCCAGATCCAGCACCTCGCAACCCAGGCGCGTCAACATGCCGTGCAGGGTGTAGCGGTTGGAGTCATAGACGCAGCCGGCATCGAGCGGCTCGCCCACCGAGCGCAATTCGTCGCCGGTGGAAAAGAAGGCCACGCGCAGACGACGCTGCACCGGCACTTCGGCCATGCCCAGCGAGGCCAGCAGGCCGATGTCGGAGGGCCGCAGCACGCGGCCGCGCGGCAGCGCCACGCTGCCCAGAGCCAGATCTTCACCGCGCAGGCGGCGATTGTCGCCGGGACGCACGCGACCGGCGGGCAGGGTCACGCCTTGCTCGTCGGCGTCGGTGGTCAGTTCCTGCGGGATCACGGTGTCGCAGCCGGGCGGCATGGGCGCGCCGGTCATGATGCGCACGCACTGGCCGGGACCGACGTGGCCAGTGAAGCGCTCGCCGGCATGCACCGCACCGATGATCTGCAGACGCACTTGCTTGCCCTCGGCCACGTCCTCGCCGCGCAGGGCATAGCCATCCATGGCCGAGTTGTCGTGGGCCGGCACGTCGATGCGGGAAACGATGTCGCGTGCCAGCACGCGCGAGAGGGCGCTGCGGATGGCCAGCTTTTCGACGGCCTCGATGGGCGTGATGAATTCCTGGATCACGGCTTGCGCGCGCGCTACCGTCATGGCGTTGGGATCATAGCCGCTGATGCAGCTGACGATGTCGTGGAGTGTGGCGGTGTGGGTCTCGGTCATTGTTCTGCTTCGAGCTGTTGCAAATCCAGCCCGGTATTGATGTTGCTGAAGGCGCGCTCGTCGGGGAAATCCACTTCGATGCAATCCAAACTGGCAAACCAGTGGTCCATCTTGCGTTCACCGGCGGCCAGGAAGGCGTCCAGCGAAGCGCGCGTAGTCGTCTGAAGCAGCGAGCATACAGGATGGCGCTGCCGTCCGTGTACGCCGTCAGTGACCGCGATGGCAGCCTGTGCACCGCTGGCGGTGAGGGCGTCGTAGAGGTGCGCCACCAGGTCATAGGGGATCAGCGGCGAGTCGCACGGGACGGTCGCCAGCAGCGGCGTGTGGCAATGGGTCAGGCCGCATTGCAGGCCGGCCAGCGGGCCGGGGAAATCCCCTTGCAGGTCATGCCAGACCGGATAGCCGAAACGGGCGTACTCCAGCTGGGAGCGATTGGCGTTGATCGCCAGGGAGCCGACCTGCGGGGCCAGGCGTTCCAGCACGTGCTGGACCAGCGGCTTGCCGTGCAGGACTTGCAGGCCCTTGTCCACCCCGCCCATGCGCGTGCCCCGGCCACCGGCCAGCACCAGGCCGGTGATGTGGCTGGCGGAGAAGAGATCGGTACGGGAAGACATGATGCAGATGGGGCAGGCAGGGCGCGACCTCAGCCGCCGATGTAGGACATCTCGACCTTGCGCAGCGGTGCGGCTTGCAGGGCGCTGCGCAGTTCGGAATAACGGTCGCCGCGCTGGCCCCAGAGGGCGGCGATGGCGCCGGCAAGTTCGGCGTCGCTGCTGCCGTTGCGCACCAGGCTGCGCAGGTCGTGGCCCTGGCTGGCGAACAGGCAGGTGTAGACCTTGCCCTCGGTGGACAGGCGCGCCCGCGAGCAGTCCTGGCAGAAGGCCTGGGTCACGCTGGAGATGACGCCGATCTCGCCGCTGCCATCGACATAGCGCCAGCGCTCGGCGGTCTCGCCGGTGTAGTTGGGGTCGGCCACTTCCAGCGGCATCTCTGCAGAGATGCGCCGCACCACGTCGTGCGAAGGCAGGACCTCGTCCATGCGCCAGCCGTTGGAGGAGCCCACGTCCATGTATTCGATGAAGCGCAGGATGGCCGGCGTTCCCTTGAAATGGCGCGCCATGGGCAAAATCTGGTCGTCGTTGACCCCCTTCTTGACCACCATGTTGATCTTGACCGGACCGAGACCGGCGGCGTGCGCCGCTTCGATGCCCTCCAGCACGCGCGCCACCGGGAAATCGACGTCATTCATGCGGCGGAAGCTCTGGTCATCCAGCGAATCCAGCGACACGGTCACGCGCTTGAGCCCGGCGGCCTTGAGCGCCTGGGCCTTTTGCTTCAACAGGGTGCCGTTGGTGGTGAGGGTGAGGTCGATTTCCTCGCCGTCCGGCGTGCGCAGGGCGGCCAGCATGGCGATGAGGGTCTCGATGTTCTTGCGCAGCAGCGGCTCGCCACCGGTCAGGCGGATCTTGCGCACGCCGTGGGCCACGAACTGGGCCGCCACGCGGGTCAGTTCCTCGAAGGTCAACAGGTCGGAATGCGGCAGGAACTGGTACTGCTTGTCGAAGACATCCTTGGGCATGCAGTACACGCAGCGGAAATTGCAGCGGTCAGTTACCGAGATGCGCAGATCATGCAGTGGACGCCCCAGGCTGTCGGCCAGCCAGCCGACGGGCTGCACGGCAACCGGCACGCCAGGTCCTGAGGGGCTGGCGGACGGGGCTTGCCGGACATCGACGATGGGAATGACGCGCTTGTTCATACGATCTGACGATAAGAGGTGTGTAACGATAGCACGCCTGAGGTCGCCGCGTAGATGCACAATCGTACATATAGTGTATCGCTGCAACTGAATTCCATGCGCAAGGCCGCCACCCGTGCGGCCCCGCTGGCATCGGGCTTGTGCGGCCATTTCGGGGGGTGCTGACTGTATCGTTGCCGGAAGCGGGCAACTGTTCGCAAATAGGTTCTGGTTTGCCGATGCGGCCTTGTGCTTGAGGCTTCACATCAGGTGCAATAGACATGAAAAAGGGAGCCGAAGCTCCCTTGTTCACTGCCGCTATTTCAGTGTCAGGCGGGGCCTTGCGGCACACCGCCTGTCATCCTGTCTCAGCGGCGGGTTTCGACCTGCACCAACGGTTCGGTCGATGGCGGCGGCAGCGGCTTGCGCTCGCGCGGCACGTGCGGTGCCGGGACGAACGAGGCGGCGGCTTCCTGGGCGGCGCGCAGCTTGACCGGATCGGTCGTGGCCAGGGTCAGGCCGGCTTGCGACAGCATCTGCTGCAGCGAGTCCCACTGTGCGCCGTTGCCGGTGGAACTGGCATGGGCGGCAGGCGCGGCAGCAGGGGAGGCTGCCACCGGTGCCGGTTCGATGACCGCCGGGGCCGGGCTGGCTTCCACGGCCTCGACGCTATCGAGCAGGCTGATCTGTTGCGGCACCGCAGGAGCTGCCGGAGCGGCCGGAGCGGCTTGCACCACCTCGACCGGGGCTTCCGATGCGGCCGGAGCAGCAACGGGGGCCTGGACCGGCTCGAAGGCCGGAGCCGGGGCGAAGCTGGCATCGATGGACGGCGCTGCCGGTTCGATGACCGGCTGGTTCGCGAACACGGCCTGGGTCGCTTCGGCAGCGGCAGCGGCCACGGCTTCCACGGAATTCACACCGCTTTCGACCTGGGCAGCCACTTCGGGTTGGGCTTGTTCCGGCACTGGCGAGGCGGCGAAGGAGGCTTGCGCCACTGCCGCCTGGGCGACTTCCATCGGTGCAGCCGGGGTGTCGGCAGCGACGGTCTCGACGTTCATGCTGACGGCGGCGGCACTGGCCACGACCGCCGTGTCGACGCCTTCGACAGCTTCGACGCCTTCGGCGGTCTCATTGGCTTCACCTTCGCCATTGTCGATGACGTTGCCGTTTTCATCGCGTTCGCGACGATGACGGTTGCGGCCACCACGACGGCGACGACGACGCGGCTCGGTAGCGCCTTCAGCGGCTTGCGTACCCTCGACGCCTTCAGCGCCTTCGGATCCTTCGACTTGTGCGGCATCCACCTGGGCAGCCTGCTCGTCACCGGACAGGGCCACGGCCACGCCTGCGGTGGCGGCTGCGCCGGCAGCCAGCGCGGCTTCCAGCGGCAGACCTTCCTCGGCCTTGGGGTCCTTGCGTTCACCGCGCGGTGCGCGCGGTTCACGCGGGGCACGCGGTTCACGGCCTTCACGCGGCTCGCGGACTTCACGCGCTTCGTTGCGACGGGCTTCCTTCGGTTCCTGGCCTTCGCGGGCCTCGCGCGGCTCACGGCCTTCGCGGGCTTCACGCGGCTCGCGGCCTTCCCTCGGTTCGCGCGGACCACGCGGCGGACGGGCCTGCTTGGCTTCGGCAGTTTCGCCGGCCTTCAGTTCGACGGCGGCCGGGCCACGTGCTGCGCGCTGTTCTGCGTTGCGTTCGCCACGCTCGCCACGTTCAACGCGCTCGCCACGTTCACCGCGTTCACCACGGTTGCGGTTGCGGCCATTGCGATCACCACCGCGGCCATTGCGCTCACCCTCACGCTTGGCCGGGGTCTTGGCTTCGACGGCAGCAGGTGCTTCCACCGGTGCAACCGGCTTCTTGCGGAAGAAGGCAAAGATCTTGCCCAGCAGACCGGACTCCGGTGCCAGGGTCGGCGGCGGTACGACAGCGGCCACCGGTTCCGGGGCCTTGCGCTCGACGATGGGGGCCGGCTGGTCGGGGGTGATGCCCTTGACCACGGCTTCCTGGCGCGGACGCACTTCTTCCTTCTGGCGCTGGCTGTAGCCGATGTCGGTATCGGCTTGCTCGGCCATGGTATAGCTGGCTTGGGCGTCGTCCAGGCGCGGATCGTCGTGCTTGATCCGTTCCATCTTGTAGTGCGGGGTTTCCAGGTGCTTGTTGGGGATCATGATGACGGTGACGCGATGGCGCGTCTCGATCTTCAGGATTTCGCCCCGTTTTTCATTGAGCAGGAAGGCAGCCACGTCCACGGGCGCTTGCACGTGGATGGCAGCTGAATTTTCCTTCATGGCCTCTTCCTGGATGATGCGCAGCACCTGCAGGGCCGAGGATTCGGTATCGCGGATGTGACCGGTGCCGTTGCAACGCGGGCAGGTCACGTGGCTGCCTTCGGAGAGCGACGGACGCAGGCGCTGGCGCGACAGTTCCATCAGGCCAAAGCGGGAGATCTTGCCCATCTGAACGCGGGCGCGGTCGTGGTGCAGGGCGTCCTTGAGACGGCCTTCCACCTCGCGCTGGTTCTTGGAGTTCTCCATGTCGATGAAGTCGATCACGATCAGGCCGCCCAGGTCGCGCAGGCGCAACTGGCGGGCCACTTCATCGGCCGCTTCGAGGTTGGTGTTGAAGGCGGTGGTCTCGATGTCGCTGCCACGGGTGGCGCGCGCCGAGTTCACGTCCACCGACACCAGGGCTTCGGTGTGGTCGATCACGATGGCGCCGCCCGAGGGCAGCGGGACCGTACGCGAGTAGGCGGTCTCGATCTGGTGTTCGATCTGGAAGCGCGAGAACAGGGGGACGTCGTCGCGGTAGCGCTTGACGCGGTGGACCATGTCCGGCATCACGTGGGCCATGAACTGCTGGGCCTGGTCGTGGATGTCGTCGGTGTCGATGAGGATTTCGCCGATGTCGGGCTGGAAGTAGTCGCGGATGGCGCGGATGACCAGCGAGGATTCCTGGTAGATCAGGAAGGCGCCCGAGGCGGTCTGGCCGGCGCCTTCGATGGCGCGCCAGAGCTGCATCAGGTAGTTCAGGTCCCACTGCAGTTCATCGACGTTGCGGCCGATGCCGGCGGTGCGGGCGATGACGGACATGCCATTGGGCAGGTCCAGCTTGTCCATGGTTTCGCGCAGTTCCTGGCGGTCTTCGCCTTCGACACGGCGCGACACGCCACCACCGCGCGGGTTGTTGGGCATGAGCACCAGGTAGCGGCCGGCCAGGGAGATGAACGAGGTGAGGGCCGCGCCCTTGTTGCCGCGCTCTTCCTTCTCGACCTGGACGATGATTTCCTGACCTTCGCGCAGCGCTTCCTTGATGCTGGCGTTACGGACGTCGATGCCTTCCTTGAAGTAGGAACGGGCCACTTCCTTGAAGGGCAGGAAGCCGTGGCGTTCTTCGCCGTAGTTGACGAAGCAGGCTTCCAGCGAGGGCTCGATGCGGGTGATGACGCCCTTGTAGATGTTGGACTTGCGCTGCTCGCGTCCGGTGGTTTCGATGTCGATGTCGATCAGCTTCTGACCGTCAACGATCGCGACGCGCAGTTCTTCCTGCTGCGTGGCGTTGAACAACATACGTTTCATGTTTTCACTCCGGGATCCGAAGATCCTTCAAATGGCCCGTCCGTATGTGGTAGCGGGCCAAAAGTACAGGGGATGTACGCGAGAACGAAGTGATTGGGGAGGCAATTGCCTTGATTGTGTCAGTGCGCCTTAGCGGGCGCTCCAGCACAAGGGGGCGCGGATGCGGCAGACGGGAACGCCGGGCAGCACCGTATCCGCGCCGCGCGCTCCGCCATAGGCGGTCGCGCAGGCAACTGCGGACGGTAAGCTGGTCTGTGGAGCCAAACGTAACATGGTGATGGGTTGGCGACGGCGATCGGGTTCTGCTGCATCAACCGGCAAGCCTCGCGGTGCTTCGGTCAGGACTGCGGCAGGGCCCGGGCAATGCGCTGCAAGAGGGGCGGGCGGATGAGCCTGCCACCGGTTGCGCTGCATGATGCTGCATGTTGCAGCATATTGCCGGGGGCTGTGCGCTGCGGACCTGAACCGGAACACCGGATGCGAGTCTTGCCAGACTTTTATCCTGATGATCCAAACAATTCTGTTCCACTTCCAGGCGCGCTGTCCGATTGCAACTGCGGTGCAAACTGGAATCGCGCAAGGAAGGTGCGTACTCGTTTCGAGGCCTTTACGTGGACCAGGCAAGCGACATGATCGGCTGTATTGTCAACCGTTGCAGCGCTTTTATTGCGTCTGCGATGCCGCGCGTCGTGGTTTTCGGGGCCCCCTTCGTCTATTTTGCAAATGAGCGAGGCTGACGAAGACTCCTCTTGTGTAGAATGTTCCTTTTTTATTCTACTGACGCCGTTTTTTGATCGGCGTCAATCGATTATATATTCAAAATGAAGGACTTAGCGAGATTTTCTAGGGGGGCTTCTGAAAGCGCCGCAGCCGCGCCCGCCTCCCGGAGCGAAGCAGCCTCGCAGAACCTTCCCCAGGTGCAGTTGCTGACCATTTCCGACGAGGAAGCGGGGCAGCGGATCGACAATTTCCTGCTGCGCATCTGCAAGGGCGTTCCCAAGAGCCATATCTACCGTGTCCTGCGTTCGGGCGAGGTGCGCGTCAACAAGGGCCGCATCGACCAGACCTACCGCCTGGCCGAAGGCGACGTGGTGCGCGTGCCGCCAATACGAGTTGCAGAAAAGCAAGAGCAGGTCGTGCCCGGTGCCGAATTCCGCATCCTGCTGGAAGACAGCCACATGCTGGTCATCGACAAGCCGGCCGGGGTGGCCGTGCACGGCGGCTCCGGCGTGAGCTATGGCGTGATCGAGCAGTTGCGCGCGGCGCGCCCCCAGGCCAAGTTCCTCGAGCTGGTGCACCGCCTGGACCGCGATACCTCGGGCGTGCTGCTGATCGCCAAGAAGCGTTCGGCCCTGACCAACCTGCACGACCAGATGCGCGAAGGCACCACCGACAAGCGTTATTTCACGCTGGTGCAGGGGGACTGGAAGAACGCGCGCCAGCACGTGAAGTTGCCGCTGTTCAAGTACAGCACGCCCGATGGCGAGCGCCGCGTGCGGGTGCAGGCCGACGGCCAGCCTTCGCACACGATCTTTTCGCTGTTGCGCCGCTTCGGTGAATTTGCCCTGCTGGAAGCTGAACTGAAGACCGGTCGCACCCATCAGATCCGGGTGCACCTCTCTTCCAGCGGTTTTCCCATCGTGGGCGACGACAAGTACGGGGACTTCACCCTCAACAAGTCGCTGCAAAAGGCCGAGGGCAGCCGCGTGGCCTTCAAGCGCATGTTCCTGCACGCCTGGCGCATCAGCTTCCGCCATCCGGAAAGCGGCGAGACCGTCACTCTCAAGGCTGGGCTGCCCGAAGAATGCGCGCGTTTCCTGCGCAGCCTCGAAGGCGGTGCCGAGGGCGATCTGCTGCCCCACAACATGCTGGCCGGGACAGAACAGTGAAGGGGTGCACGCAGCGGTCCGGGATGTGATACTTTCTGCCCGGCATTGACACAATCGCATGTCCCTCTGCCAATTGCCGATCCGGCAAGCAGCGCCAGGACATGCCAGCAGAAAGAACTCGACACATGGCAAGAAAGCAATTCGACCTGATCGTCTTCGACTGGGACGGCACCCTGATGGACAGCACCTCCACCATCGTGCGCTGCATCCAGGCGGCTGCGCGCGACCTGGGTCTGCCCATTCCCGACAAGAGCGCGGCCTCCTACGTGATCGGCCTGGGCTTGCAGGATGCGATGCAGGCGGCCATTCCGGATGTGGATCCGAAGTACTATCCGCGCATCGTGGAGCGTTATCGCCATCATTATCTTGGCCAGGACAAGGATCTGACGCTCTTCGAGGGCGTGCCGGAGATGCTGGCCGACCTGTCACAGCAGGGCTACTTCCTGGCGGTGGCCACCGGCAAGAGCCGCGTCGGGCTGAACCGGGCCATGAATACCACCGGCCTGCTCTCCAAGTTCGACGCCACCCGCTGCGCCGATGAGACCTTCTCCAAGCCGCATCCGGCCATGTTGCAGGAACTGACCCGCGAACTGGGCCAGGACATGCACCGCACCCTGATGATCGGTGACACCACCCATGACCTGCAGATGGCCATCAATGCCGGTGCCAGGGGCGTGGCGGTGGAGTTTGGCGCGCATCCGCCGCAGCAGTTGCAGGCGTTGTCGCCACTTTATTCAGCCCCTTCCATCCGCGAGCTGCATCAGTGGCTCAATGAGCACGCCTGAGGCGCATGGCCGTGACGACACCAGAAGAAATCTTCATCTGCCCCTCCAGCGCCCTTCAGGAGGGCGGTTTGGGCAAGCGTTTCCCGGTGCAGCTGCATGGGGACGAGACCACCGGCTTCGTGGTGCGTTACGGCGGAGTGGTCTATGGCTATTTGAATCGCTGTGCGCATGTACCCATCGAACTGGACTGGGCCGAGGGCGAATTCTTCGAATCCAGCGGCCTGTATCTCATGTGCGCAACACATGGCGCGGTTTATGCGCCCGATACCGGAAAATGCGAAGGCGGACCTTGTACCGGCGCGCATTTGCGTAAGATCATGGCGGTGGAACGGGACGGCCAGGTGTTCTGGCGTCCGGATGACATCGTCCAGCCCGTCGAGGCATGAGCTTCGCGGAAAACCAGTGCAGCGCGGCTGCGCTGCCTAGAGTGAGCCTATGAGCAACAACCAATCTGACAACCCGCAAGACCGTCCTCCCCAGTCTTCCCCGTCGCCGTCTTCCTCCATTCCCGCCAGCGTGCGCGAGGACAAGAAGAGCGGCTGGGAACGTGATGTCCTGGAAAAGCTGGCCCTGTTCGCCGTCAAGGAACAGCGCGCCCGCCGCCGCTGGGGCATTTTCTTCCGCATCGCCATCCTGGCGGTGATCGTGCTGGGCGGCTGGATGGCCTTTACCTACAACAAGATCGAGAGCGAGCCGCTGGGTCCGCATACTGCGCTGGTGGAAATCCGCGGCACCATCGAGTCCGAAGGCCAGGGTTCGGCGGCGGTGGTCATTCCGGCGCTGGACAAGGCCTTCGCCGCCAGCGATTCGGTGGGCGTGATCCTGAAGATCAACAGCCCCGGTGGCAGCCCCGTGCAGGCCGGCATGATCAACGACGAGATCACCCGCCTGCGCAAGGAGTACCCCAAGAAGCCGATCTACGTGGTGGTCGAGGAGATGTGCGCCTCCGGTGGCTATTACATCGCCGTGGCCGCCGACAAGATCTTCGTCAACAAGGCCAGCCTGATCGGTTCGGTGGGCGTGTTGATGGACGGTTTCGGCTTCACCGGGCTGATGGACAAGCTGGGCGTGGAACGTCGCCTGCTCACGGCGGGCGAGAACAAGAGCTTCCTCGATCCCTTCAGCCCGCAAAGCCCGAAGCAGCGTGACTATGCGCTGTCGATGCTGCAGGAGATCCACCAGCAGTTCATCGACGTGGTGCGCCAGGGGCGTGGCACGCGCCTCAAGGAAACCCCGGACACCTTCTCCGGTCTGGTCTGGACCGGTGCCAAGGCAGTCGAGCTGGGTCTGGCCGATGGCTATGGCACGGTCGACAGCGTGGCGCGTGACGTCATCAAGGCCGAGGACGTGGTGGACTACACCCAGACCGAGAACCTCTCCGAACGCGTGTTGAAGAAGTTCGGCGTGGCCTTCGGTGCCGGGTTTGCCAAGACACTGATGTCGGCACCGCTGTCGCATTTGCGATAAGCCATTGCGCAGCCCCCATGACAAAGGCCGGTTGCTGACGCAATCGGCCTTTGTCTTTGTGGCGGGGCGAGGGCTTATTCGGCCAGCAGCAGGAATACCGTGGGCTTCTTGTGGAAGTCCGGTGCCTTGTTCGCCGCCAGCGCCGCCTTCCATTGCGCGGCGGTCTGCGTGCGCACCGCTTCGGTAGGCAGCGACAGATCGGTGGCCACGCAGATCAGCGTGCCCGGCTGGCAGGACTGCGCCAGTGCCTCCAGCATGGCGCCGTTGCGATAGGGCGTTTCGATCAGCAGCTGGGTCTGCTTCTCCTTGCGGGAACGGTCTTCCAGCTGGCCGATGCGCTTGGTGCGTGCTGCGGCATCGGTGGGCAGATAGCCGTTGAAGGCGAAGCTCTGGCCATTCAATCCGCTGGCCATCACCGCCAGCAAGAGCGAAGACGGACCGACCAGCGGTCGCACCTGGATGCCATGCTGATGCGCCAGTCGCACCAGGTTGGCGCCGGGGTCAGCCACGGCCGGCACGCCCGCTTCCGAGATCAGGCCGCCGTCACGGCCCGCCAGTAGCGGTGCCAGCAGGGCGGGCAGGGCGGCAGGGGGCGTGTTGACGTTGAGCTCGCTGATCTGGATTGCCTGGATGGGCTGGGCCAGCGGGGTATTGCTCCCCAATAGTTTGAGGAAGGCGCGCGTGGTCTTGGCGTTTTCGGCCACGAAATAATCCAGGCGCGCCGCGATGGCCTGCACCTGGCGCGGGATGATGGCTTCCAGCGGGTGCATGGCGCCAGCGTCGGTGAGGAGTTCGGTACTTCCCAGCGTGTTGGGAACCAGGTAAAGAATGCCGGGCATGGAAGGGAAATGGGATAAATTGTATAAAATAATATTTGCAACGCAGCACGACTTCGCCGACCCGCCATTTTACAGGGTGCAGGCTGTCATCAAAGTGTAATGCGCGCCCATTATCTTGTCGGCTGGGAGACAGGATGCGGTTTAAATTATTTAGCAATTGCTGTGTGCCGTTCGGCGTACAGCCCTTGCGAAAGGAAATGAATGTTTGCTGCGGTAGATCTCGGTTCCAACAGTTTTCGCTTGCATATCGGCAAGTACGAGGACGACGGCATACGCGTCATCAAGAGCGCCCGTGACCCCATCCGCCTGGCGGCGGGCATCGACAAGACCGGCAATCTGACGCCGCAGGCCTGCCAGAGTGCCATTGATTCGCTCACCCGTTTCCGCTCCATTCTGCGCGACTATCCGCTCACGGCCGTACGGGTAGTGGCCACCAATACCTTGCGCGTAGCCAGGAATGCCACCGAACTGTTGCCCGAACTGGAGCGCGCCATCGGTTATCCGGTCGAGATCATTTCCGGTGAGGAAGAAGGGCGCCTCATCTACATGGGCGTGGCCGGGGTGCTGGCCGATGGCGGCGAGGAACGCATGGTCATCGACATTGGCGGCGGTTCCACTGAAGTCATCCGTGGTCTGGGCGAACATATCCGTCACGTCGAATCCTTCGGCATCGGCACCGTCAACCAGAGCCTGGCCTTCTTCCCCGACGGCGCCATTACGGCGGCCGCTTTCGAGCGCGCCATCATTTCGGCGCGTTCGCATGTGGAAGATGCGGTGCATCTCTTCAGCTTTGATGCGACCAGTGTCAACGTCTACGGATCTTCCGGCACCATGCGCGCCATCGCCGATACCATCCGTCGCAACAACATGGGTGATGGCCGTATCACGCTGCCCAGCCTGGCCGACCTGATGCAGCGCCTGATCGATTTCGGCCACGTCAGCCAGATCGCGCTCGATGGCATGAAGGCTGATCGCGCCGGCGTGATCATGGGTGGGCTGGCGGTGCTGATCGGCTTCATGCAGGAGTTCGGCATTGCGCTGATCACGCCGGTGGAAGCCGGCCTGCGCATGGGCGTGATGTGGGACCTGCAATTGCGCGCCACCAAGGCCGACCGTCGTGACCGTTCGGTGGAAGAGTTCGCCCGCCGCTTTCACGTCGATGCCGCCCGTGCGCATGGTGTGGCCGATACCGCGCTGGGTTTCTTCCAGCTGCTCAAGCCCGCTACCGATTCCTACGCGCGCTATCTCTACTGGAGCGCACTGCTGCACGAGACCGGGCTGGTCGTTTCGCCCACCGGTTACCACAAGCATTCGGCCTACATGATCGCCAATGCCGACTTGCCCGGTTTCACCACGCGCGAACAGCGTCTGATGAGTACCTTGATCCTCGGGCAGAAGGGCAACCTCAAGAAGATCAGCGAGATGCTGGCCGATGTCGATTTCGCCAAGGCGGTGCTGGCCTTGCGGCTGGCGGTGATGTTCCGCCATGCACACATCACTCTGGATCTGGAGAAGGTGCGGGTCAAGCTCAAGAGCCGTATCGACCTGGAGATCCGCCGCGACTACATCAGGGAACATCCGAGCATTTCCTTCTGGTTCCAGAAGGAGCAGGAATGGTGGGCCGGCATCGGTGTGGACTTTGCGGTCAAGCTCATCTGATTGCTTCATATCGCCTCCAACACGCCCTTGCCGCGCGGCTGCCGGCAAGGGTGTTTTGTATCGTGCTGCGCCGGATGGATTTGCGCAGATGATAATGCTTCTTGTTTGTGATATAGTCGTCAGCGGTCCATGAACCGCTCAGGCATTACGCCTTGAGTCCACAACGAGGCGATCCCGAGATTGCCCACTGCGACAGCCAAGTCCCACATCCCCGGACCGCCTTCCGCGCCAAAAGAAAACGCCGTTTCAATGACGGCGGTCGTTCACTCTTTTTGAAAAGGATGGTCCATGTTCCACCGTCAACTCGCCGTCGGCGCCGTGCTGGCTGCCATTGCCGCTTCCAGCTTCGCGCAGGAGAAGGTCATCAATCTCTATTCGGCGCGCCACTACCAGACTGACGAAGCCCTCTACGCCGATTTCACCAAGGCCACCGGCATCAAGATCAACCGTGTCGATGGCGACGATGCCGGTATCCTGGCGCGCTTGAAGAGCGAAGGCGCTTCAAGCCCGGCCGACGTGATCCTGCTGGTGGATGCGGCCCGTCTGTGGAAGGCGCAGAGCGAAGGGCTGTTCCAGCCGGTCAAGTCCAAGCTGCTCGACGAGCGCATTCCCGCCAACCTGCACAGCAAGGAAGGCAGCGAGGGTACGCAGTGGTTCGGCTTCTCCACCCGCGCCCGCGTGATCGTCTACAACAAGGCCAGCGTCAAGCCGGAAGACGTCGATACCTATGAAGCCCTGGGCGACCCGAAGAACAAGGGCAAGCTGTGCACCCGCAGTGGTTCGCACCCCTACAACGTGTCGCTGTTCGGCGCGCTGCTGGAGCATGACGGCGCGGCCAAGACCGAAGCCGTGTTGAAGGGCATGGTCGCCAATCAGGCGCGCCAGCCGGTCGGTGGCGATACTGATCAGATCAAGGCGGTCGGTTCGGGTGAGTGCGGCGTGGCCATTTCCAACTCCTACTATGTGGCGCGCCTGCTGCGTTCGACCAAGCCGGAAGACGTGGCGCTGATGGAAAAGGTCGGCATCGTCTGGCCCAACCAGAAGAGCTACGGTGCGCACGTCAACATCGCCGGTGGCGGTGTGGCCAAGAACGCGCCGCACAAGGCCGAAGCCGTGCAGTTCTTGGAATACCTGGCCAGCGATTCGGCCCAGCGCTACTTCGCTGAAGGCAACAACGAGTGGCCCGCCGTCAAGAGCGTGAAGACCGAGAATCCGGCACTGGTGAAGATGGGTCCGTTCAAGGCCGAAGTCATCAACGTGGGTGCGGTCGGTGCCAACCAGCAGAAGGTGTTGCAGATGCTGGATCGTGTTGGCTATAAATAATTAAAAGGATTTAAACGATTTAAATCGTTTATATTTTTTGATGAGGCCGGTCCGTGTGGTGCACGGACCGGTTTTTTCATGTCTGCGAGAGAAGGACGAATCAGCGTGGCGGATCCCGGAAGGGATTGTGCTCGTTCAGCTCCGAGATATAGCCATCGATGCCGTTGCTTTCCCGCGAGAGGAAGTGCTCCACCGCATCGTAGAACCCCGGATGCGCCAGCCAGTGTGCCGACCAGGTTTTCTGCGGCAGGAAACCGCGTGCCATCTTGTGCTCGCCCTGGGCACCGCCTTCGAACCAGGTGATCTTCTCGGCGATGCAGAATTCCAGCGGCTGGTAATACGCGGTCTCGAAATGCAGGCAGGGCACGTGTTCCAGTGCGCCCCAGTAGCGGCCATAGAGTGTATCGGCGTCATGCACCGTCAGCGAGGAAGCGATCGGCTCATCCCCCCGCAGCGCCACCGTCAGCAGCAGGTGCTGCGGCATGGTTTCACCGATACGGCGGAAGAAATCCAGGTTCAGGTAAGGCGTGGAGTAGTGCGCGGCATAGGTGTGCCGATAGCAGCGATTGAAAAAGCGCCAGTGCGCCTCCGTGATCTCGGCCCCGCGCAGCCAGGCGAAGCGCACGCCTTGCTCGGCCACCTTGCGCCGTTCGGCCAGGATGTTCTTGCGCTTCTTGCGGTCCAGCGTATCGACGAATTGCGCAAAATTGCCATACCCTTCATTGTGCCAGTGGAACTGCACCCCGCTGCGCAGCAGGAACCCGTCGTCCGCCAGCAGCTGCGCCTGTTCCGGCGGGGGATACAGGATATGCGTGGAGGAAACTTCACTTCGCTCCTGCAGCGCCCGTAATGCGGTCACCAGCGCCGCGCGGGCAGTCTCGTCGATGGCCAGCAGGCGCGCGCCGCGTACCGGCGTGAAGGGGATGGCCGAGAGCAGCTTGGGGTAGTAGTCCACGCCATGCCGCTGGTAAGCCTCGGCCCAGGCCCAGTCGAAGACGTATTCGCCATACGAGTGAAACTTGCGATACAGGGGCAGGGCGGCCACCAGTTGCTCCTGCTCGCCATCGGCCTGCCACAGCGTCAGATAATGCGGCTCCCAGCCGGATTCCGGACTGGCGCTGCCGCTCTCGTGCAGCGCATGCAGGAAGGCGTAGGAGAGGAAGGGATTGCCCTCGGCCTGGGCTGTCACCAGCGCATCCCAGCGGGACGGGCCGATCTCGGCCAGAGAAGAAACGATTCGCGTGCGATAATCCATGGACTGCAAGTGACCTGCGAAAGATGGCGCGGCCCACGGCCCGCTCGAACAGGCATTCTACGCAAAATGAACAGAACGCGTCGCCGCCCTGGCGAAGTGCACGGAGTCCAACACACGCTATGCAAAGCCCCTTCTTCAATCTCTACAACCACGGTTTCGCCCGCGTCGCCGTGGCAGTGCCGGACTGCAAGGTGGCCGATCCCGGCTTCAACGCGCAAGCTACCATCGCCCTGGCCGAACAGGCCGCCGCCCGTGGTGCGGCCCTGGTGTCCTTCCCCGAACTGGGCCTGTCGGCCTACAGCTGCGAAGATCTGTTCCAGCAGCGCGCCTTGCTGGAAGCCTCCCTGCAGGCCCTGCAATCGGTGCTGGAAGCGTCCATGCGCATCTCCGCCGCTCTCATCGTGGGCATGCCGCTGAAGGTCGATCACCAGCTCTACAACTGCGCCGTGGTGGTCCACAACGGCCGCATCCTGGGTGTGGTGCCCAAGAGCTACCTGCCCAACTACAGCGAATTCTACGAAGCGCGCCAGTTCAGCAGCGCCGATTGCGCCGTCACCCGCCGTACCCGCCTGCTGGGGCAGGACGTGGACTTCGGCAGCCATCTGCTGTTCGAGATCGGCAACATCCCCGACTTCCGCTTCCACATCGAGATCTGCGAAGACGTCTGGGTGCCGATCCCGCCGTCTTCCTTTGCCGCGCTGGCCGGTGCCACCGTGCTGGTGAACCTGTCGGCCTCCAACATCGTGGTCGGCAAGTCGGGTTACCGCCATCAGCTGGTGTCGCAGCAATCGGCGCGCTGCCTGGCGGCCTATCTGTATTCGTCGGCGGGCAATGGCGAATCCACCACCGACCTGGCCTGGGATGGTCAGGCGCTCATCTGCGAGAACGGTGAACTGCTGGCCGAGTCCGAGCGCTTTGCCGAAGGCGGTCACGTGATCTATGCCGACATCGACCTGGAACGCCTCTCCCGTGAGCGCTTCCACCAGACCACGTTTGGCCAGTCGGTGCGCCGCCACGCCGACGAAGTGCGCCGCTTCGAAGTGGTACGTTTCGATGTGCAGATCCCGCAGGAGCAGTCCTTGCCGCTGCAACGCCGGGTGGCACGCTTCCCCTACGTGCCGGCCAATGCCGAACAGCGCGAACTGCGCTGCCGCGAGGTCTACAACATCCAGGTGCAGGCACTGGTGCAGCGCCTGTCTTCCTCGAACATCAAGAAGGTCGTCATCGGTGTGTCCGGCGGTCTCGATTCGACCCATGCGCTGCTGGTCTGCGCCAAGGCCATGGACAAGCTGGGCCTGCCGCGTTCCAACATCCTGGCCTATACCATGCCCGGCTTTGCCACCAGCAGCCGCACGCTGGTGCAGGCGCATCAGCTGATGGCGCAGGTCGGCTGCTCGGCGCAGGAGATCGATATCCGCCCCAGCTGCGAACAGATGTTGAAGGACCTGGATCACCCGTATTCACGCGGTGAGCCGGTCTATGACATCACCTTCGAAAACGTGCAGGCGGGTGAGCGCACCAATCACCTGTTCCGCCTGGCCAATCATCACGGTGCCATCGTCATCGGCACCGGCGACCTGTCCGAGCTGGCGCTGGGCTGGTGTACCTATGGCGTGGGCGACCACATGTCGCACTACAACGTCAACGCCAGCGTGCCCAAGACCTTGATCACCCACCTGGTGCGCTGGGTGGCGGAATCCGGTTCGCTGGAACTGAAACAGCCGGAAGTGCTGATCCACGTCCTCGAAACCGAAATCAGCCCGGAACTGGTGCCGGGTGCCTCGGACGGCGAGCCGGGCCAGCGTACCCAGGACTTCATCGGTCCCTACGAGTTGCAGGACTTCAATCTCTATTACATCCTGCGCTATGGCTTCACGCCGGCCAAGGTGGCTTTCCTGGCGCACAGCGCCTGGCAAGACCGCAGCATCGGCCATTGGCCGGATGGCCTGCATGGTGCGCGCAACCAGTACAGCTTGCCGCAGATCAAGAAAAACCTGGGTATCTTCGTCTATCGCTTCTTCAAGACCAGCCAGTTCAAGCGCTCCTGCGTGCCCAATGCGCCCAAGGTCGGCTCGGGCGGCTCGCTCTCGCCGCGTGGGGATTGGCGCGCACCCAGCGATGGCGAGGCCACCGTCTGGCTCCGGGATCTGGAACGTATTCCCGATCTGGAGGACTGAATCCGGCTTTTTATGGCCCGGCTTGTGCAAGAAGGTTGAAAGCTGGGCACGCCTGATTGACAATGTGCAAGTGGGCAGGACGCCATGGTCTTGCCAGTAAAATAATAATAAATGCTGTATCCGCTATTCAATAGATCGTTGAGATCGTTTCTTTACGACATACCAAGAGAGGAATTGCCATGAAACAAGTGACCGCCATCATCAAACCGTTCAAGCTGGACGAGGTGCGTGAATCCCTCGCCGAAGTCGGCGTCACGGGCCTGACGGTCACCGAAGTGAAAGGCTTCGGTCGCCAGAAGGGCCACACCGAACTCTATCGCGGTGCCGAATACGTGGTCGACTTCCTGCCCAAGGTCAAGATCGAGGTCGTGGTGGACGACAAGGTGGTCGAGCAGGCCGTGGACGCCATCATCAAGGCCGCCCGCACCGGCAAGATCGGCGACGGCAAGATCTTCGTGCAGGAAGTGGAACAGGTGATCCGTATCCGTACCGGCGAAACCGGGCCGGATGCCGTCTGATTCAGGACAGCGCAAGCATCACGAGAGACCGGCCGCTGGCCGGTTTTTTTACGTCCGCAGTGCAAGAAAAAGAGTGTGTCAGGCTGTCCCTCTGCGCTGTCCCGGGCTGCGCCAGATTGACACAGCGTGACAATGATGCTGGCGCGCAAGGCGCTTCCAGAGCAGGTTTGCAGGCTGGCATGCGATTTGCCATCCAGAGGGATGAACCTCCGCCGCGGCCATGATCGCGGCGGGATTTCAACCATAACCCGAACGGAGACGACATGAACCTGGCAGACATCAGCAAACTCGGCGTACGCGACCCCTTCAAGCAACGCTACGACAACTTCATCGGTGGCAAATTCGTGCCCCCGGTCAAGGGCGAATACTTCGAGAACATCAGCCCGGTGATCGGACGCGCCTTCTGTGAAGTGGCCCGCTCCAGCGCCGAAGACGTGGAACTGGCGCTGGACGCCGCCCATGCCGCCAAGAAGAGCTGGGGCAAGACTTCCCCCACCGAGCGCGCCAACATGCTGCTCAAGATCGCCGACCGCATGGAAGCCAACCTGGAGCTGCTGGCCACCGCCGAAACTCTGGACAACGGCAAGCCCATCCGCGAAACCATGGCCGCCGACATCCCGCTGGCCATCGACCACTTCCGTTATTTCGCCGCCGCCGTGCGCACCCAGGAAGGCAGCATCTGCCCCATCGACAACGACACCTATGCCTACCACTTCCATGAGCCGCTGGGTGTGGTCGGCCAGATCATCCCCTGGAACTTCCCCATCCTGATGGCGGTGTGGAAGCTGGCCCCGGCGCTGGCCGCCGGCAACTGCGTAGTCTTGAAGCCGGCCGAGCAGACCCCGGCTTCCATCATGGTCCTGATCGAACTGATCGCTGACCTGATCCCGCCCGGCGTGGTCAACATCGTGCAGGGCTTCGGTGTGGAAGCGGGCAAGCCGCTGGCCTCCAACAAGCGTATCGCCAAGATCGCCTTCACCGGCGAGACCACCACCGGCCGCCTGATCATGCAGTACGCCTCGCAGAACCTGATCCCGGTGACCCTGGAGCTGGGCGGCAAGTCGCCCAACATCTTCTTTGCCGACGTGCTGGACAAGGATGACGAATTCTTCGACAAGGCCCTGGAAGGCTTCGCCATGTTCGCGCTGAACCAGGGCGAAGTCTGCACCTGCCCTTCGCGCGTGCTGGTGCAGGAATCGATCTACGAGCGCTTCATCGAACGCGCCTTGAAGCGCGTGGCCGCCATCAAGCAGGGCAATCCGCTGGACAAGAGCACCATGATCGGCGCGCAAGCCTCGCAGGAGCAGCTGGAAAAGATCCTCTCCTACATCGACATCGGCAAGCAGGAAGGCGCCAAGGTGCTGGCCGGCGGCGGACGTGAAGAACTGGGCGGCGACCTGGCCACGGGCTATTACGTCAAGCCGACGGTGTTTCAGGGCAACAACAAGATGCGCATCTTCCAGGAAGAAATCTTCGGCCCCGTCGTCTCGGTGACCACCTTCAAGGATGAGGAAGAAGCCCTGTCCATCGCCAATGACACCCTCTACGGCCTGGGCGCGGGTCTGTGGACCCGCGATGGCACGCGTGCCTTCCGCATGGGTCGCGAGATCCAGGCTGGTCGCGTATGGACCAATTGCTATCACCTGTATCCGGCGCATGCGGCCTTCGGTGGCTACAAGCAATCCGGCATCGGCCGTGAAAACCACAAGATGATGCTGGACCACTACCAGCAGACCAAGAACCTGCTGGTCAGCTACAGCCCCAAGGCGCTGGGCTTCTTCTGATCGCGTGATCTTCGTTTGACTCCTTGCAGCAAGGCAGCTTCGGCGCCGGTCCGCCTCCCCGCGGCCGGCGCCGCTTTTATGGTAGATCCGACAGGAGAATGGCGATGAAGGCATTGCCCAGGGTAACGGCCACCGAGGCCACGGTGGACTTGCTGCGTCAGTTGAAGAGGCGGCATGGTGAATTGATCTTCTTCCAGTCCGGCGGTTGCTGCGATGGCAGCGCGCCGATGTGCTATCCCGCCGGCGACTTCACGCTGGGCGATACCGATGTGCATCTGGGAGAGATCGATGGCGTGCCGTTCTACATCGGCGCCGACCAGTTCGAATACTGGAAGCATACGCAACTGATCATTGACGTGGTCAATGGCAACGGCGGCATGTTCTCGCTGGAGAACGGCAGCGGCAAGCGCTTCCTGACGCGCTCGCGGCTGTTTACCGATGAGGAATACGACGCGCTGGCGCCGCTCAGTGCCCGCGTGACTTGAAGCGCCGGTAGAGCGTATTGCGCGACACGCCCAGCGCCTTGGCAGCGGCGCTGACGTTGCCGTCATGGGTGTGCAGGGCGCGCTCGATGGCAGCCCATTCGCTGTCGTGCATGGAGAGCGATTTTTCGCGTTTTTCTTCATATGCCATGTGTACCGGCATCTCGCAAGCCGCCTGCACGGGCGCCGCCTCTTCCAGAAAGTCATCTGGCAGGTGTTCCACCCCTATCCAGGCCTGGCCCTCGGCCATGGCCAGGGAGGTGCGGATCAGGTTGGAGAGCTGCCGCAGATTGCCCGGCCAGCGGCTGGCCTGCAGCAGGGCCAGGGCCTGGGTATCGAAGCGCGGCGCGTCGGCGCCGCCTTCCTGCTCCAGAATGCGCTCGATCAGGCCGACCAGGTCGCTGCGTTCGCGCAGAGCTGGCAGCTTCACCTGCAAGCCGTTGATACGGTAGTACAGGTCTTCGCGGAAGGCATGACGCGCGGCCATTTCGCGCAGTGGCTGGTTGGTGGCGCACACCAGCGCGAAGTCCACCGGGATGACGCGCTGGCTGCCCAGGGGCGTCACCGCGCGTTCCTGCAAGACCCGCAGCAGGCGGCCTTGCAGGGCCAGCGGCATGTCGCCGATCTCATCGAGGAAGAGGGTGCCGCCCTGGGCCTGGGCGATCTTGCCCAGCGCTCCCTTGCGACGCGCACCGGTGAAAGCGCCGTCTTCATAGCCGAACAGTTCGGCCTCGATCAGATTCTCCGGAATGGCCGAGCAATTCACGGCCACGAAAGGCGCTGCGCCTGTCCGGGTTTGCGTGGCCCGGAAGCGCGCGCTCTCGCGGTGGATGGCCTGAGCCAGCCATTCCTTGCCGGTACCGGTCTCGCCGGTGATGAGGATGGGAATATCGCGGTCGATGACCTTGCGCAACTTGGCGATGAGGGCGCTCATGCGAGCGTCGCCGGTATCGAGTGCCTGCAGGCCGGGACGCGGCGGGCCTGCATGAGGCCGTGCTACGGGCGCCGGGCGGGCGGCGGGGATCGTGTGCGGCGTATCGATGATGGCTTCGCGCGCATTCTGGAAATGCTGGTCGCGCAGCCGCAGTTCGGCCCGTCCATGGATGCGGATGCCGTTGTGCAGGCACAGCTCCAGCAAGCCCGGGGCGGCCTTGCGATGGTGCTCGAACAGCAGCGACAGCGGTACCCCGAAGAGCGATGCGAAGGTATGCGATTGCAGCGCCGCCAGCGTCAGCCCCAACTGGAACTGCGCACTGCGGTTGGCCGCCAGGAAGCGTCCGCCCGGGGTGAAGCTGACGATGCCTTCGACCAGCGTGCCGACGAATTCGGCACGGCTGTGGAAGTGCAGGGTGATGCAATCGGGGAAGCTGCCGGCCAGCAGGTGGTTTTCTATCATCTGCGCCGACATGCGTACCAGCGCCATGGTGTGCTTGTGGAAGCTGCCGCATTCGCCGGAGACGTCCAGCACCCCCAGCACCTGGCCGCGATGGTCGAAGATGGGGGCGGCTGAACAGGTCAGGAAACGGTTGGCATCCAGATAGTGCTGCTGGGCATGTACGGTGGTCGGCTTCTGCTCGAACAGGGCCGTACCGATGGCATTGGTGCCACGCAATTGTTCCGACCAGCATCCACCCGGACCCAGCGCCACGCGGTCGGCCTTGGCCAGGAAATCGCTGTCGCCCAGGGTGTGCAGGATGGTACCTTCGGCGTCCGACAGGATCACCATGCTGTGGGTATTGCGGATCTGGTCGTAGAGGGTTTCCATGACCGGGCGGGCGTGGCCGGAGAGGGCCTGGTTGGCTTCCAGCGTCTGTGCCAGGTCGGCGCGCGAGAGCGCGTCCAAGTCGGGCCGCTGGCCGCGCGTGATGCCGTAGGACGAGCTGCGCTGGTGCGAGCGTTCGATAGCCTGCAGATCCAGCAGCGCATCGGCGCCGGACTGCACCAGGGGCGAGGCGCCCAGCAATGCACCGGCAGCGCGCCGGTTTGCCTGGTATTGCATCCTTGTCTCCTTGGGACCTCGGGTGGTCCTTGTTCCCCCTTTGTGGTCGCTTTCTTCGCTGATGGGAAGCTGAGGGTGAACAAGCATAACCGATTAATGCGGCACCCGGACAAATTGAAACAGCATTTGCAGTGCGCCCCAAGTGAAGGCAAAATACTGTTCATATATACAGTATCGTTGAGCTTGCCTTGGCTTCCTTCCCCAAATTCCCGCAGGGCATTGCCCGGCCTTTTCCTGACCAGCCTGCGCCTCCTGGCGAGGATGACGCCACCCTCACGCCGGAAACCTTCGTCCATCGCAACCAGGTCGCGCGCAAGGGTCGGGGAGCCGTCACCAATCTGCGCGGGCGCTACGAATCGGTGGCGCGGGAAGAGTTCGATGATGGCTGGCAGGCGGTCAGTTTTGCCGCCGTCGAGCCGCTTGCAGCCGAGGTGATGGAGGATGACGAGCCGCCGCGCCTGAAGACCATCGTCACCGAGGAAGACGCGCGCTCCATCATCAGCCGCAACAGCTCGCCGGACCTGCCGTTCTCGCTCTCGCTCAATCCCTACCGGGGTTGTGAGCATGGCTGCATCTACTGCTTTGCACGGCCCTCGCACAGCTATCTGGGCCTCTCGCCCGGTCTGGATTTCGAAAGCCGGCTGGTCGCCAAGCGCAATGCGCCCGACCTGCTGCTGCGCGAACTGGCAAAGCCGTCCTATGAACCCGACACCATCACGGTGGGCATCAATACCGATGCCTACCAGCCCATCGAGCGCGAGCACCAACTGACCCGGCGCATCCTGCAGATCCTGCACGATTGCGAGAACCCGGTGGCGATGATTACCAAGTCTTCCCTGATCGAGCGCGACATCGACTTGCTGGCCCCGATGGCCGCCAAGGGGCAGGCCATCGTCGCGGTCACCATCACCACGCTCGATGCCGCCATTGCACGCACGCTGGAGCCGCGCGCGGCCAGCCCGGCGCGGCGGCTGCGGGTGATTCGTACCCTGGCCGAGGCGGGTATTCCGGTCAGCGTATCGATTGCCCCGGTGATTCCCTTCGTGACCGAGCCAGACCTGGAACGTGTGATGGAAGCCGCCGTCGACGCCGGTGCGCGGCAAGCGGGCTACATCGTGCTGCGCCTGCCGTGGGAAGTCAGCCCGCTGTTTCGGCAGTGGCTGCAGGCGCACTTCCCCGACCGGGCGGCGCGGGTGATGAACCGCATCCAGGACATGCGCGGCGGCAAGGATTACGACGCCGACTTCGCCACCCGCATGCGTGGCACCGGCGTCTGGGCCGACCTGCTGCACCAGCGTTTCGAGAAGGCCAGCCGGCGGCTCGGCATCGATCACCGCAACCGGGCCTTTGCCACGCTGGATGCCAGCCGTTTTCGGCGACCGCAGGCGAGGTCCGGCAGATCACCAGGCGATGCCCAGCTGGATCTGTTCTGAAGGGCCGGGCGGGCACTGTTAAACTCCGCGCTTTCTGACGTTTTTCTTCACCTCTCTGCATGCACACCCTGGAACAATTGCGCAGCGGCGCCCTGAAAGGCATTACCCGCCTGTCTCTGTCGTGCGGCCTGCGCGAATTCCCGCCAGAAATCTTCACACTGGCTGAAACCCTGGAGATTCTGGACCTGAGCGGGAACGCGCTGGCTGCCTTGCCCGACGACCTGCCGCGCTTGCGTCGCTTGCGCATCGTGTTCTGTTCCGACAATGCCTTTACCGTATTGCCAACCGTGCTGGGGCGCTGTCCTGCGCTGGAAATGATCGGGTTCAAGGCCAACCGCATCGAACACGTCCCCGCCGAATCGCTGCCGCCTTCGCTGCGCTGGCTGGTGCTGACCGACAATCGCATCACCCGGCTGCCCGCCAGCATCGGGCAATGCAGTCGCCTGCAAAAGCTGATGCTGGCCGGGAACCGCCTGCGCACCTTGCCATCGGAACTGGCGGCCTGCCGCCATCTGGAACTGTTGCGCCTGTCGGCCAATACACTGGAGGCGTTTCCACACTGGCTGCTGACCCTGCCGCGTCTGAGCTGGCTGGCCATGGCCGGCAATGCCTGGTGCGCGGCGGTGGAAGAAGCGGCAGACCGCCATGCTCAGGTGGCGGCAATCCACTGGCGGGATCTGCAACTGGCCGACAAGCTGGGCGAGGGTGCTTCCGGCGTGATCTACGCCGCTCGCTGGAAGGACGCGAACAAGACGCAGCCGGTGGCGCTGAAGCTCTTCAAGGGTGCCGTCACCAGCGACGGCCTGCCCGAGCGCGAGATGGCGGCCTGCATCATGGCCGGCCGCCATCGCGGGCTGATTCCCGTGCTGGGGCGATTGCAAGGTCATCCGCAAGCGGTGCAGGGACTGGTCATGCCGCTGATTGATCGCGATTTCAAGGTATTGGCCGGCCCGCCTGACCTGCAATCCTGTACGCGCGATGTCTATGCGCAAGGCTTCATGCTGACCTGGAGCCAGGTGATCGTCATTGCACGCGATATCGCCTCGGCAGCAGCTCACCTGCATGCGCAGGGCATCGTGCATGGCGACCTCTACGGTCACAACATCCTGCATCGGGAGGGTGAAGCCCTGCTCGGCGATTTCGGTGCGGCCTGGTTCTACGATGTCGAACAGCCCCATGCCTGGGGTGTGCAGGCCATGGAAGTGCGGGCCTATGGCTGTCTGCTGGAAGAGTTGCTAGCGCATGGCCAGCCGGAAGATGAGGCGGGCCAGAAGCAGCGAGCCGCGCTGGCCGGTGTGCGCCAGGCTTGTCTGAGCCCTGACGCCGCCGCACGGCCGCATTTCGAGGCCATCGTGGCCATGCTGGACCATTTGTCTGCGGGCTGATGCCGCAGGCGCGGTAGTCAGGCCCGCTCGCTGGAGCGCAGCAGCACCACCAGTGCTCCCGCGCCGCCATCGGCCGCGCGCGCCTGGCAAAAGGCCATCACTTCATCCTTCTGCGCCAGCCAGTTGCGTACCTTGTGCTTGAGTACGGGTTCCTTGTTTACCGAACCGAGCCCCTTGCCATGGATCACCCGCACGCAGCGCAGGCCGCGGCGGCGCGATTGGCGCAGGAATTCACCCAGGGCCTCGCGCGCCTGGTCGCGGCGGTAGCCGTGCAGGTCCAACTGGGCCTGGATCACCCAGTTGCCACGACGCAGCTTGCTCAATACATCCATGCCCACACCGGGGCGGGCGAAGCTGAGATTTTCGTCGCTGTCCATCAGGGTCTCGATGGTGAACTCATCCGAGAGCGACTCCAGCAGTGCGGCCTGTTCATCGGCCAAATGCTGGCGCGGAATGGGGAGGGGAGGTTCCGGAAGACACAGGGCCTTGTCGACCACCTTGGGGCGCAAGGGCGCCACCTGCCCGATGCTGTTGCGGAAGATGTTGGCTTCCTCGCGGGCTGCCGCTTCCTGGCGCTGGCGCTCGGCCAGGGCTAGTGCGCGCGCTTTTTCCTGTTCCTGCAGATCGCGGCGCAATCCCTGGAGCGCCGAGAAATCTTTCATTGTCGCCATGACAGCCACCCAACCCTGTAGCGTATTGTTCCCCGAATGGCTACTTTAGCAGAAGCGGGCGCGCTCTTCAGCCGCAGGCGACCTTGATGATCACCATGCCCGGATCGACCTGCAGATTCAGGCGGCGCGGGTTGAAATCCAGGGTGGCGGCATCGTCCGGCTTGAGCACGCGGATCTCGGCGGCACCCGATTCGGCCAGCGCCTGGCGTTCGACGTAGCCGCTGTAGTTCTCGCCGATCAGGTGATCGGCGCGGGAGGCATCGCATTGGCCGGTCGTGGCATCGGCCACCGGGGTGTCGCGCGAAGCGCTGCAGGCGACCAGCACGGCACCCAGGCCCAGCGTGACCAATACCGCCTTCAATGCCGGCGAGCTGCGCCCGGAACGGGAGGGAGATGAATGATAGGGCACGATGCTTTCCTCGGTCTTGATGATTCTTGTGTTTGATTGCTCGAGTGAAACAAAAAAGCCGGGACGACAACTCGTCACCGGCCTTTTGAGTGCCTGTCGCGTTGCGAGTTCTCGCAGCGCAGCATTTTACATTGATTTACCTTATTCGAGGCCTTCCAGATAGCGCTGTGCATCCAGTGCTGCCATGCAGCCCGTGCCGGCGCTGGTGATGGCCTGGCGGTAGACGTGGTCCTGCACGTCACCGGCGGCAAAGACACCGTCGATGCTGGTGGCGGTGGCGAAGCCTTCGGTGCCGGTGCGGGTCTTCAGGTAGCCGTTGTGCATCTCCAGCTGGCCTTCGAAGATGCTGGTGTTGGGCTTGTGGCCGATGGCGATGAACAGGCCGTGCACCGGGATTTCGGTGATGGCGCCGTCCTGGGTCGACTTGATCTTGATGCCGGTCACGCCGCTGTCGTCGCCGACCACCTCATCCAGGGTGGCGTGCCACTGGATGGCAATCTTGCCTTCGCTGACCTTGTGCAGCAGGCGGTCGATCAGGATGGGCTCGGCACGGAACTTGTCGCGGCGGTGCACGATGGTGACCTTGCTGGCGATGTTGGAGAGATACAGCGCTTCTTCCACGGCAGTGTTGCCGCCGCCGACCACGGCCACTTCGCGGCCACGGTAGAAGAAACCGTCACAGGTGGCGCAGGCCGATACGCCGCGGCCCATGAAGGCTTGTTCCGAGGGCAGGCCCAGGTACTGGGCCGAGGCGCCGGTGGCAATGATCAGGGCATCGGCCGTGTATTCGCCGCTGTCGCCGATGAGGCGGAAGGGGCGTTCGGAGAGCTTGGTGGTGTGGATGTGATCGAAGATGATTTCGGTCTTGAAGCGTTCGGCGTGCTGCAGCAGGCGCTGCATCAGTTCCGGTCCTTGCACGCCCAGCGGATCGCCCGGCCAGTTTTCGACGTCGGTGGTGGTCATCAGCTGGCCACCTTGTTCCACCCCGGTGATGAGCACCGGGTTCAGGTTGGCGCGCGCGGCATAGACGGCGGCGCTATAGCCGGCGGGGCCGGAGCCGAGAATCAGGACCTTGGCATGTTTGGGCGTGCTCATAAGCTACTCATCAAATGTTGTGGGATCGCTTCTGCAAATGAGGCGACTCCCGGAGATTTCAATTCCGGACGGCCCGGCACGTCAGCCAGGCCGTCCGGCACAAGCGGGTGCTTGCCAGCGCACAAGTTTGCGGTTTGCCGCGCTGCAAAACGGGTAAGATTATAGTCCATGCCCTCTGCGGGGCTCATGGAATTACGCTATGTCGGCAATAGTCGGCGGCTGCGGGGGCAGTGGCAGGGCTACTGTCCAGAATATGAACAAAAAGACAGCACAGCCAGAACGATAGCGGCCAGTGACGGTCAGTGCAGCGGGTTTCCCGCTGGCCTGCGCAAAACCGCGAAGCGCCAATTCAATGCCGTTACAATGACGGCGTGTTTTTTTTGTACGGAAGTTATGTCCAAGACGAGTCAAGCCCACATCCGCACCACCAAGACGCCGGCGCCCCCGATGCCCAGCCGCCTGGTCAGGCTGTTATCGGAAGCGCGCTGGCTGGCGCTGGCGGCCCTGCTGGCCTATCTGGTGCTGATCCTGCTGAGCTATGCCAAGACCGACCCCGGCTGGTCGGTGGCCAGCTCGGTGCCCCGCGTGGGCAACTGGGGCGGCCGGGTCGGTGCCTGGATGGCCGATCTGATGCTGTACATCTTCGGGCTGTCGGCCTGGTGGTGGTGCGTGCTGTTGGCGCGCTCGGTGTGGACCGGTTATCGGCGCCTGTCCAACCGCTTCCTGGTGTCCCAGCCGGTGGAGCCGGAACATCGACAGGAACCGCTCATCCGCGCCGTCGGCTTTGTCTTCATGCTCACCGGCAGCATGGGGATCGAGTTCACCCGCATGCAGCGTTTCGCCCCCAAGCTGCCGCATTCCTCCGGTGGCGTGCTGGGCGAGATGATCGGTTCGGCCATGCAGCCCACTTTCGGTTTCACCGGCGCCACGCTGCTGCTGTTGCTGCTGTTCGGGCTGGGCTTCTCGCTGCTGTTCCAGGTGTCCTGGCTGGCGGCGGTGGAACGCATCGGTGGCATGATCGAGGATGGCCTGTTCTGGGTGCGCGACTTCTTCGCCGCCCGTGCCGACCGCCGCGCCGGCCAGGAAGCGGCCGTCAAGCGTGAGGAAACCGTGGTGCAGGAGCGCGCCAAGATCGTGGAAGCCCCGCCGATCCGCATCGAACCGCAGATCGTGGAGGTGCAGAAGTCCGACCGCGTCCAGAAGGAAAAGCAGACCAGCCTCTTCGATGACTTGAACAGCGAACTGCCGCCACTGTCGCTGCTCGATGAGGCCCCGCCCGCGCAGCAGACGGTCTCGGTGGAAACGCTGGAATTCACCAGCCGCCTGATCGAAAAGAAGCTGGCCGACTTCGGCGTCGAGGTCAAGGTGGTGGCGGCTTATCCCGGCCCGGTGATCACCCGCTACGAGATCGAACCGGCCACCGGTGTGAAGGGCAGCCAGATCGTCAACCTGGCGCGTGACCTGGCGCGTTCGCTGTCGCTGACCTCGATTCGCGTAGTGGAAGTCATCCAGGGCAAGAATTTCATGGGTCTGGAACTGCCCAATCCCAAGCGCCAGATCGTGCGCCTGACGGAGATCCTGGGCTCCAAGGTCTACAACGACAGCCATTCCAGCCTGACCGTGGCGCTGGGCAAGGACATCGCCGGCAATCCGGTGGTGGCCGACCTGGCCAAGATGCCGCACTTGCTGGTGGCCGGCACCACCGGCTCGGGCAAGTCGGTGGGCATCAATGCCACCATCCTCTCGCTGCTGTACAAATCTTCACCGCGCCAGGTGCGCCTGATCCTGATCGATCCCAAGATGCTGGAACTGTCGATCTACGAGGGCATTCCGCACCTGCTGGCGCCGGTGGTGACCGACATGCGCCAGGCCGGCCACGCGCTGAACTGGGCGGTGGAAGAGATGGAGCGCCGCTACAAGAAGATGTCCAAGCTGGGCGTGCGCAACCTGGCTGGTTACAACCAGAAGATCATCGATGCCGAGAAGCGCGGCGAGAAAATTCCGAATCCCTTCAGCCTCACGCCCGATGCCCCCGAACCACTGGAGCAGCTGGAAACCATCGTCATCATCATCGATGAACTGGCCGACCTGATGATGGTGGTGGGCAAGAAGGTGGAAGAACTGATCGCCCGCATCGCCCAGAAGGCGCGCGCGGCTGGCATCCACCTGATTTTGGCCACGCAGCGTCCGTCGGTGGACGTCATTACCGGCCTGATCAAGGCCAACGTGCCGACGCGCATTGCCTTCCAGGTCTCTTCCAAGATCGACTCCCGCACCATTCTCGACCAGATGGGCGCTGAAACCCTGCTGGGCATGGGCGACATGCTCTACAACCCGCCGGGTACGGCCTTGCCGGTGCGGGTGCACGGCGCCTTCGTGTCGGATGATGAAGTGCACCGCGTGGTGGAGCACCTGAAATCCCAGGGGGAACCGAATTACATCGAGGGCATCCTAGAGGGAGGCGTGCTGGAAGACGCCGACGGCGGTGCTGGCGGCGGTGCCGCAGCTGGCGCCGGAGGCGGTGGAGAAGGCGACGAGATGTACGACCAGGCCGTGGCCGTGGTCCTGAAACATCGCCGGGCCTCGATCTCGCTGGTGCAGCGTCACCTGCGCATCGGCTACAACCGTGCGGCGCGCTTGCTGGAGCAGATGGAGCAAAGCGGTCTGGTCTCCACCATGCAGTCCAATGGCAACCGTGAAATCCTGGTGCCGGCGGGTGCTGGCGATGCGGCTGAATAAGCGGTCTTCCCTCCACATCAAGCTGCCCTGAAGGCCGGCCACCGTCGCGCCGGCCGCCACCTTGCCGGTGGCGCCTAGTCAAGAAGGAATCAAACAACATGGACAATTCCAGAAACGCTTTCCGCTCGCGCCCTGCGCAAGCCCGTACCTTCAACCTGCGCCGCCTGATGATGGCGGCCGGTCTTTCCGCGCTGGCCGTGGCCGGGGCCATCGCCATCACCGCGCTGACACCAAACCGTGCCTCGGCTGCCGCGCTGGACCAGTTCAAGCAATTCGTCAGCAGCACGCAGTCGGCCAAGGGTGCGTTCACCCAGCGCATGGTGCGGGTGGAGAATGGCACGTCCAAGGTGGTCAACACCTCCAGCGGCAGCTTCGTGTTTTCGCGTCCGGGCAAATTCATCTGGACCTACCAGAAGCCGTATGAACAGGTGATCCAGGCCGATGGGGAAAAACTCTTCATCTACGACAAGGACCTCAACCAGGTCACCACCAAGAAACTGGGCAATGCGCTGGGCTCTTCGCCGGCCGCCATCCTCTTCGGCAGCAATGATCTGGAAAAAAACTTCACACTGAAGGAAGCCGGCACCAAGGATGGCCTGGAATGGCTGCAAGCCATCCCCAAGAGCAAGGACACGACCTTCGACACCATCGGCATTGGCTTGAAGAACGGCACCCCGGTGGCGATGGAGCTGCATGATTCCTTCGGCCAGGTTTCTTTGTTGAGCTTCGACAGCTTCGAGAAGAATCCGCCGCTCAAGAGCAACAGTTTCAGCTTCACCATTCCCAAGGGTGCGGACGTATTCAACAACTGAGCTTGTCCGCCCGTAGCAAAACAGCCCCGCAGGCTTGCGCTTGCGGGGCTGTTTTGCTGGTGCTTCAGAGGTCGGGCATCTTCAGCTGGGGCAGCTTGTCGGGCAGGTCCTTCCATTGCTCGTGGTCGGGCAGGGGCGCTTTGGCCTGGGTGATGGGCTTCCAGCCGGGCAGCTTGGCCAGACGGGCGTTGAGGTCCTCAAAGTGGGAGAGGGCGGCGGGCAGGTCGGTGGCGTTGTAGATGGCACCGACCGGGCATTCCGGCACGCACATGGAGCAGTCGATGCAGCCGTCCGGGTCGATGACCAGGAAATTGGGGCCTTCCAGGAAGCAATCCATGGGGCAGACGCTGACGCAATCGGTGTACTTGCACTGGATACAGGAATCGGTGACGACGAAGGGCATGGAGACGCAGGGAGAGGCAGGAAAAAGGGCGATATGAAGAAAAAAGCGCAGGCTGCATTTTACCCGCTGGGCCGGATGGTTGCAGGCGCGGGCATGGCTGCGCCATCGCCCCTGTAGCGGCCTGCTGCGTTAGACTACGGCCTTTGGTGAATGCGCCTTGCAATCCGGCGCCGCGCCCGCATCCTGATGACTATGAACTTTATTTCCCTGGCCGCCCTGTTGCGGTTCTTCTTCTCCGATCTTCCGAGTTTGCGGGGGGCGGTGCATGGCTGACCTGTTCGCGCAAGAACCCGCTGCGCCGCTGGCTGAAGCGCTGCGCCCCAAGACGCTTGACGAGGTGATCGGGCAGTCGCATCTCTTGGGCGAAGGCAAGCCCTTGCGGCTGGCCTTCCAGTCCGGCAAGCCGCATTCGATGATCTTCTGGGGGCCGCCGGGTGTGGGCAAGACCACGCTGGCGCGGCTGACCGCCACCGCCTTTGCGTGTGAATTCATTGCGCTGTCGGCGGTGTTTTCGGGGGTCAAGGATATTCGTGCGGCCATGGAGCAGGCCGAGCAGAATCTGGCGATGGGCAAGCACACGATCCTGTTCGTGGATGAAATTCACCGGTTCAACAAGTCGCAGCAGGATGCCTTGCTGCCCTATGCGGAAAGCGGCCTGGTGACCTTCATCGGCGCCACCACCGAGAATCCTTCCTTCGAGGTCAATTCGGCGCTGTTGTCGCGGGCGCAGGTCTACGTGCTCAAGTCGCTCACCGATGAGGAACTGAAGCAGTTGCTCAAGCGTGCGCAGGACAAGGCGCTGGGGGATCTGCAATTCGACGGACAGGCCACCGACACCATCATCGGCTACGCCGATGGCGATGCTCGCCGCTTCCTCAATCTGCTGGAGCAGACTCAGACGGCCGCCCGCACGACCGGCACGCAGCTGGTTACGGCCGAGTTCCTGCAGAATGCGCTGACGCTCAACAGCCGTCGTTTCGACAAGGGTGGAGACAATTTCTACGATCAGATATCGGCCTTGCACAAGTCGGTACGCGGCTCACATCCGGATGCGGCGTTGTACTGGCTGACCCGTATGCTCGATGGTGGCGCCGATCCGCGCTACCTGTCGCGGCGCATCGTGCGCATGGCCTGGGAAGACATCGGCCTGGCCGACCCGCGCGCCATGCAGATCGCCAACGATGCCGCGCTGACCTATGAGCGCCTGGGCAGCCCCGAGGGCGAACTGGCACTGGGGCAGGCGGTGATCTACCTGGCGGTGGCGGCCAAGAGCAATGCCGGCTACAACGCCTACAACGCTGCGCGCGCTTTCGTGAAACAGGACAAGAGCCGGGAAGTGCCGGTGCATCTGCGCAATGCGCCGACCAAGTTGATGAAGGAATTGGGCTACGGGCATGAATACCGGTATGCCCATGATGAGCCCAATGCCTATGCGGCGGGGGAGACTTATTTGCCGGAGGGGATCGCTGAGCCGGGCTGGTACCAGCCGGTTCCAAGGGGGTTGGAAATCAAGATAGGCGAAAAGCTGGCGACCTTGCGGCAGTGGGATGAAGATGCGCAAAAAGAGTGAGTCAATTCTTGGGGAGTAGCCGTCTTTTGAGACGGTTTTTTTCACCGCCATGAGCGCGAATCAAACCAGTGTTTTTTGAGGGCAGATATTCGCTCAGGGAGTAACGTCATAACGCACCGACGCCTCCCCCTTCTTGACCCGTATGGAGTCAATACGAATTCGCCCGATCTCTCCCAGCGACGCCACGTGCGTCCCGCCACAAGGGTAGGCAGGCAGCTCGCCAAAACCGATCTGCCGCAAGCCATTCTCCATGGCCATCACGCAGGGTAAATCCTGCGCCAGCAAGTCATTGCAGCGGCGCTCCAGCTCTGCCGGCACCAGTTCCTGGGCTGTGCCATCTGCGGCGGCAGCCACGCCCACCACGCGCGCTTCCCCCGGCCAGTGATGCGCCTTGGTGGGCTTCCATCCCAGTTCGGCCAGTACCTGCCCGATCACGTGGCCCGCTGAATGCAGCCGGGCGTGCAGCTGGCGCGGCTGCGCATCCACGCAGGCCAGCGCCGGGCCAGGCGCCACGGGGGCGGTGGTGTAGTGGACGATGCCCTCGCTTTCGCTGCTCACGCGCAGTACTTCCACCGCACCGATCCGACCGGTATCACTGGGCTGTCCGCCACCCTGCGGATGAAAGGGTGTGGCCGACAGCCGCACGGCGTAGCGGCCATCGTCCTGCGCAGTGCAGTCCAGCACTTGGATGTCGGCGCGCAAGGCGGGGTCGGTGAGGTAGAGACGTTCGGTCATGACGAGGCTTTCAATGAAACTGCGGCGAGTGTCGTGCATTGTATCGACAGGATGGACTTGCGATAATCCAGCAACACTGCAAAGGATCTTTGCTCCATGAGCACAAATAAAAGCATCGCCCTGCTCAACGAAATGGCCATCTTCGCCAAGGTAGTGGAGACCGGCAGCTTCTCGGAAGCGGCCCGCCAGCTGGGTGCAACACCGTCGGCCACCAGCCGCGCCATCGCCCGCCTGGAAAAAGCCCTCGGCACGCAATTGTTGCAACGGACCACCCGCAAGCTGCGCCTGAGCGAAAGCGGCGAGGAGATCCACGCCCGTTGCCGCGACATGCTCAACGCCGCGCAGGCCGTGCTGTCGGTGTCCGGTGCCTTCGACGCCGAGCCGCAGGGGCAGGTGAGGGTGAGTGTGCCCAAGGCGGTCGGGCATGCACTGATTCACCCGCACATGCCGGATTTCCTGGCGGCCCATCCCAAGGTGGACGTGCTGCTCAGGCTGGAAGACCGCTACATGGATCTCATCGACGACCAGGTCGACCTGGCCATCCGCATCACCGACCAGCCGCCGCCGGGCCTGATGGGGCGGCGCCTGATGCGCATCGATCATCTGCTGTGCGCCACGCCGCAGTACCTGCAGCGCCACGGGATGCCGGACCATCCCCGGGCCTTGAAGGAGCATGACTGCATCTACCTGGGTGAGTCGCCGGCAGACGCGCGCTGGCGCTTTCGCCGCCAGGGCAAATCAGTCAATGTCGAGGTACGGGGGAGGTATGCGGCCAACCACACGGGCGTGCGTCTCGATGCCACCTTGCGCCATCTGGGGATTGCCAGCCTGCCGTATTTCATCGCCAGGCCACGGCTGGAGGAGGGGAGTCTGGTGCAGGTGCTGCCGCAGTGGAGTTTCAGGACGCGCTATTGCGGCGAGCTGTGGGCGCTGTATCCGGCCACGCGCCACCTGCCACCGCGCCTGAGCGCCTTCGTGCAGTTCCTAGCGCAGCGCCTGGCGCAGGAACCGGCCCTGGCGCCGGGTGCCAAGCCTGCGCCTTGAAGCCCGTCAGGCCGCAGGACGGTGCCAGACGTGGAAGCTGCCTTCCATGGCCGACATGGCGGCGATCACGGTCTCGTAATTCTTGTCGTCGTCATAGCCGGGCAGGCGGGTCTTCATGGCATCCATGAGCGCTTCCAGGCCATCGGCATCGTTGGGGATCAGCACCCCCTTGATGCCCTCGGCACTCTTGCCCGCCAGGATCCATTGCGGTTGCGGCAGGGCATCCTCGCTGATGCGGATGGTCACGTCGTCCACTTCACGCCAGGCTATGCCTTCGCGCTTGGTCCCGCGCACCATGGTGCGGATTTCCTCGTCGTCGAATTCCACGCTGATCTTGCGTGCCTGCTGCGCGGCCAGTCGTGTCGGCGAGAGCTCGGCCGCACCCGGTGCCTGCACCTTCCAGTCGGTCTTGCGGACCTTGGGCGGCACCAAGCGGTTCTTGATCTGCTGGCCGAAGGCGAAGGCGGCGCCGAAGGACAGGCCCGCGATCAGCCCATAGAACAGGCTGGCCTCGTTGGACATGTAATGGATGCCGGCCCACAAGCCCAGGGCAAAGGCGGCCACCAGGCCCAGCAGGGAGAACAGGACAGGAACTTCGCGTGGCGGACGGGATTCGGGCTGGACGGACATGGGCAATCGGGTCTCAAGAAGGCTGAAGAAGGCTGAAGAGGGCTGCAATGGGCCGCATGGTAACCCGCATGGGCGCTGGCGGCTACCGGGGCCGGCGCATTTTATTGTGGCGGGGGTGCACGGGAAGCCCGTAGCGGGCGCGCGACTTGGTACAATCGCGGTTTCGAGCACCAAATCTATCGTAATTTCTTCCCATGATCGACATTCAACTCCTCCGTAAAGACATCGAGAACGTCGCAGCCCGCCTGGCGGCCCGCAAGTTCGTCCTGGACGTGGCCGGCTTCAATGCGCTGGAAGCCGAGCGCAAGCAGATCCAGACCCGTACCGAAGAACTGCAGGGCAAGCGCAATACGCTGTCCAAGCAGATCGGCATGCTCAAGGGCAAGGGCGAGGACGCCTCCGCCGTGATGGCCGAGGTCAACGGTATCGGCGACGAGTTGAAAGCCTCCGCCACCCGTCTGGAAGAAGTGCAGCAGCAGATGACCCTGTTCCTGCAGGCGGTGCCCAACCTGCCGCACGAATCCGTGCCCGTCGGCAATGACGAAAGCGGCAACGTCGAGTTGCGCAAGGTCGGTACGCCCCGCAACTTTGATTTCGAGATCAAGGATCACGTCGACGTCGGCGCACCGCTGGGCCTGGACTTCGATACCGCGACCAAGCTGACCGGTTCGCGCTTTGCCGTCTTGAAGGGCGGTATCGCCCGCCTGCATCGCGCGCTGGCGCAGTTCATGCTCAACACCCACACCATGGAGCATGGCTATACCGAGTGTTACACCCCCTACATCGTCAACGCCGACAGCCTGCGCGGCACCGGCCAGCTGCCCAAGTTCGAGGCCGATCTGTTCGCGGCCAAGAAGGGCGGTCAGGAAGGCGAGGCCGAGAATGCCGCGCTGTACCTGATCCCGACCGCTGAAGTGCCGCTGACCAACTTCGTGCGGGATGAAATCGTCGCCGGGGATGCGCTGCCGATGAAGTTCACTGCCCACTCGCCTTGCTTCCGCTCGGAAGCCGGTTCCTACGGCCGCGACACGCGCGGGATGATCCGCCAGCACCAGTTCGACAAGGTGGAAATGGTGCAGATCGTGCATCCCGAGAAGTCTTACGAAGCGCTGGACGAGATGCTGGGCCATGCCGAAACCATTCTGAAGAAGCTCGGCCTGCCGTATCGCGTCATCACCCTGTGCACCGGCGACATGGGCTTTGGTGCAGCCAAGACCTATGACATCGAAGTCTGGCTGCCGGCGCAGAACACCTATCGTGAAATCTCCTCGGTCTCCAATTGCGAAGCCTTCCAGGCACGCCGCATGCAGGCCCGCTTCCGCAATGCCCAGGGCAAGCCGGAACTGCTGCACACCCTGAACGGTTCGGGCCTGGCCGTAGGCCGTACCCTGGTGGCGGTGCTGGAAAACTACCAGCAGGCCGATGGCAGCGTGGATATCCCCGAGGTGCTGCAGCCCTACATGGGCGGCGTGATCAAGCTGGTACCGGGCGCCTGATTCAGTTTGACGGTGCAGGAAATGAAGACGGCTGTCTCGCGAGAGACAGCCGTTTTTTTATCGTCGCAAGGTTTGCGAAAACGTTTTCTTGATGGCGCTGGCTAGGCGTCCTTGAGTGCCCAGGAGAAGGTGGTGGGGATGCGGCGCTCGATGAACAGGCTGTTGCCCTGGATTTTCTTGGCTTCCTTCTTGGCGCGGGTGGCGGCTGAAGCGATCTGGTGCGGCGAGGAGTATTGCGAAGGCTCGATCTTGACCGCCCCCAGCGACAGCGACACCAGCGGATGGAAGACGCGATTGCCCTGGCGGTCCTCGGTGTAGTAGCCGTTGCGCTGTACGTCTTCGTCATAGTAGAAGGCGCGCGCCTGAACCTCGAAGCCGTCGAGGATGGCGCGGCAGCGTTTTTCCCAGTCTTCGCTCTGGAACAGGATCAGGAAATCGTCCCCGCCGATGTGACCGATGAAGTCCAGGTTGGGGTCGCAGGCCTGCTGCAGCACGCGGCCGGTGGTCTGGATCATGTCGTCGCCCTTGCGGTAGCCGTAGACGTCGTTGAAAGGCTTGAAGTGGTCCAGGTCACAGTAGCAGATGCAGAACTCCACGCCGCTCTGCAGCAGGTATTCGATGTGATCGTTGATGGGCACGTTGCCCGGCAATTGTGTGAGCGGATTGGCGTGACGCGCGGCGTCGATCTGCATCTGCGTGATTTCGCGCAGCAGATCGTGGCCGGTGCCCAGTCCCACGTACTGGCCGCGGTCGGTGATGATGAAGCCGTTGGAGAGGTGGTGCGATTCGGCATGCACCAGCAGGTTGGAGAGCTCTTGCAGGCTGGTGTCCTGCTCGGTCAGGATGGGGTTGGGGTCCATGAAGAAGGCGCAGGACTTCTTGCCATACAGTTCGCGCCCGTACAGGCGGGCGAAACGTTCGACCATGCTGTAGCGGTTGATGAGCCCGATCGGCAGGCCATTGCTGACCACCGGCAGGGCCTGCAACTGCGGATCGTTGACGAACATGTCGTAAGCCGTGTCATTGGTGACCTCCGGGCTCACGTACTGGGTCTCGCGCAGCAGCTTGGCGACCGTGGCGCTGCGCTTGCCGGGGCCATACTTGTTGGCCGCCAGCGGTACCTTGTCGCGCCGCAGGGTCTTGGTGACGTCGTCCGAGATCGACACCGGCGGCTCCGGTAGCGGACGCGAGATGTGATAGCCCTGGCCGCAGGCGATGCCCAGATCGCGGATGGTCAGCAGCTCGGCCTGCGATTCGATGCCTTCGGCGATGACGATGGAACCGGACTTCTCGGCGATCTCCTGGATCGAGCGCACGAACTGCAGCTTCATGGGATCGTGGTTGATGCCCTGCACGAAGTGCATGTCCACCTTGACGTATTCCGGCTGCAGCTCCGACCACAGGCGCAGGCTGGAGAAACCTTCACCCAGATCGTCGATGGCAATCTGGAAACCCATGTCGCGGTAGTGCATGGCGGCATTGCGCAGCAGGGCATAGTCGTAGGTCGGCTCGTTCTCGGTGAGCTCAATGATGATGCGCTGCGGATTGACGCCCAGCTTTTCCAGGTAGCGCAGGGTTTCGCCCTGGATCGCCTCGGGCTGCATGAGCGCACCCGGCGAGACGTTGAGAAACAGGTTGCCCGGCAGACCCAGTTGCGCGAAGCGGGTCATCACGATGTGGCGACACAGGTACTCCATCTGTACCGACAGATTGTGTGCGCGCGCTACCTTGAACAGCGCCAGGGGCGAATGCAGCGGGGTATTGGAGGGGCCGCGGATCAAACCTTCATAGCCCAGGATTTCGCCGTTGCGCATGCGTACGATGGGCTGGAACAAGGCTGACAGCTTGCGTTGCGCGATGATCTCGTGCAGCAGCGACAACATCGGGTCATCGGCGCCGCGCAGGGCCGCGCCGGAGGCGCCGGCGATCAGGTCGACGACTTCGGCGCCGAGCGGAAAGATTGGGCTGGAAAGGGGAGCCATCTGGCTGAATCCGGGTTCGAAAGAGTCAAAGAACGACAAAGCAAGGCGAAATAGTTTACGGATGCTAGAAGTGATTTATGACAAGATGATGATAAGCAATTCAGCTTTATGCTTTTATGTGTGAACTTTGCTTCCTTTAGTCTGTCCGGCGGCAGAAGCAATGACGGGAAGATAATTTTTTTGAATTTTTTTAAAAAATAGTTTCACTCTGAAAATAGTTCTGCTATAGTCGCTGTCTTCGCTGCACCACGCAGTGAAACGACCGAAGTTGACCGGAGAGGTGGCAGAGTGGTCGAATGTACCTGACTCGAAATCAGGCGTACGGTTTCCCGTACCGTGGGTTCGAATCCCACCCTCTCCGCCAGTTGGCTTGCAGGTTGTAGCAGTTGTAGAGATAAGGCTCTGATTTTGTCAGGGCCTTATTTTTTTGCCCGTCGGTTCCGCGCGGGGCGCATTGCGTTGCCGCGACTGTCATTTCCTGCGTAGTGGATGTTTTTCGAGGGGGAGAACATCGTGTGCGCACCAGGCTCGTCCCATCTGCCGGGAGGGCTTTCCCGGTTTCGTGGCGTCGCCGCGATAGTCTGGTCAACATTTCTTCCCGCTCGCGATCTGGCCGCGCCGTCCTTGGCTGCAGCTTGATATATTCGTCTCATGTATCTGCGTTTGCTTTTCATGGCGGGCTCATCATGTCCCTGAATCGTCTGTTCCGTCTGATCTCGATTGCCTTGCTGACGCTGTTTCTGGCGTTCGCGCTAGCGCTGGTCTGGATGGAGTGGAATACCTATCGCAGCGGTGCCAACAGTGTGCCGGCCCTGCGCAAGCTGCGCCTGGCTCTGCTGGCCATGGAAAAGATTTCCGCCGAGCGCGGCCCGGCCAATGCCGCCATGGGAGCGGGAGCGCCCCTTGCGGCGCCACTGCAGGCCAGGCTGGCCAATGCCCGTACCCAGAGCGATGCGGCTCTCAGTCAGTTGCGCACGGCGCTGGAGGCCGATCCGCGGCTGCGCCAGTCATGGGCCTTGGACAAGGTGCGCCTGGTCCAGCAGGGACTGGGCCCGGCGCGCGCCAATGTCGACCGGGTGGCGCATTTGGCGCCGCAAGATCGCAGCGACGTGCTGGTGGTGGCCGCCGTGAGCAGCATGGTCGATCTGCTGCCGCTGATGGTGCGCGTGGTCAGCGATCTGAGCAACGAGGCTGACCGGGCCGATCCCTTGCTGCGTGATGGCCTCTCGGCCGTGCGCGCGGTCGCCAGCCTGCGCGAATATGCCGGTCAGGTGGGATCCCGTTTCGTCGCACCCCTGATCGCGCATCGCCAGCTGACCCAGGATGAAGTCATCGAGATCGGGCGTCTCTACGGGCGCATCGAGTTGCTGCGGACCTTCATTGCCGGGCAGGTGGCCAGTTACAGTCGCGATCCCGCATTCGCCTCGGCCGTGGACAGGGTGGAAAAGGAATATTTCGACAGCGGCTTCCAGTTCCTCGATTTTTTGCTGCAGATCGGGCTCAAGGCCGGTGAATATGGCGTCACGCCCGACGATCTTCTCAAATTCTACGTCCCCCAGATGGCGTCCATCACCGATCTGCGCGACCTGCTCATGAGTGATCTGCTGGAGCAGGCCGAGCGCCACAGCACCCGTGCCCGCGACCTGCTGATCCTGGTGGTAAGCCTGACTTTGCTGGCCTGCCTGTTCTTCCAGATGCTCATGGTGCTTATCGCGCGACGCGTGGTGCGTCCGCTGGTGCAGGCCACCGATCTGGTCGCGGGCCTGGTGGAGGGCAAGCTGGAGCAGGAGATTCCGCAGGCGCGCCATCAGGATGAAATCGGCGCCATGATGCGCGCCTTGCACGTGCTCAAGCAGCGCATGGGTGAGCGCAACAGCCTGGCCAGGGAGCGTGAGGCTCTGATCACGCAATTGCAGGCTTCTTCCAACACCGATTTCCTGACTGGTGTGCTGAACCGGCGCGCCTTCTATACCCATGCCGACCAGCAGTTGGGTGTGGCGCGGCGTTACGGACGGGCGGTGTCGGTGGTGCTGTTCGATATCGACCACTTCAAGCGTATCAACGATACCTACGGCCACCAGGCCGGCGATGCCATCCTGATCGGGGTGAGCCAGTGCGTGGCGCAGTCGCTGCGCAAGGTCGATGTGCTGGCGCGCTACGGCGGCGAGGAATTCATCATCCTGCTGCCCGAATCCGACCTGGTGCAGGCCGCCGCCGTGGCCGAGAAGCTGCGCGCGGCGCTGCAGGCGCGCGTGTTCGAGGTCGAGCAGGAGCGGCGGATCACGGTCACGGCCAGTTTCGGTGTGGCGGCCCTGACCGCTGGCGAGGCGCTGGACCGACTGACCAAGCGTGCCGATATCGCCCTCTATCGGGCCAAGCGTCTGGGGCGCAATCGGGTCGAACTGGCGGGCGAAGAGCTGGAAGAGCCCTGAGCCTCAGGCGCTGTCGCGTTCCAGGATGCAATAGCCGAGGTCGCAGGCGGGCTGCGGGACTGGCTGGCCGTCGAAGCGGGTGAGCAGCATCTCGGCCGCCGTCAGGCCAATCTGGTGCGCACTGATCTGCACCGTGGTGAGCGCGGGCAGGACTTCGGTTGCGATCTCCAGATTGGCAAAACCGGCCAGCGCCATGCGCTGCGGTACCGCGATGCCGCGTCGCGCGCATTCCAGCGCGGCGCCGGCGGCCATGACGTCGTTGCTGAAGAAAGCGGCCTCGATGTCAGGTTGCAAGGCCAGGAGGCGACCGAGGGTTTCGCGCCCGGCCTGCAGGAAGCTGCCTATCGGCACCACCAGGTGCACCGGCTCGGGCGTGCCCTGCGCCAGCAGGGCAGCACGCATGCCGGCAAAACGCGCCAGGCCGCGGGGGTCGTCGCCGCCCACGAAGGCCATGCGGCGATAGCCCTTGCGGACCAGATACTCGCCCATGGCCTGCCCGGCGGCGTGGTTGTCAAAGCCCACCAGCATGTCGATGGGCTGCGTGCTCCAGTCCCAGGTTTCCACCACCGGAATGCCGGCCGCCTTGAGGCGCTGGCGCGTGCGCAGCGAATGCTGCACGCCGGTCAGCACCAGGCCATCGACGCGGCGGCCGATGAAGGCTTCCACCAGGCCGGTTTCCGCTTCTTCCGAATAATTGGTCTGTCCCAGCAGCAACTGGTAGCCCTGCAGGCTCAGTTGCTCGGACAGGCCGCGCACGGTCTCGGCAAAGATCGAATGGCTGATGGTCGGCACGATGGCCGCCACGATGCGCGTGCGGCGCGAGGCCAGCCCGCCGGCCAGCATGTTGGGAATGTAGCCCATGCTGCTGATGAAGGCTTCGACCCGTTCGCGCGTAGCGGGGGAGACCTTTTCAGGCGTATTGATGACCCGCGAAACCGTGATGTGCGACACCCCGGCGGCGCGCGCCACGTCTTCCTTGGTGATGGCGCGAACGGGCGCGGCGGCGGGGGCAGTTTTGCGGGTCATTGGAGCACGAGATGAGAAATTGTCGCCAGCATAACAGCAGCTTGCCCCGATCGGGCTGCGGACATCCACAAGCCCGCTTGCGCCGACTCGGCCACCGGGTCAGTCGCGGTCGTTGAAGGCCGAGATGTACGATACCTGGAACACGCCTGACAGCGACTGCAATTCATCGCGGTGCAACTGCGCCAGGCGATGCAGGTATTGCTCGCCCAGCGCGGTCAGGCGCACCTGGACCAGGCGCTTGTCGCGGTCGTCCGGGGTGCGCGTGACCAGTCCGGCTTTCACGCAGCGCGTTACCAGCGCCACCACGCCATGATGCTGGGCCTGCAGGCGCTCGGCCAGTTCGCTGATGCTGGCCCAGTCGCGACCGGGATAACCCTTGATGTGCAGCAGCAACAGGTATTGCAGCGGCGTGAGCCCTTCGCTTTGGGCGGCATCTTCCGAAAAGCGCAGGAAACGGCGCAATTGGTAGCGAAATTCCGACAGGGCCTCGAAATCATCCTTTTGCAGGCGGGGCGCGGCGCTCATCGGAACAAGCCTGGGCAGTGAGGGGGAACGGAGAGCGGTAAGCAGGACATATATATCATCTTGTGATGTAATTGCGGTGTTGGTGCGGGCGCTGTCACGCCACGCGCCGTGTTGAGAACCGTCGTCACGGAACGGATATGCCCGATTCTATCTTGCTGTGGTTGAAAAGTTTTATTCCTGCCAAGTCCAACGTCGATCGCTTCGAGCGCATGCGTGCGTGTGCCGGCAGTCTGTTCGGCATTCTGCTGGTCGGCCTGATCAGCTATGCGCTGCTGCCGCACGAAGCACACACCATCTGGCTGATCGCGCCGATGGGGGCGTCGGCGGTGCTGCTCTTTGCGGTCCCCTCCAGTCCTCTGGCGCAGCCCTGGTCGATCATGGGCGGCAACCTGTGGGCGGCGCTCATCGGCGTGACCTGCGCGAAGCTGGTGCAGGAACCGGCCTTGGCGGCGGCGCTGGCCATTGCCTTGGCCATCGGCGGCATGTTCGTGCTGCGCTGCATCCACCCGCCCAGCGGGGCGGTCGCCCTGACCGCGGTGCTGGGCGGGCCGGTAGTGCATGACATGGGCTATGCCTTCGTGCTTTCGCCGGTGCTGCTCAATTCGGCGCTGCTGCTGGCTGCGGCCCTGTTCTACAACAATGCCAGCGGGCGCCGCTATCCGCATGCCCAGCATAGCGCTGCGCCCCATCCGCACCAGACGTGGGATGAATTGCCGATGACACGGCTGGGGTTCTCGCCTGACGATCTGGACGAGGTATTGAAGAATTTCAATCAGGTGCTCGACATCGGCCGCGACGACCTGGAAGAGATCTTCCTGCAAACCGAGATGCGGGCCTATCACCGCCGCTTCGGTCAGACCCTGTGTGCGGCCGTGATGTCGCGCGACGTGGTGGCGGTGGAGTTCGCCACCGGTCTGGACGAGGCCTGGCGCCTGTTGCAGCAGCACCGACTGCGCGCCTTGCCCGTACTCGATCGCGGCCGGCATGTGATCGGCATCGTCAGTCGTACCGACTTCCTCGACCATGCCGGTGTGGAAGTGCACACCGGGCTGGCGGCGCAATTGCGCCGCTTGTTGCACCGGGTGCCGTTCTCCCATTCGGACAAGCCCGAAGTCGTGGGGCAGATCATGAGTCGACCGGTCATCACCGCCCGGGTCGATACGCCCTTGCTGGAGCTGGTGCCGCGCATGGCCGATGGGCTGCATCAGATTCCGGTCGTGCAGGCCGACGGCAAGCTGGCTGGCATGCTGACCCAGTCGGACATGATCGCCGCGCTCTACGAGAAAAACCTGGATGCCGCGCGTGCCGTACCGGCATCTGGCGTACTGGGCAGCCTGCGCAGCGCCGCCTGATCGGCTTGACAGGCGGGCAGGGCAGGCGGAAGGTGGCATTCTGTGCAAGAGAATTCATTCCGGGAGGCTGTGATGAGAACGAATGCGCTGATTTTGCTGGTATCCGCTCTGCTGTTGCTGCAAGCCTGTGACCGCAAGGGCGGCAATCCGCCCAGGCCGGTGACCTCTGCTGCGCAAGGTGTCTGGTTCGCAGCGTGAAGGGGCGAAGGGGCGCAGGGGTGGTGCCGTTGTGGCACAGTTCGGAGGTGAGATATGAGAGGCGTGAATATCTGCTATTGCCACAATAAAGCAGACTCCGTCGGGGTGCATCGCTATAGTTGCACCTGTCTCCTCCAATCTCCTCCTTAAGAAATTGGATTCAAGCCCGCACCTCATGGTCGCGGGCTTTTTTTTGTCTGTTGATTCGGGCGTGGAGCTCAAGGGGGGGGCGGCTTTGCCTATCCCTTCGATCAGCAGGGGGGGGGGCGTCACCGGTTCTTGGTAAGATGGGGGACTCGCAGCCTTTGCAAGTGAAGGTTTTTTCCGGATGCCGGGCAATTCGCTTGTCCCATGCTTCATCTTCCCTATTCAGATTCGCTCAATGTCTTCCAGCTCTCTTTCGCCGTCCGCCGTCTCATCCGCGCCCGAGCGCCCCGACACGCCTTGCGTGGCCGTGTGCTCCACCACCTTCGACGATGTCTGCCGCGGCTGCGGCCGTACCGTCGATGAGGTGGCGCAATGGGTGTTCATGGACAAGGAGCAGCGCGAAGTGGTCTGGCAGCGCATCCTGGCCGAAGGTTACCCGCGCCGCAATTACTGAGCTGCAATTACTGAGCCGCGTCAGCGGCGGCGAAGAAGCTCACGCCGGCCCGTCGCAGCATGCTGGTCAGGGTGATCAGGGGCAGCCCGGTGAGGGCGGTGGGATCGTCGCTGCGGATGCTCTCCAGAATGGCAATGCCCAGGCCTTCGTTCTTGGCGCTGCCGGCACAGTCGTAGGGTTGCTCGATCTTCAGATAGGCATCCAGCTCGGTGTCATCCAGATCGCGGAAGCGTACCAGCGTCTGCACATTAACTACTTGCGCCGCCGCAGCAGCATCACGCTGGCGGCTATCCCACAGGCACAGCGCCGTGTGAAAAATGACTTCGCGCCCGCGCATCAGTTGTAATTGTTTTAAGGCATTGGCGTGGTTGCCGGGCTTGCCGATTTGCAGGCCGTCCAGCGTGGCGACCTGGTCCGAGCCGATCACCAGGGCCGGGCCGACGCGCGCAGCAATGGCGGCGGCCTTGTCGCGTGCCAGGCGCAGGGCGGTGGCTTCGGGTGTTTCGCCAGGTTGCGGGGTTTCGTCGATGTCCGGTGCCATGCTCTCGAAGGGCAGGCCGAGGCGGCTCAGCAGTTCTTTGCGATAGACCGAACTGGAGCCGAGGATGAGCCGTAGTGGCGAGAGGTTGGTGTGATTTTGCGACATATCGGCAGCGGTGAGTGTGATGTTGTTGGCAAGTAAAACCCGGATTTTGGCCGAAAAACCTCGCCCAAGCGGCTTTATTGCCTCCCGAGGCGAATTTTTTTGCGCGTCAAACGCAGGTGGCGCGCTAAGGCTTTGACTGGTAAGGAAATTTTCTGTTATCATCGCAGGTTTTCCGGATTCTGCTTTGGCTATGAATGCATTTGTTATCGACGCGTTCGAATTCTGCAGGCTGAAACAGCAGGCGCAGGGTGAGATTCCGGTTGCTGAATTAGGTCGTCTGGCGCAAGAGACGGTTGACCGTTCCGGCACGATTCACTGGGCTCTGTCCGGCGATATCGACAAGCTGGGGCATGCTCAACTCAGTCTGGCAGTGTCGGGTGCAGTTAATCTGATCTGTCAGCGTTGCCTGACGGCATTGAATTTCGAGATTGATTCGAAGTCGCTGCTGGTATTGGCAAAAGATGAGGCGCAAGCCGACACCATCGAAGAACTGCTGGACGATGACGAGATCGATGTCATCGTCGGATCAGCCGCCTTCGACGTGAACTACCTGATCGAAGACGAAGCGTTGCTGGCCTTGCCGGTGGCGCCCAAGCATGACGTCTGTCCGGATGGTAGCGTGGCGGCCGAGGCCAAAGGTGCTGAACGGGCTTCCCCGTTTGAGGTACTGAAGAAGTTAAAGCAGTAACAAGTATTGTTGGGGAATGTCTGGCAAAGGCCGGGCAGCGGCACAGCGGGTTTACCTAAAACGGGAATCCTATGTGTTAAAATTTTCAATCTTAAGTAAGGTTTAGGAGTAATCATGGCCGTTCAACAGAACAAAAAGACCCCGTCCAAGCGCGGTATGCACCGTGCACACGACTTTCTGACTGCACCCCCGCTGGCTGTGGAGCCGACGACTGGTGAAACCCACCTGCGTCACCACATCAGCCCCAACGGTTTCTACCGTGGTCGCAAGGTGTTGAAGACCAAGAACGACGAGTAATCTCATTCATTGAGCTTGCTGTTTTTGGAGAAAAGCGGCGCAATGAGCTTCTGTTTCAGGAGGTTCATTTTGCGCCGCTTTTTTATGTCCGCGGCATCTGTCAGCGGACCCGCCTGCCTGCTTGCGTGAAGCTTCATCTGGCGCGCTGACCTAGTGTGCGATTTTGAAGGCTCTCCAATCTGCCTCATAATGTGGGCTGGCAAGGCTCAGAATCAAATCGATGACCATCAAAATTTCAATCGACTGCATGGGTGGCGATCATGGCCCGTCAGTCACGCTCCCGGCCGCTGCCTCCTTCCTCAAGCGCCAACCTGATGCAGAGCTGATCCTGGTCGGCCAGGAAGCCGTGCTGCAGCCGCTGCTGAAGAAATACAAGCTGGCCGGCGAAACCCGCATCCGCATTCACAACGCCACCGAAGTGGTGACCATGGACGACCCGATCGAGGTCGCCCTGCGCCGCAAGAAGGATTCTTCCCTGCGCGTGGCCGTGACCCTGGTCAAGGAAGGGCAGGCCCACGCCGCCGTCTCGGCCGGTAACACCGGCGCCCTCATGGCGGTCTCGCGCTACGTATTGAAAACCCTGCCGGGCGTGGACCGTCCGGCCATCTGCACCATCCTGCCCAACCAGAAGGATGGCCCCACCTATATGCTCGACCTCGGCGCCAACGTCGACTGCGAGCCACAGCATTTACATCAATTTGCACTCATGGGCTCGGCCCTGGTGGCGGTCATGGAAGGCAAGGCCAAGCCGACCGTGGGCCTGCTGAACGTGGGTGAGGAAGACATGAAGGGCAACGAGCTGGTCAAGGCGACCGCCGGCCTGCTGCGCGCCGATCATGAGAAGGGTATTCTCAACTTCTACGGCAACGTGGAAGGCAATGACATCTTCGAAGGCACGACCGACCTGGTGGTGTGCGATGGTTTCGTGGGCAACGTGACCCTGAAAGCCTCCGAAGGGCTGGGGCGCTTCGTCAAGCAGGTGCTCACCAGCGAATTCAAGAAGGGCTTGATCAACAAGCTCGGCGCCCTGATTGCCTATGGCGCCATCAAGGCACTGTCGCGCCGCCTCAACCCTTCCCGCTACAATGGCGCCAGTTTGCTGGGCCTGAAGGGCCTGGTCTTCAAGAGCCACGGCGGGGCCGATGTCTATGCTTTCGAATGGGCCATCCGCCGCGCCTATGACGCGGCCAAGTATGATGTGCTCGCCCGTATTGCCGCCAGCATGGCGGAGCTGATGCCCCAGGAGCAGGGGCGCACGGCCGAGGCCGCTGCCAAGGCTTTCGAGCCGGCACCGGTCTCCCTGGATCAACCGAACTAACAGAGCAAGAAGACGGCATGACCACTTACAGCAAAATCGTCGGCACCGGCAGCTACCTGCCGGCCAAGCGCGTGACCAACCATGAGCTGGCCGCGCAGCTGGCCGAGCAGGGCATCGAGACCTCGGACGAATGGATCGTCACGCGCAGCGGCATTTCCGCGCGCCACTATGCCGAACCGGACCAGCTCTCCAGCGACCTCGCCCTGCAGGCGGCGCAGCGCGCCCTGGAAGCGGCCGGCATGCAGCCCAATGACATCGACCTGATCATCATGGCCACCTCCACCCCGGATCACCTGGGTGGCTTCCCGAGCACCGCCTGTGTGGTCCAGCGCAAGCTGGGCATCACCAATGGCGCGCCGGCCATGGATGTGCAGGCCGTCTGCAGCGGTTTCGTCTACGCCATGTCGGTGGCAGACAGCTTCATCAAATCGGGTGCTCACAAGAACGTCCTGGTCATAGGCGCCGAAGTGTTCTCGCGCATTCTGGATTTCAAGGATCGCACTACCTGTGTGCTCTTCGGCGACGGCGCCGGCGCCATCGTCATGAGCGCCTCGCAGGAGCCAGGCGTGCTGGCGACCAAGCTGCACGCCGATGGCAGCCATGGCCACATCCTGTGCGTGCCGGGCAGTGTCAACAATGGCACCGTCGCTGGCAGCGCCTACCTGTACATGGACGGCCCGGCGGTCTTCAAGCTGGCCGTTTCGCTGCTGGACAAGGTGGCGCGCGAAGCGCTGGAAGCGGCCCGGATGCAATCCACCGAGGTCGACTGGCTGGTGCCGCACCAGGCCAATATCCGCATCATGCAGGGCACGGCCAAGAAGATGGGCCTGCCGCTGGAAAAGATGGTGGTCACCGTGGCCGAACACGGCAATACCTCGGCAGCCTCGATTCCCTTGGCGCTGGACCAGGCGGTGCGCGATGGTCGCATCCAGCCGGGCCACACCGTCATGATGGAAGGCGTCGGCGGCGGCTTCACCTGGGGCGCCGTGCTGGTGCGCATGTAAAGCGGGCAGGGAGGGGCTGCTGATGCAGTCCTTTCGTTCACTGGCTTCATCGATTTCCTGCATTTTCATCCAATTTACCTACATCCAAGCATGACAACATTTGCTTTCGTTTTCCCGGGCCAGGGTTCGCAGGCCATCGGGATGCTCAATGGCTTCGCCGACAATGAAGTCGTTCGCCAGACCGTCGCTGAAGCTTCCGACGCACTGCAATTCGACCTGGGCAAGCTCATCGCTGAAGGTCCCAAGGAAGACCTGGACCTGACCACCAACACCCAGCCCGTCATGCTGACGGCTGCCGTGGCCTTCTATCGCGCCTGGCTGGCCGCAGGCGGCAAGGCACCGGCACTGGTCGCCGGCCACAGCCTGGGCGAATACTCGGCGCTGGTCGCCGCTGGCGTGATCGCCTTCAAGGATGCGGTGCCGCTGGTGCGCTTCCGCGCGCAAGCCATGCAGGAAGCCGTGCCGGTCGGGCAGGGCGGCATGGCGGCCATTCTCGGCCTGTCCGATGAGGATGTGCGTGCGGCCTGCGCCGAAGCGGCACAAGGTGAAGTGGTCGAAGCCGTCAATTTCAACGCCCCCGCACAAGTCGTGATCGCCGGCCACAAGGCTGCTGTCGGTCGTGCCTGCGACATCGCCAAGGCCAAGGGTGCCAAGCGCGCATTGCCGCTGCCGGTGTCGGCGCCGTTCCACTCCTCGCTCTTGAAGCCCGCTTCGGATCGCCTGCAAGCGTATCTGGCCAACGTGGCGTTTTCCGCCCCGCAGATCCCGCTGATCAACAACGTCGACGTGGCCGTGGTCAATGATCCGGCTGCCATCAAGGATGCCCTGGTGCGCCAGGCGGCCGCGCCCGTGCGCTGGGTCGAGACGGTGCAGAAGATGGGCGCCGACGGCGTCACCCACCTGATCGAATGCGGTCCGGGCAAGGTGTTGACCGGCCTGACCAAGCGCATCAATGGCGATCTGGTGGGTGAGGCCATCGTCGACCAGGAATCCCTGAACAAAGTATTGGAGTTGCTGAAATGAGTGCACAGAATCTGCAAGGCCAGGTTGCCCTGGTGACCGGCGCGTCGCGCGGTATTGGCCGAGCCATCGCTACCGAGCTGGCAAAGCAGGGCGCCAAGGTGGTCGGTACGGCCACCTCGGAATCGGGTGCGGCCGCCATCAGCGAGTACCTGGCAGCATTGGGACCGGAAGCCGGTCGCGGAGCGGTCTTGAACGTCAACGACGCAGAAGCCAGCGTGGCCCTCGTGGAGCAGGTGCAGAAGGAATTTGGCGCACTCTCCATCCTGGTCAACAATGCCGGCATCACCCAGGACCAACTGGCCATGCGCATGAAGGACGAGGAGTGGGACAGCGTCATCGCCACCAACCTGACCGCCGTCGGCCGACTGTCGCGCGCCGTGCTGCGCGGCATGATGAAGGCCCGTACCGGCCGCATCATCAACATCACTTCCGTGGTGGGCGAGGCCGGCAACCCCGGCCAGATGAACTATGCTGCCGCCAAGGCCGGCGTGGCTGGCATGAGCCGCGCGCTGGCGCGCGAGATCGGCAGCCGCAACATCACCGTGAACTGCGTCGCGCCCGGTTTCATCGATACCGACATGACCAAGGCGCTGAACGAACAGCAGTCCGCCGCCATCCTGCAGCAGATCCCGCTGGGGCGCCTGGGCGCCGCAGAGGAAATCGCCTATGCGGTGGCCTTCCTGGCCTCCCCGCAAGCGGCCTACATCACCGGTACGACGCTCAATGTCAATGGCGGCATGTACATGGGTTAAGTAAGTCTTGAGGGCTTGATTCAAGTCCTTTTGACGACTTTTGTTTGCAGTTAAGCTGGACTTGGCACAATCTTGCCAGGAATAGTTAAAAGTAAATTTTCCGCGCGCAAACCTGCTAAAATGCGCGCACTTTTGTAACCTATCATCCCTCTGGAGGAACACTATGTCCGATATCGAACAACGCGTGAAGAAGATCGTCGCTGAGCAACTGGGCGTCGCCGAAGCCGACATCAAGAACGAATCGTCGTTCGTGGACGACCTGGGCGCCGACTCGCTGGACACCGTCGAGCTGGTCATGGCACTGGAAGATGAGTTCGAAATGGAAATCCCCGACGAACAAGCTGAAAAGATCACCACCGTGCAACAGGCGATCGACTACGCAAAGTCGCAAGTCAAGGCCTGATAAGGGTTTTGGTCAAAGTTTCAGGAGAATTGCTTGAGCCGTACTCGTGAACGTCGTGTAGTCATTACCGGCCTGGGATGTATCTCGCCTGTCGGCAACAACGTCGCCGATACGTGGAGTGCCATCAAGGAAGGCAAGTCCGGCATCGCTACCGTCACCAAGTTCGACGCAACCCCCTTCACCACGCACTTCGCCGGTGAAGTCAAGGGCTTCAATATCGAGGATTACATCCCCGCCAAGGAAGCGCGTCATATGGATACCTTCATTCACTATGGCATGGCCGCCGGTATCCAGGCCATGCAGGACAGTGGATTGACGGTGACCGATGAGAATGCCGAGCGCATTGGCGTCATGATCGGTTCGGGCATTGGCGGCTTGCCGCTGATCGAAGAAACCCACGCCGAACTGACCAACCGTGGTCCGCGCCGCATCAGTCCCTTCTTCATTCCGGCCTCGATCATCAACATGATCTCGGGCAACTTGTCCATCAAGTTCGGTCTGAAGGGCCCCAACCTGGCCATCGTCACCGCCTGCACCACCGGCCTGCATTGCATCGGCTCTGCCGCACGCATGATCATGTACGGTGATGCGGACGTAATGGTGGCCGGCGGCGCCGAATCCAGCGTTTCGCCGCTGGGCATCGGTGGTTTTGCTTCGGCGCGCGCACTGTCGACCCGCAACGATGATCCTGCGACCGCGTCCCGCCCCTGGGACAAGGATCGCGACGGCTTCGTGCTGGGCGAGGGTGCCGGCGTGATGGTGCTCGAAGAGTACGAACACGCCAAGGCCCGTGGCGCCAAGATCTATGCAGAACTGCTCGGCTTCGGTATGAGCGGCGATGCCTACCACATGACTGCGCCCAACCTGGATGGTCCGCGCCGCTGCGTGCTCAATGCACTGCGCGACGCCGGCGTCAATCCGGATGAAGTGCAGTACCTGAACGCGCACGGTACGTCGACCCCGCTGGGCGACAAGAACGAATCCGACGCGATCAAGGCCGCATTCGGCGACCATGCCTACAAGATGGTTGTCAATTCGACCAAATCCATGACCGGTCACCTGCTGGGTGGTGCCGGTGGCCTGGAAACGGTGTTGACCGTGCTGGCAGTGCACAATCAGGTGTCGCCGCCGACGATGAACATCTTCAACCAGGATCCGGAGTGCGATCTGGATTACTGCGCCAACCAGGCGCGGGACATGAAGATCGATATTGCCGTCAAGAACTCCTTCGGGTTCGGCGGCACCAACGGTACCCTGGTCATCGGCAAGATGTAAAATGCAAGACCCGGCTTCTTCGGAAGCCGGGTTTGTCGTTTTAACGGCGCTCATTGTATGGATGGCGCTCCTTGCTCCGGGTATCTCATGTCGATCGCAGTTTCCGCGGATATCAAACCTTCCCGCCTGCTTTTGTTGGTCACTGTCCTCGCCTGTCTGTGCGTGGCGCTCACTGGTGTCGCGCTGGCCTTCGGGATGCCGGGTTCGCTCTCCTGGGTGTTGCGCATCGCCCTGGCCGTGGCCTGCGTGCTGGCCGCCGCCCTCGCGCTGGTGCTGGTGTTGCGGGACCGCAAGGTCATCTGGCTGCATATCTCCGGCACCGGGCAGATCCGTGTGGTGGAGCACCTGCTTCCCTCGGCGCGCGCCAAGCCGCAAGTCATGAAAGCTGGCCTGGCCCAGCTGCTGGCCGGCAGTACCATCTGGCCAGGAATGCTGTTTCTGCGCCTGCGCCTGGAAAACGGCAGGACGCGCACCATCCCCATCCTGACGGATTCGGTCTCCGAAGATACATTCCGTGCACTTTCCGTGGCATGTCGTTGGCTGATCAGTCACAATACCGCCAAGGCAAGGCTGCTGGAAAAATAAGGCTGACGGGCTTGAAAATTGCCGAGCTGGAAGCATCTGCACGAGGCAATGACGATAAAACAACACGGCCATAAAAAACAAGGAACCCGGTTTGACGACAGAACGCGAAATTGACCAACAGCTTGTTGAGCGCGTCCAGCGTGGCGACAAGAAGGCGTTCGAGCTATTGGTAGTCAAGTATCAACGCAAGCTGATGCGCCTGGTGTCGCGCCTGGTGCGTGACCAGGCCGAAGCCGAAGACGTGGTGCAGGAAGCCTTCATCAAGGCCTATCGTGCGCTGCCGCAATTCCGTGGGGATTCTGCCTTCTATACCTGGCTTTACCGTATCGGTATCAACACTGCAAAGAACTATTTGGTCACCATGGGGCGCAGGGCGCCAACTTCGACAGAAGCAGATGCAGAAGAAGCTGAAACTTTTGACGATGCAGACCATCTGAGGGACATCAACACTCCAGAGTCGATGTTGGCCACCAAGCAGATTGCTCAGACGGTCAATGTGGCAATGGAGGCATTGCCGGAAGAATTACGTACTGCCATCACGTTGCGCGAGATCGAGGGGTTGAGCTACGACGAGATTGCAGATGCGATGAATTGTCCGATCGGCACCGTGCGCAGCCGTATTTTCCGCGCGCGGGAAGCAATTGCCGAGAAGTTGCGTCCACTGCTGGATACGGCGGCGGACAAGCGCTGGTGATGAGGCCACAAGCCTGTTGTTAAAAAGAAAATAATAAAGCGGGTATGGAACTAAGATATTTGCCGGGTGACTGCACATGGATACCAAAGTAACGACCAAAGAACAGATCTCAGCCCTCGCCGATGGTGAGCTGGGTTCTGAAGAAATGACCCTTGCCTTCGCGGCCCTGCGTTCTTCCAGGGACGCCCGGGACGCATGGGAGGATTACCATCGCATCGGCGAGGTGCTGCGTTCGGAGGAGATGGATGTCTCCCTGAGTGCCGGCTTCTCGGCCAGGATGAGCGCCTTGCTCGATGCGGAGCCGACCATCGTCGCGCCTCAGGCTGCGGCGGCCCAGCCGTCCGTGGCTGCGCCAGCCGTCCAGCCGGTGGTCACGGCCAAGGTTGCCGCCAATGGTGACCACCGCGCAAGCCGTCCCGGTCGCCTGGTGCGTTTGCTCATGCCCAGTGCTGCCGCGGCGGCAGCGGCCGTGGCAGCGGTGTTCGTGGCCATGCCGCAGCAGGCGGTGGTGACGGCCGATGCCAAGATGGCCGCTCCGGTGGCGCAGGTGGCTTCGGTGCCGGTCAACGTGCCCTCGGCCATTGCCACCGTCGCCGAGACCAATGGCAATCCGCAGAACGTGAACCAGCTGAGCTCGCTGGCGCAGCAGGGTGAAGTCAAGCGCGATCCGCGCATCGACGACTACCTGTTTGCCCATCAGCGTTTCTCGCCTTCCTACAGTTCGGCGCAATACGCCCGTTCCGCAGCCTTCTCCTCGGACGCAGACAAGTAAGATGTCTCTGACGGGGCGTCTGTACGGCGTACTGTGCTTGCTGACCACGTTGTTGGGGTTCTCCTTGGCGCCATCCGCTGAAGCGGCGGATGGCGTTTCAGCAACTGTGGTCAGCGAAGCCTCCACTTCTTCCGAATTGCTGGCGCAACTGCAAAAAATGCAGTCTGCCGCCCGGCGACTCAATTATTCCGGCAGTTTCGTCTACCAGCAGGCCGCGCAGATGCGCAGTTCGCGGGTCACTCACGTGGTGGTCGGCAAGAGTGAGCTGGAAAAACTCGAATTGCTCGACGGCAAGCCGCGCGAATTCGTGCGCGACAACGAGCAGGTGGCCAGTTACGATCCCGACCAGCGCATCGTGCGCAGGGAGCGGCGGGTCACGCGCGACACCTTCCCGGCCATCATCGATGCCCGCCCGGAAGAGTTGGCGCGCTTCTACCGGCTTGCCTCCGATGGCGACGAGCGCGTGGCCGGTCGCAGTTGCCGGGCCATCGTGCTGGCCCCGCGCGACAAGCTGCGCTACGGTTATCGATTCTGCGCCGACCAGGCCACCGGCCTGCTGTTGCGCGCGCAGACGCTGGATGGCCGGGGCGAGGTGATCGAACAGATTGCCTTCACCCAGATCGACATCGGGGCCATTGATCGCGCCCGGGTCAACCCCACTTACAAGGACACGCGCGGCTGGCGCATCGAGAAAGAGGCCATGGTCCCGGCCGATTTGTCGGCCTGGCAGGTCGCGCCGCCGCCCGGCTTTCGCAAGATCCAGCAGGTACGGCGCATGATTTCCGATAGCGGTGAGCCTGGTGCGGCACCGGCCCAGAATCGTCCGTCCGAGCGCGAGGTCTTGCAGATCGTGTTTTCTGACGGGCTGGCCGCCATTTCGGTCTTCATCGAGCCGGGCAGTCAGGGCCGCGAAGAGGGTACGATGCAGCAGGGCGCCATGAATATCCTGGGGCGTCGCCAGGGCGATTACTGGCTGACCGTCGTGGGAGAAGTCCCCGCCGCTGCGATCAGTCAGGTGGCCAATTCCATTGAACTGAAATCCAAATAAAAGAGACCGTTGCAATGATTTCCATGAAGAACACCCTGGTCAGCACCATGCTGGCCGCTTCCGTCCTTGCTGCTGCCCCGGCCGTGCAGGCGGCGCCCCCGGTGGCCTCGCCTGCGGTGGCGGCGCTGCCTGATTTCGCCGACATCGTCGAGCGCACCGGCCCGGCCGTGGTGAACATCCGTACCACCGAGCGCGTGCGCCAGAATGCGCAGGGGCAGGGTGGCATGGATGATCCGGAAATGCAGGAATTCTTCCGCCGCTTCTTCGGCATCCCCATTCCGCGCCAGCAGCAGCCGGGCACCCCGCGCGGCAACGGCAAGCAGGGCGGTCAGGGCCAGCAGGAAGAAGTGCCGCGTGGCGTGGGTTCCGGCTTCATCATCTCGGCCGACGGTTTCATCATGACCAATGCGCACGTGGTCGATGGTGCCAGCGAGGTCTATGTGACCCTGACCGACAAACGTGAATTCAAGGCCAGGATCGTCGGCTCGGATGCGCGTACCGATGTCGCCGTGCTCAAGATCGATGGCAGCAATCTGCCGCGCCTGAACATGGGGGACTCCGACAAGATCCGCGTGGGTGAATGGGTGCTGGCCATCGGCTCGCCCTTCGGCCTGGAAAACACCGTCACGGCCGGCATCGTCTCGGCCAAGGCGCGCGATACCGGCGACTACCTGCCGCTGATCCAGACCGACGTGGCGGTCAATCCCGGCAACTCGGGTGGTCCGCTGATCAACCTGAAGGGCGAAGTGATCGGCATCAATTCGCAGATCTACAGCCGTTCCGGTGGTTTCATGGGCATCTCCTTTGCGGTGCCCATCGATGAAGCATTGCGCGTGGCCGACCAGTTGAAGACCAGCGGGCGCGTGACACGTGGCCGTATCGGCGTGCAGATCGGCGAAGTGACCAAGGATGTGGCCGAATCGCTGGGCCTGGCGCGCGCCCAGGGCGCCCTGGTACAGCGGGTGGAAGCCGGTGGCCCGGCAGAGAAGGCCGGTCTGGAAGCGGGTGACATCATCCTGAAGTACAACGGTGCGACCATCGAGCGTCCCAGCGACCTGCCGCGCATGGTCGGCTCCACCAAGCCGGGTGCCAAGGCGACCGTCAATATCTGGCGCAAGGGCAGTGCCCGCGATGTCACCGTGACCGTGGTCGAGCTGGAAGCCGACAAGCCCAAGCAGGCCGAGGAAAAGAAGGCCAAGCCCGACAATGCCCCCAATGCCCTGGGCCTGGTGGTGAGCGATCTGAGCGACGCGCAGAAGAAGGACCTGAAGGTCGATAATGGCGTGCTGGTGGAAGCCGTCAGCGGTGCAGCTGCCGCAGCCGGCATCCGTCCGGGCGACGTGATCCAGCGTCTCAACGAAGTCGATATCAACGACAGCAAGCAGTTCGCCCAGCTGGTGGCCAAGCTCGATGCCAAGAAGCGCGCGGCCGTGCTGGTGCGCCGTGGCGACGCCTCGCAGTTCGTGCCGCTGCGTCCGAACGGCGGCAACTGAGGCGGGAAGTCTTCCCGAAAAATTGCCAGAAACTTCAGCATGAAGGCTGCGGTTCCTCGGGACCGCAGCCTTTTTCCTTGGCGATCCGCCGTGCCGAGGAAAAAACTTTCATATGAGCCTATGACCACCCCTCATCCCTTGCACTTCATCATCTATTCGCGCAGCTACTGCCATCTGTGCGAAGACCTGCGCGATGCCCTGCGCCAGGCCCTGGGAGCGACGCCCGCCAGTATCGAGATGATCGATGTCGATGCCGACGAGGCGCTGGTCGCCCGCTATGACGAACTGGTGCCGGTGCTGATGGGGCAGGGTGGCGATGGCCAGTGGGTGGAGTTGTGTCATTACCATCTCGATCTGGCCCGGCTTCAGGCATTTGTTGTCGAAATGAAATAAGTCCCGGTCTCAGGACGCGCGGCCCGCCACCGGAAAGTCGGGCTTGTCCCGGTGAATTCCGGTAAAATGCCGGGTCGAATAAGCTGTTGCAAAGGCGCTCGGCTGGGCAAGGCCCGCTACAGAGCGCCTTTTTTCATCGTTTCCAGTCTGTTAATGAACAATATCCGTAATTTCTCGATCATCGCCCACATCGATCACGGCAAGTCCACGCTCGCCGACCGCATCATCCAGTTGTGCGGGGGCTTGTCCAACCGCGAGATGGAAGCCCAGGTGCTGGATTCGATGGATATCGAGCGCGAGCGCGGCATCACCATCAAGGCCCAGACCGCAGCCCTGTCCTACAAGGCCAAGGATGGCCAGATCTACAACCTCAATCTGATCGATACCCCGGGTCACGTCGACTTCAGCTATGAAGTCTCGCGTTCGCTGTCGGCCTGCGAAGGCGCACTGCTGGTGGTGGACGCTTCGCAAGGCGTGGAAGCGCAGACCGTGGCCAACTGCTACACCGCCCTGGACCTGGGCGTGGAAGTGGTGCCGGTCTTGAACAAGATCGACCTGCCCTCCGCTGATCCGGACAACGCCAAGAGCGAGATCGAGGACGTCATCGGCATCGATGCGGCCGACGCCACCCCCTGCTCGGCCAAGACCGGCCTGGGTGTGGAAGAGGTGCTGGAAGCCATCGTGGCCAAGGTGCCGGCGCCCAAGGGCGATCCGGATGCGCCGTTGCAGGCGCTGATCATCGATTCCTGGTTCGACAACTACGTCGGGGTGGTCATGCTGGTGCGCATCGTCAATGGCACCCTGCGTCCCAAGGACAAGATCCTGTTGATGGCCACCGAAACCCAGTACCTGACCGAAAGCATTGGCGTGTTCACGCCCAAGTCGCAATCGCGTGAAGCCTTGACGGCAGGGCAGGTCGGTTTCGTCATCGCCGGCATCAAGGAACTGAAGTCCGCGCGCGTGGGCGACACCATCACCGTGGCCGGCAAGCCGGCCGCGGCACCGCTACCGGGTTTCAAGGAAGTGCAGCCGCAGGTGTTTGCGGGTCTGTTCCCGGTGGAAGCCAACCAGTACGACGCCCTGCGCGACTCGCTGGAAAAGCTCAAACTCAACGACGCTGCGCTGATGTATGAACCGGAAGTGTCGCAGGCGCTGGGCTTCGGTTTCCGCTGCGGCTTCCTGGGCCTGTTGCACATGGAAATCGTGCAGGAACGCCTGGAGCGCGAGTTCGACATGGACCTGATCACTACCGCGCCGACGGTGGTGTATGAAGTGCAGCAACGCGACGGTACCATGCTGATGGTGGACAACCCGTCGAAGATGCCGGAAGTCTCCAAGATCGAAGAGATTCGCGAACCCATCGTCACCGTCAACCTGTACATGCCGCAGGAATACGTGGGCTCGGTCATCACCCTGTGCACGCAGAAACGCGGCATCCAGATGAACATGAGCTACCACGGCAAGCAGGTGCAGCTGACCTACGAAATGCCGATGGCCGAAATCGTGCTGGACTTCTTCGATCGCCTCAAGTCCACCTCGCGCGGCTACGCTTCCATGGACTACGAGTTCAAGGAATACCGCGCGGCAGACGTGGTCAAGGTCGACATGCTGATCAACAGCGAGAAGGTCGATGCGCTGGCCATCATCGTGCACCGTGCCGCGGCCCAGATCCGCGGTCGCCAGGTGGCGGCGAAGATGCGTGAACTGATCCCGCGCCAGATGTTCGACGTGGCCATTCAAGCGGCCATCGGTGCCACCATCATCTCGCGTGAAAACGTCAAGGCCATGCGCAAGAACGTGCTGGCCAAGTGCTATGGCGGTGACATCTCGCGCAAGCGCAAGCTGCTCGAAAAGCAGAAGGCCGGCAAGAAGCGCATGAAGCAGGTGGGCTCGGTCGAAATCCCGCAGGAAGCATTCCTGGCAATCTTACAAGTGGAAGATAAATAACATGCAGGCTTTGTTGGGCAACTTCGCACTCATTCTGTTCGTCCTGATGCTGGTGACCGGCGTCATCTGGTTCGCAGACACCTTCTTCCTTGCCAAGCAGCGCCGCGCCCGTGCCGATGCCGCCCTGGCCGAGTTCGACGCCCGCGTGGCGCGCGACGAGGCGCAAGGCATCAAGCGCGATGGCAGCGTCGCCGCCAGCCGTGCCGACTTGCAGGCCCATCATCTGAAGCAGCCGGCCTGGATCGAGTATTCGGGCAGCTTCTTCCCGGTGATCGCGCTGGTGTTCTGCCTGCGCTCTTTCCTGTATGAGCCGTTCAAGATCCCGTCCAGCTCGATGGTGCCGACCCTGCAGGTGGGCGACCTGATCCTGGTGAACAAATTCACCTACGGTATCCGCCTGCCCATCATCAACAAGAAGATCATCGACGTGGGCCAGCCGCAGCGCGGCGATGTCATGGTCTTCAAGTACCCCAAGGATCCGTCGGTGGACTACATCAAGCGCGTGGTGGGCGTGCCCGGTGATAAAATAGTCTATGAAAACAAGCGCTTAACGGTGAATGGTGAACAAATTTCTTATAAAGCGCTGCCGGATTATCTGGACGACGAAAATCTGACGTACTATAAGCAGTGGCAGGAAAACCTGACCGGCGTGGAACACAAGATTCTGACCGATGAGCGTGCTCCCAACTTCGTGCCCAATCCCGATGCCTTCCCGCATCACGAGCTGTGCACCTACAACGCCGAAGGTTTCGCCTGCACGGTGCCGCCCGGCGAGTATTTCATGATGGGAGACAACCGGGACAACAGCCTCGACAGTCGTTACTGGGGCTTCGTACCGGACCAGAACATCGTCGGCAAGGCCTTCTTTGTCTGGATGAACCTGGGCGATATCAAGCGGATCGGCAGCTTCCACTAAAAGTGCGCCGCATCCTGGTCCAGCAGCTTTCGTAGTTTTCGCGGTTTCCAACTGGCAACTTCGCATTGTGGAGGCAGACCCGGAGCAGTTTTCAGCTTTGCTTTGAACCGATCCCGCTGACTGGTCAGGCTGGTAATCCCCGATCCACGCGCCGCTGCGCGTATCGGGGCGGCAGACTGAATGACGGATGAAAAAATGGATCCTCAACTCTTGCAACAACGGCTAGGCCACAATTTCAAGGATGCTTCGCTCCTGCAGCAGGCCTTGACCCACCGTAGCCATAGCGCCTTGCATAACGAGCGGCTGGAATTCCTCGGCGATTCGGTGCTGAACTGCGTGGTGGCCTCGCTGCTCTTCGAACGTTACGACAAGATCGACGAAGGCGATCTCTCGCGCCTGCGTGCCAATCTGGTCAAGCAGCAATCCCTGTATGAAATCGCCCAGCGGCTGGAGCTGTCGCAGTTCCTGCGCCTGGGCGAGGGCGAGCTGAAGTCGGGCGGTTTCCGCCGTCCCTCCATCCTCGCCGATACCCTGGAAGCGCTCTTTGGCGCCATCTTCCTCGATTCCGGCTTCGAGGCGGCACGTGCGGTGATCCGCTCGCTCTACGTCCCCGTGCTGGAACACGTGGATCCCAAGACCCTGGGCAAGGATGCCAAGACCCTGTTGCAGGAATTTCTTCAGGGCAAAAAGATTCCGCTGCCGCAGTACAACGTCATCGCCACGCACGGCGCCGCCCACAGCCAGGAATTCGAGATCGAATGCCTGGTCCCCAAGCTGGACATTCAGGTCTTCGGTACCGGCGGCAGCCGCCGTGCCGGTGAACAGGCCGCCGCCAAGCTGGCCCTGGAAGCGGTGCAACTGGCGCTGGCCAAGACCCCTTCGGCCGGCCGCAAGCCGCGTACCCGCACCACCCAGTTGAAGCTGGCCGGCATTGCCACCATTCAGCCGGATGCGCCGGAGCACGACAGCGGCAAGGGCAATCGTTCCGAGGCCTCGACGGTCAATGGCAGCAAGCCGGCCAAGCCGGTGAAGGAGCCGAAGGAAACCAAGGAGCAGAAGGGCGCGCCGGTCACGGCCCGCAACGACGGCAAGAATACCGGCGACCGCACTGAAACGGTCGCAGCAGAACCCATTTCGGCGGCTTCATCCGCCTCGCAATCCAGAACAGCATGACAGACTCCCCCATGGCCGACGACGCGTCGGCGCAGACCCCTGATGACGATTACCGTTGCGGCTACATCGCCATCGTCGGTCGTCCCAACGTCGGCAAGTCGACCCTGATGAACGTACTGGTCGGCGCCAAGGTCAGCATCACCTCGCGCAAGGCCCAGACCACGCGCCACCGCATCACCGGCATCCAGACCATCGAGAATACCCAGTATGTCTATGTGGATACGCCGGGCTTCCAGACCCGCCACAGCAACGCGCTCAACAAGACCCTGAATCGCACCGTCACCAATACCCTGACGGCAGCCGACGTGATCCTGTTCGTGATCGAAGCCGGTACCTTCGGCCCGGCCGACAAGCAGGTGCTCGATCTCCTGCCGGCCAACGTGCCCTGCATCCTTGTGTTGAACAAGGCCGACCGCAACAAGGACAAGACCACGCTCATGCCCTTCGCCCGCGAAGTGGCTTCGCACCATGATTTTGCCGCCGTGGTGCCGGTCTCGGCCAAGCAGCGTTTCCAGCTGGACCGCCTGCAGGAAGAGGTACGCAGACTGCTGCCGCAGAATCCGCCGATGTTCGATGAAGACGACATCACCGACCGCAGCGAGAAATTCCTGGCCTCCGAAATCGTGCGCGAGAAGGTGTTCCGCTTCGTCGGCGAAGAATTGCCCTACACCAGCACGGTGCTCATCGAGAAATTCGAACAGGAAGGCAACCTGCGCCGCATCTTCGCCGCCATCCTGGTCGAGCGCGACACCCACAAGGCCATGGTGATCGGCCAGAAGGGCGCGCGACTCAAGGAAATCTCCACCCAGTCGCGGCTGGACATGGAGCGCCTCTTCGGCGGCCCGGTCTATCTGGAGATCTGGGTCAAGGTCAAATCGGGCTGGGCTGACAACGAAGCCGGCCTGCGCGCCTACGGCTACGAATGAGCCGGCGTGCGGCCCTCTGCAGGCTGCGCTGAATTCCTGCATCATCATGGCATTACGCCGCGCCTCAACGACGTGGCTTCACGCTTTCAGGACGGATATCCATGACCACCATGCTCAACGAATCCCCGCTGGCCAGCCAGGTTGTTGATCCGGCAGTGCCGCAGGCGCCTGCCAGGGCGCCGGCGCGCAAACCGGCGGCACCGCGCGCGCGCAGCCGCGCCGTGCCGGAGAAGGAGCACAAGGTATTGGCGCAGCCGGGCTTCGTGCTGCACAGCTATCCCTACAAGGAAACCAGTCTCATCATCGACGTTTTCTCGCGCGACCATGGTCGCGTGGCGCTGGTGGCCAAGGGGGCCAAGCGTCCGCACTCCAAGCTGCGCGGTGCCTTGCAGACCTTCCAGCCGCTTTCGCTGTCGTGGAGCGGCAAGTCCGAGGTGCGTACGCTGACCGATGCCGAATGGGTCGGGGGCCTGCTGCCACTGGAGAAATCGGCACTGCTGTGCGGTTTCTACCTCAATGAACTGCTGGTCAAGCTGCTGGCGCGCGAAGATGCGCACCCGGCGCTGTTCGACCATTACGTGGCTACCCTCAACAAGTTGGCCCACGGCGAGAATGCCCCCATCGTGCTGCGCCAGTTCGAACGCCTCCTCCTGAAGCAGACCGGGGTAGCCGGCAACTGGAGCCATTGCGTGGTCAGCGGCAAGACCGTCCAGCCTGACGGTATCTACGTCGTCGATCCCGAGCAGGGTACCCGTCCGGAGCGCATTTCCGACCGCGCGCCCAAGGTCTCCGGCAAGACCTTGCTGGACATGGAGCGCGAGGACTACAGCGACCCCACCACGCAGTTGCAAAGCAAGTTCCTGATGCGCTACCTGCTGTCGCATCACCTGGGCGGTGCGCAGCTCAACACGCGCCAGATCCTGATCGACCTGATGCAGCTGTGATGGCGCGGGCGGCCTGCCTGCCGCCGGCCAGAACATGCCGCCACTTGATCCCGTCTGCCCCCGCGTGCGATCCCGAGCCGCTACAATCCGACATAGGCTGCACGGTTCTTCACGTGCAGCCTTGATCACATCCCGACATCATTCAAACGAAGCTTCCTGACACCATGAGTTTCCTGCAGCCTGCCGGCCCGGCCATCGACCTGGGCATCAACATCGATCACGTCGCCACCCTGCGCAATGCCCGCGGCACGCGTTATCCCGACCCCATCCGCGCGGCGCTGGAAGCCGAGGAAGCCGGGGCCGATGCCATCACTCTGCACCTGCGCGAAGACCGTCGCCACATCCGCGATGAAGACGTCAAGGCCATCCGCCCGCTGCTGCAGACGCGCATGAACCTGGAAGCCGCTGTCACGAAAGAGATGATCGATTTCGCCTGTGGCATCCAGCCGCAGGATGTCTGCCTGGTGCCGGAAAAGCGCACCGAAGTCACCACCGAAGGCGGCCTCGACGTGCGCGGCCATTTTGCCGATGTGCAGGCGGCGATCGTCCAGTTGCAGCAGGAGCGCATTCGGGTCTCTTTGTTCATCGATCCGGATGTCGAGCAGATCCAGGCCGCCGCAGAATCGGGCGCACCTGTCATCGAACTTCATACAGGCCGTTATGCGGACGCCACCAGCGAGCGCGAGCAGCAGGAAGAGCTGGAACGCATCCGCATCGCCGTGCAGGCGGGCGTGAAGCTGGGCCTGAAGGTCAATGCCGGTCACGGTCTGCACTACACAAACGTCCAGGCCATCGCCGCCATCCCCGAGATTGCCGAACTCAACATTGGCCATGCCGTGGTCGCCCATGCGGTCTTCGTCGGCTGGCGCAATGCGGTCTCCGAGATGAAGGCCATCATGGTCAAGGCGCGCCTGGACGCGCTCAAGGCCCGGGGCTGAGGCGCGCTGCATGATCTACGGCATCGGTACCGACATCCTTCAGATTTCCCGCCTGCAGGCCACCCTGCAACGCCACGGCGACCGCTTCGCCGCCAGGATCCTGGGCCCGCAGGAAATGGAAAAATACCTGCGCCGCAAGGCCAAGGTGGAGGCCCGTGGCATCCGCTTCCTGGCTACCCGTTTCGCCGCCAAGGAAGCCTTTTCCAAGGCCATCGGCATGGGCATGCGCATGCCCATGACCTGGCGCGCCATGCAGGTTCTCAACGCGCCCAGCGGCAAACCGGTGGTGGTGTGCAGCGGCGCCTTGCAACAATGGATGGAAGAGCAGGGCCTGAGCGCCCAGGTCTCCGTCACCGACGAGGTGGAATACGCCGTCGCCTTTGTCATCGTGGAGAAGTCATGAATCAAACCGTCAAGCCGCTCGGTCCGGTGATGCTGGATGTGGTCGGCACCCGGCTGGATGCGGCCGACATCGCACGTATCCAGCACCCGCTGACCGGCGGGGTGATCCTGTTTGCCCGCAATTACGAAAACCGTGCGCAACTGGTCGCGTTGACCAGCGCGATCCGCCAGACTCGCCCCGGCATTCTGATCGCGGTCGACCACGAAGGCGGCCGCGTGCAGCGCTTCCGCACCGACGGTTTTACGCGTGTGCCGGCCATGGGCCAGCTCGGCCAGTTGTGGGATCGCGACGTGCTGCAAGCCACCAAGGTGGCCACGGCCACCGGCTTCGTGCTGGCCGCTGAACTGCGCGCCTGTGGCGTTGACCTGTCGTTCACGCCGGTGCTCGATCTGGATTACGGCGTCTCCAGCGTGATCGGCGACCGTTCCTTCCATCGCGATCCGCGCGTGGTCACGCTCATGGCCAAGAGCCTCAATCACGGTCTGGCGCTGGCGGGCATGGCCAATTGCGGCAAGCATTTCCCCGGCCATGGTTTCGTCACGGCAGATTCGCACGTGGCCATTCCGGTGGATGAACGTCCGCTGGACGATATCCTGGGTGACGATGCCACCCCGTATGACTGGCTGGGCATGAGTCTGGCGGCCGTGATGCCGGCCCACGTCATCTATCCCAAGGTGGATGTCCAGCCGGCCGGTTTCTCCAAGGTGTGGCTGTCCATGCTGCGCGAGCGCTTCGCCTTCCAGGGCGTGATTTTCAGCGACGACCTGAGCATGCACGGCGCCAGTGTCGCCGGTGGTCCGCTGGAGGCGGCGCAAGCAGCACTGGATGCTGGCTGCGACGTGGCCCTGATCTGCAATTCACCCGAGAAGGCCGATGCCATTCTGGCCGGCCTCAAGGGCGGCACGGATGCGGCGTCTGCTGCGCGTCGCGCTACCTTGCTGCCCTGCGGCGAGGCGCTGACGTGGGAGGCGCTGCAGGCTGAGCCGCGCTATCTGGCGGCGCGCGCGCTGGTACAGCCGCTGTAAGTCTTTCGCATTCGTTCATGTCCGACATTCCTGCTTCCCCGCTCCCCGATCCGCGCGAGGTCGTGCTGGAGACGGTCGCCCGGCTGCCACACCTGCCGGGCGTGTATCGCTATTTCGACGCCGAAGACAACGTGCTCTACGTGGGCAAGGCGCGCGACCTCAAGAAGCGTGTTTCCAGCTATTTCCAGAAGACCCTGACCAGCCCGCGCATCGCCATGATGGTCGAGCGCATCGCCCGGCTGGAAACCACGGTCACCCGCAGCGAAGCCGAAGCGCTGCTGCTGGAAAACAATCTCATCAAGACGCTGCGTCCGCGCTTCAACATCCTCTTTCGCGACGACAAGTCCTACCCCTACCTGAAGATCACCGGCCATGCCTTCCCGCGCATGGCCTACTATCGTGGTGCGGTGGACAAGCGCAACCAGTACTTCGGTCCTTTCCCCAATGCCGGGGCGGTGAAGGAATCGATCCAGATCCTGCAGAAGGTATTCCTGCTGCGCACCTGCGAAGACACTGTCTTCACCAATCGTACGCGGCCCTGCCTGCTGCACCAGATCCATCGCTGCAGCGGCCCCTGCGTGAATCTGGTCAGCCGCGAGGATTACGCGCTCGATGTGGAGAACGCCTCCAAGTTCCTGCGTGGCCGCCAGAGCGAAGTCATGGAAGCGCTGGAGCAGAAGATGCACGCCTTCGCCGCCGACCTCAAGTTCGAGCAGGCCGCCGCCGTGCGCGACCAGATCGGCTCGCTCTCCAGCGTGCTGCACCAGCAGAGCATGGAGACGGTGAGCGACGCCGACATCGACATCATCGCCGTGGTGGTGCAGGGGGGGCGCGCCTGTGTGAACCTGGCGATGGTACGCGGCGGCCGACATCTGGGCGACCGCGCCTATTTCCCCACGCATGTGGACGATGCGATGGACACCGCCGAGGACAGCATCGAGGTCGAAGTCCTGAAAGCCTTCCTGGCCCAGCACTACATCGACAAGTTCATTCCCGGCTCGCTCATCGTCGGCACCGAATTCGATGATCCGGCGTTGATGATGGCCCTGATGGAGCAGTGCGGCCATCGCATCACGCTGACCTTCCAGCCGCAGGGCCAGCGTCGCCAATGGCTGGAGATGGCCACCAAAGGCGCCGGGATCGCACTGGCGCGGCTGCTCTCCGAACAGGGCTCGCAACAGGCACGCACCCGCGCACTGGCCGAGGTGCTGGAGCTGGAACGCGAAGACCTGGACGAACTGCGCGCCGAATGCTTCGACATCAGCCACACCCAAGGTGAAGCCACGCAAGCCTCGTGCGTGGTGTTCCATCACCATGCGATGCAGAACGGCGAATACCGTCGCTACAACATCAACGACATCACGCCCGGCGATGACTACGCTGCCATGCGTCAGGTGCTCACGCGGCGCTATGAAAAGGTCGCCAATGGCGAGGGCGTGATGCCGGACATCGTGCTCATCGACGGTGGCAAAGGACAGGTGGAAATGGCCCGCCAGGTGCTGACCGAGCTGGGCCTGGACATCAGCCTTATCGTCGGCGTGGCCAAGGGGGAGGGGCGCAAGGTGGGACTGGAAACCCTGGTCTTCGCCGATGGTCGCGCTCCCAAGGAGCTGGGCAAGGAATCTGCCGCGCTGATGCTGATCGCACAGATCCGCGACGAGGCGCACCGGTTTGCCATCACCGGCATGCGTGCCAAGCGCGCCAAGGCGCGCCAGACGTCGCGTCTGGAAGAGATCGAGGGCATCGGTGCCAAGCGCCGCCAGCGCCTGCTGGTGCGCTTTGGCGGTCTGCGCGGGGTGGTCGATGCCAGCGTGGATGACCTGGCTTCGGTAGAAGGTATCTCGCGCCAGCTGGCCGAGGAAATCTACCGGCAACTGCATTGAATGACGTGCATCCGTCACTGCGTCGATGCGCGCGCTGACGTAAAGGCGGGCGCAGCAGGGGATGACTCTGCTACTATTCGGTAAATTTTTTTTCGTGTACGCCGCTCCAACCCTCCTAGACGTATGCCTTTCAATATTCCGATTCTGCTGACCTGGTTGCGGGTGGCACTCATTCCTCTGGTCGTCGGGGTCTACTACCTGCCCGAGATCGGCCTGAACCGTTACGAACAGGGCATTGCCGCCACGGCCATCTTCGTGGTGGCCGCCGCGACCGACTGGTTCGATGGTTTCCTGGCGCGCCGCTGGAACCAGACCTCCGCCTTCGGCGCCTTCCTCGATCCGGTGGCCGACAAGCTCATGGTCACTGGCGCCTTGCTGGTGCTGGTCCATCTGGACCGCGTGCATCCGGTGATCGCCTTCATCATCATCGGTCGCGAGATTGCCATCTCGGCGCTGCGCGAATGGATGGCGCAGATCGGCGCCTCCAAGTCGGTGGCGGTCAGTTCGCTGGGCAAGATCAAGACCACTGCGCAAATGATCGCCATCCCCATGCTGCTGTACTACGACAGCCTGTTCGGCTTCATCGATACCCGTCTGTGGGGTAGCCTGCTGCTGCTGGTGGCGGCGGTGCTGACGGTGTGGTCGATGCTGTACTACCTGCGTCGCGCCATGCCCATGATCAAGGAAGCCGATGCCAGCCACAGGAAAAAAATAATTAAATAATTAAGATCGATAGTTGACAAATACCAACGCCGCCTTATAATAGCGTTCTGTTTTCGATGCGGGAGTAGCTCAGTTGGTAGAGCGATACCTTGCCAAGGTATAGGTCGAGAGTTCGAGACTCTTCTCCCGCTCCAGGTTACTTGGAAAAAAGGAAGCCTAACAAAGCTTCCTTTTTTTATTGTGATAGGTGAGCGAGCATTGAAAATTTGGCGGCGACGCAAGTCGAGAAAAGTCAAAAAAGATGTTTGCAAACAACACGTGTTTTAGGTAGTATGCGTGTCCCCAAGGCGGGGTAGCAAAGTGGTTATGCAGCGGCCTGCAAAGCCGTCTACGCCGGTTCGATCCCGACCCCCGCCTCCAAAACGCTCCATGCGGGAGTAGCTCAGTTGGTAGAGCGATACCTTGCCAAGGTATAGGTCGAGAGTTCGAGACTCTTCTCCCGCTCCAGATTCAAGGCAGGCAGCTTCGGCTTCCTGCAGCAGTAAAGTGTAAGTTCCCATGCGGGAGTAGCTCAGTTGGTAGAGCGATACCTTGCCAAGGTATAGGTCGAGAGTTCGAGACTCTTCTCCCGCTCCAGTTTCAAACCAGACCGCTTCGGCAGTCTGTTGCAGTCGATGTAAAAGTCCCATGCGGGAGTAGCTCAGTTGGTAGAGCGATACCTTGCCAAGGTATAGGTCGAGAGTTCGAGACTCTTCTCCCGCTCCAAATTGAAAGAGGAAGCCTTCGGGCTTCCTCTTTTCATTTCGGCACCCCATTCCATTGTGCTGTACCCCTGTCATTGCCCCGTACTCTTGCACAGCCTTGAGCGCACCATCCGGGCACTGCCTCGATCAGGCGAAACGCAGCGTCTTCCCTGCGGCGGGCAAGCGTGGTATTTCGGCATGTGGTCCATTGCCCAAGGTCAAAAATGTCGGCTATCAGTGATTGCCTGATTGCCACGGCCATCTTTCCCCACTACATTGCTGAGGCAGGGTTTGCCTGTCTAAATTATTTGTATCCGGGGGGGAAGGGGCATGGACAATTTTCAAAAAGAGATTGATGAAAGAACCAATCTCACCGCATCCAACAAATTCGAGCTGTTGTTGTTCCGTCTGGGGGCGGATCCTCACGGCGAGCGTTCCGAGCTGTTCGGCATCAACGTTTTCAAGATCCGTGAAATCGTTCCCATGCCGCCGGTGACCAAGGCGGCGGGCACGCAATCGCCGATGCTGGGCATGGTCAACATCCGCGGCCAGATCATTTCGGTGATCGACCTGCCGGCGGTGGTGGGCTGTGTACCCAAGACCGGACTGAACATCCTGCTGGTCACCGAATATGCGCGCAGTACCCAGGCCTTTGCAGTCGAATCGGTGGACGAGATCGTGCGCCTGGAATGGAGTCAGGTCCTGTCAGCCGAAACCAGTAGCGGTGGTGCCTTCGTCACCAGCATCGCGCGCCTGGATCAGGACAAGGACACCAGTCGCCTGGCCCAGGTGCTGGACGTGGAGCAGATCCTGCATGAGATCATGCCCAGCGACCGCGACATGAAGATGGAGCAGCTGGCAAAGAGCACCGGCCACGGCCTGCGCCCCGGCGCTGTGGCCATCGCTGCCGATGACTCCAAGGTGGCGCGCTCGCTCATCGAGCAGGGCCTGCGGGCCATGGAAATCCCGTTCGAGATGCACGTCACCGGCAAGGACGCCTGGGAAAAGATACAAAAGCTGGCCAGGGAAGCACGCGCCGAGGGCAAGCCGATTGCCGACAAGATCTCCTTCGTACTGACCGACCTGGAAATGCCGGAAATGGATGGTTTCACGCTCACGCGCAACATCAAGCGCGAGGATTTCCTGAAGAACATCCCCGTCATCATCCACTCTTCGCTCTCCGGTTCGGCCAACGAGGACCACGTCAAGAGCGTGGGGGGCGATGCCTATGTCGCCAAGTTCGAAGCCAACGAACTGGCCTCGACCATCTTCGGCGTACTCGACAAGGCCGCTGCCAGGGCCTGAAGCGGGGCGGCTGCGATCACCGGCAAGAAAGGGAGCCAAGGGAGCCAAGGGAGCCAAGGGAGCCTGCGGGCTCCCTTTCTTGTGGCCGCCGTGCCGCAGGCAGCGGCGATCTCGTATACTGACGCTCCCTTGATCCTGCCGCGCCCCGCGCGCCGAGCGTCCTTACATGCAGATTCCCGCCATTGCCTCTCCCTTCGATGCCACCCTGGCGTGCCGTCTGGAGGCGCGCATCAATGACAAGACCAAACCCCTGGGCAGCCTCGGTGCGCTGGAACGCCTGGCACGCCAGATCGGCCTGATCCAGGGTAGCGATCATCCCGTGCTGCGCCAGAGCGCCATCGTGGTGTGCGCCGGCGACCACGGCGTGACTGCGGAGGGTATCTCGGCCTATCCGCAAAGCGTGACCTGGCAGATGGTCGAGAACTTCCTTGCCGGTGGCGCGGCGATCAATGTCTTTGCACGTCAGAACGAATGCGCGCTCTACATCGTCGATACCGGCGTCAATCACGATTTCGGCGTGCGCGACGGCCTGCTTGATCGCAAGATCGCGCCCGGTACCGCCAACTTCTGCCAGTCCCCCGCCATGACGGCGCAGCAATGCGCCTCTGCGCTGCAGGCCGGGATGCAGTTTGCCGAGGCGCTGCAAACGGATGTGCTGGGCTTCGGGGAAATGGGGATCGGCAATACCACTGCGGCGGCCGCGCTGATGGCTGCCTTTACCTCTGTGCCGGTGCAAGAATGCGTAGGGGCCGGTACCGGCCTGGATGCCCGGGGTATCGCCCGCAAGGCCGATGCCGTCACCCGTGCGCTGCACCTGCATGGCCGGGCGAGCGCACCGCTGGAACGTCTGGCGGCACTGGGCGGTTTCGAGATCGCCTTCATGACCGGCGCCATGCTCGCTGCTGCACGGCGGCGCAAGGTGTTGCTCATCGACGGCTTCATCGTGAGCTCGGCGCTGCTGGTGGCGGCCGCCTTGCAGCCGGCGGTGTTGGAGTACTGCGTGTTCTCGCATTGCTCCGACGAAGCCGGCCACCGCCGCATGCTGCAGTACCTGGGCGCCACGCCGCTCATGCAGCTGGACCTGCGCCTGGGCGAGGGCACCGGTGCCGCCCTGGCCTTGCCGCTGCTGCGTGCTGCGGTCAATTTCCTGGAACGCATGGCGACCTTTTCCTCGGCCAGCGTCAGCGAAAAGCATGTCTGAAAAAGAGTTCACCTCATCGCCACCACCGCACAGCACAGGGCTGCTGTACCAGCTGCGTCTGTTCTTCACGGCGCTGCAATTCTTCACACGGCTCCCTATCCCGCGCTGGGTGGGCTTTCAGCCGCACTGGCTGCAGCATGCCACGCGCTACTTCCCGCTGGTCGGCTGGATCGTGGCCTGGGCCTGCGCCCTGGTGTATCTGCTGGCGGCGCAGCTCTGGCCGCAGCCGGTGGCAGTGCTGCTGTCCACCGTCGCCGGTATCTGGCTCACCGGAGCGTTCCATGAGGACGGCTTCGCCGATGTCTGCGATGGCCTCGGCGGTGCGGTCAGCCGTGAGCGTGCGCTGGAGATCATGCGCGATTCGCGCCTGGGCAGTTATGGCGTGATCGGCATCATCGCGCTGTTGCTGACCAAGCTGGCGGCCTTGCAGGCGCTGCTGCCGTTGCAGGTGCTGGCGGTATTGGGCATGGCGCATCCGCTGTCACGCTGGTTGGCCACCTGCCTGATCTGGCGTATGGATTACGTGCGGGAAGAGGGCAAGGTCAAGCCACTGGCGCAGCAGATGCGTCATGGTGAATTTCTGCTGGCGACCGTGTTTGCGGTGCTGCCGGTGATGGGCGTGATCGTGCTGGGCATGATGTCCTGGCAACGCATCGTTGCCGGTGTGCTGCTGGCGGTGATGGCGGCAGCCTGGCTGGCCTGGCGATTCCAGCGGCGCCTGGGGGGCTATACCGGAGACGGCCTGGGCGCGGTCCAGCAATTGAGTGAAACGGCCTTTTATCTGGGCGCGCTGGCCACGCTGCCGTCCTGGTGGCGTGCCTGATCCATGCAGCTGCATTTGATTCGCCACCCTCAGCCGCAGCTGGACAAGCGCACCTGCTATGGGCGCAGCGACATCGCCGTCGCTCCCGACGCGCTGGCGCAGAGCGTGGCACAACTGCTGCCTCAGGTGCGGGCCCTGCCGCGCGACTGGCCCTGGGTCAGCAGCCCGCTGCAGCGCTGTGCGCGCCTGGCACAGGCACTGGCTACGGCAGTCGGGCAGCCTGCCCCGAGGCTGGATTCGCGCCTGCAGGAAATGGATTTCGGCCAGTGGGAGCTGCGCCTCTGGGACGATATTCCCTGGGCTGAAGTGGAGGCATGGAATGCCGACCTTGCCGGCTACCCGCCCGGCGGTGGCGAGACCTTGACCGCCGTTGCGCAGCGCATGTGGGCAGCCTTCAATGACCTGCTGGCGACATCGGCCGACGGCGCCGTTGTGGTCTGTCACGCCGGCACCGTCCGCATGCTGCACGCCTGTGTCGCATGGCGTGCAGAGCAGGGCGCGGCTACCCGGCCCGATGCAGACGCTTTCCGGGAGATCGCCCTGCACGCCGCAGCCCATCGCGGCGAGATTGCCCATGCCCGCCTGCTTGCGCTGGACGCCTGCGCCACCTCCACCTCCACCTCCACCCGCTAGGGGCCACGAGGCAGAGGCCTCCAGGTCTTTTTTCATGCTTTTCATGATGCAGATTGCTTCGTATCAGGAATTCCCTCATACGAAGCATGTTGCTTTTGATTTATCATTTTTAACAAATGACAACATGTCAGCATTTTTCAGATTTTTGATGTTCAAGGTGAATCAAGATGGCAAGCAATGACAGCGGCAAGACCCTCCTCATCGTCGATGACAGCAAGGTGTCGCGCATGGTGATCAAGGCCAATGTCCTGGCCGTGCATCCTGACTGGCAGGTGATGGAAGCGGGAACGGGCGAGGAGGCCATCGCCCTGGTGCAGCAACGGGTGCCCGACTACTGCACGATGGACATCAACATGCCCGGCATGCTCGGCACCGATGCGGCTGCCCATATCCTGCAAGCGCATCCGGCGGTGCGCATCGCGATCTTCTCGGCCAATATCCAGGAAGCAGTGCAGACCCGCGCCCAGCAGCTGGGCGCCCTGTTCGTGGCCAAGCCGGTCACGGAAAAATCGATCGGCCAGGCGCTGCAGCATTTCCGGGGCCAGTCGTGAGCATTCTCAACGAAATCGAGCGCGACGCTCTCACCGAGATCTTCAACGTCGGTGCCGGACGGGCGGCACAGAGCCTGTCCGAAATCGTCGGCGACGAGGTGCGGCTGTCGGTCCCCTCGGTGGAAGTGCTGCGTACCGGAGCCATCGACGAACGGGTGCTGCCGCGCTCGCGCGGACGCTTTGCCACGGTGAGCCAGAACTTCGATGGCCCCTTCGATGCGGAGGCGGTACTGCTCTTTACCGAGGATCGTGCGCTGTCCATCGTGCGCGACATGATGGGCTCGCAGATGAGCCTGGAGGATCTGGCCGAGTTCGAGCGCGAAGCCATGTGCGAGCTGGGCAACATCATCCTCAATGCCTGCCTCTCGGCCATGGCCGACATGCTGGAGATCACGCTCAACAGCGCCTTGCCGCAATACCTGGTGTCGTCCTCCGAGGACATCTCGATGCGTCTGGCCGGCGCGCAGGGCGAGGACAGCTTCGTGCTGGTGCTGCACATCGATCTGGTGATCGAGAAGCACCAGACCGATGGTCACCTCATCTTCCTGCTCAGTTCCACCTCGCTGCACGCATTGGTGGGGCACGTGCAGCGCTACCTGGGCAAGATCGGTCTGGCATGAGCACTGCCGTGGTACCGCGCTTCAGCGCCGAGGAGGTGCTCGATCAGCTCCACGGCGGCTTGATCATGCTCGATGCCGGACTGCACATCCTGCTCTGGAACGCCTGGGTGGCGCGCCATAGCCGCGTATCGACGCAACAGGCACTGGGTGCGCGTCTGGACCAGGTGTTCGCGGAGCGCATCTCGCCGGCGCTGCTGCGGGCCGTCGACAGCACCCTGGGCTATGGCTTGCCGGCGGTGCTCTCCAGCGCCCTGCATCGGGCACCGCTGCCGCTCTACCCGGATCATGTCACCACCGCCACACCGGCGCGCATGGTGCAATCGGTGGTGCTCACTGCGCTGGATAACGCACGAGGAGAACGCCTGTGCCTGGTCCAGATCAGCGACGCCAGCAACTCCGTGCGCCGCGAGAAGATGCTGCAGTCGCACTCCGACGTGCTCAAGCGCCAGGTCGGCACCGACGGTCTGACGGGCATTCACAATCGCCGCCATTTCGATGAACACTACGCCCGGACCTTGCAGCGCATGGGGCAGGCGGGCGGGACCTTGTCGCTGTTCATGGTGGATGTCGATTTCTTCAAACAGTACAACGATCATTACGGTCATGGACCTGGCGACCAGGTGCTCAAGCGCGTGGCGGCCGCCTTGCAGGGTCAGTTGCAGCGCCCGGGCGATCTGCTGGCGCGTTACGGAGGGGAAGAATTCATCCTGCTCATGGAAGGCCTGTCGCCCGGCCAGGCGGCCGAGGTGGGCGAATCGCTGCGCCAGACCGTACATGCGCTGGCCGAGCCGCATGCCAAGTCTCTGGTGGCGCACCGTGTAACCATCAGCATCGGGGTGTGCACCCGTCTGGTACAAAGCGACGCGGATGGACGCCTGCTCATGGCGGCCGCCGATGCGGCGCTCTACCGCGCCAAGCTGGGTGGCCGCAACAAGGTAGTGGCCGCCGATTGAGCCCGTCGGCGGGCAGGTACTGAGGAAATTTCTTCACTTTTGTGTAAAACAAGAGCAATTTATAGGAAACCCTTGCTGAGCAAGCATGTCAGAAACAGTCGGCGTGCTTATCAACAGGCTTGTTCACAGCTTTTGTGGATAACTTGCCGTATGGCTTGGTTTCCGGGGGGAACCGGCTGGCAGGGCGGGGCGGCGATTTTGCGTATAATGCGCATCCGTTCATGCTGACAAGAGCCTGGCGAACGGGGGGCGGATGCTGCCGGGCGATGCACCTTGTTTTTACTTTTTCCTTCACGATGGGTTTGATGCGCCGACTGCTGCTCCTGCTGCTGACTCTGCTGATACCGCTGCAATTGCTGGCAGCCACGGGAGAGCCACAGCTGCGTGAACAGTTGCGCGAGCAGTTGCAGGTATCGCTTCCCGCAGCATCGCAGGGGGGCGGACATGTCGGCGAACAGGTCTGTCCGGCGGCGGCTGCCAGTTCCTGGCACGCTGCGGCAGATCTCCTTGGTGCCGCTATCGCACCGGCCGATGAACTTCCGTCCGGTACCGACGACGATGACCAGCCCACCGCTCAGGGCGAGCTGGAAGATCCGGCCTTGCCGGCGCCCATCGCCACGCCCGGACTGCACTGGTTTCCGTTTCCCCACGCCTTTGCGGCAAGCCTGAACTGGTCGTCCTACCTGCACGACCAGTTGCGCCCTCCTCCATTGGCCTGAGCCTTCCCTGGTGCGCCACTGCCGCAGGGCAGGACGCAGACGCGGCGGCACCCTTGTACGCCATCGCGCCATTTCCATCATTGCTTCCCATTGTCTGACCCGCCGTGCCGCCGGACGTGCACGGCACCTTTTCGTTCACCAGGAAAAACCATGAAACGCATTGTTCTGTTCCTCGTCACCAACCTGGCCGTGATGCTGGTCTTGAGCTTCACCGCCAGTCTGCTCGGTGTGAACCGCTACCTCACAGCCAACGGTCTCAACTTCGGCATGCTGCTGGTGTTTTGCGGCCTGATGGGGTTTGGCGGTTCCTTCATTTCGCTGTTCATGTCCAAGACCATCGCCAAGTGGTCCACCGGCGCGCGCGTGATCGAGCAGCCGCAGAATTCCACCGAGCTGTGGCTGCTGCAGACTGTCCAGACCCTGGCCACCCGCGCCCAGCTGCCCATGCCGGAAGTGGCGGTCTATGACGGCCCGCCCAATGCCTTTGCCACCGGCGCCAGCAAGAGCAATTCGCTGGTGGCGGTGTCCACCGGCCTGCTGCAAGGCATGACCAAGGAAGAAGTGGAAGCCGTGCTGGCCCATGAAGTGGCCCACATCGCCAACGGCGACATGGTCACGCTGACCCTGATCCAGGGCGTGGTCAATACCTTCGTGATGTTCTTCGCGCGCATCGTCGGCTACTTCGTCGACTCTTTTTTGCGCCGCAACAACGAAGAGAACAGCGGCCCCGGCATCGGCTACATGGTGACCGTGTTCGTCTGTGAAATCGTCTTCGGCATCCTGGCCAGCATCATCGTCATGTACTTCTCGCGCCAGCGCGAATACCGCGCCGACGCCGGTGCCGCAGCCCTGATGGGCAGCAAGGTGCCGATGATGAACGCGCTGCGCCGCCTGGGTGGCCTGCAGTCCGATGGCCTGCCGCAGAACCTGCAGGCCTCCGGCATTTCCGGCCGTGAGTCGTGGCTGGGCCTGTTCTCCAGCCACCCGCCGCTGGAGTCGCGCATCGCCGCCCTGCAGGCTGCACGTTGATGCCATGCTGGCGGAGCGCACCGCGCCAAGTGCGGCCCGCCAGCGGCGGCGCCTGCGTGGCTGTCATGCCCGCGTATTCATGCGCGTGTTAGTCTTTGTGAAGCTTCCTGCCTGAGTTTGCGCGCAGGCAGGAAGCCGTCCGGCAGCCAGTGACACAGTCATCTCCAACAAATTCATCCACCTTAGAAAGGAATCCTGACTGATGCCCCATCACACTCCCCTGATCGCCACCATTGTCGCCGGCCTGGTCCTGGCCTTCATCTTCGGGACCCTGGCCCATCGTCTGAAGATGCCGCCCCTGATCGGCTATCTGGTAGCCGGTATCGCCATCGGCCCCTTCACGCCCGGCTTCGTGGGCGACGCCGACCTGGCCCAGGAACTGGCCGAGATCGGGGTGATTCTGCTGATGTTCGGCGTCGGTCTGCACTTTTCCCTGAAGGACCTGCTGTCGGTCAAGAACATCGCCATTCCAGGTGCAGTGGCGCAGATCGCCATCGCCACCTTGCTCGGCATGGGCCTGGGCTGGCTGCTGGGCTGGCCGTTCGGTGAGGGCTTCCTGTTTGGCCTGGCGCTGTCGGTGGCCAGTACCGTGGTGCTGTTGAAGGCGCTGCAGGAACGTCGCCTGGTCGAAACCCAGCGCGGCCGCATTGCCGTGGGCTGGCTGATCGTCGAGGATATCGCCATGGTGCTGGCGCTGGTGCTCATTCCTGCGCTCTCCGGCATCCTGGGGGGCAAGGGCGAGGCGCTTTCCGGCAACGCCGTGCTGCTGACCCTGGGGCTGACGCTGGGCAAGGTGGTGGCCTTCGTGGCGGTGATGCTCATCGTCGGACGTCGCGTCATTCCGTGGATTCTGGAACGCATCGCCGATACCGGCTCGCGTGAACTGTTCCGCCTGGCCGTGCTGGCCATTGCACTGGGCTTTGCGCTGGGATCGGCTTACGTGTTTGGCGTGTCCTTTGCACTGGGCGCCTTCTTTGCCGGCATGATCCTCTCCGAATCCGAACTGAGCCACCGCGCCGCCGAAGAATCGCTGCCCCTGCGTGATGCCTTCTCGGTGCTGTTTTTCGTCTCCGTGGGCATGCTGTTCGATCCCTCGATCCTGGTGCGCGAGCCCCTGCTGGTGCTGGCGACGGTGCTCATCATCGTGGTCGGCAAGTCGGCCGCCGCCTGGCTGATCGTGCGCGCATTCGGTCACCCGAATTCGACGGCGCTGACCATTTCGGCCAGCCTGGCGCAGATTGGTGAATTTTCTTTCATCCTGGCCACACTCGGCCTGTCGCTGGACCTGCTCTCGCCGATGGCGCGCGATCTGATCCTCGGGGGCGCCATCCTGTCGATCCTGATCAATCCGCTGCTGTTCTCGCTGCTGGACCGCTACGAGGCGCGCCAGGCCGAGCCCGCCGACGTGCAGGACGTGCCGCCCACGGTCGATCTGCAAGATCACGTGGTGCTGGTCGGTTATGGCCGCGTCGGTCGGGGGATCGGTGAGCAGTTGCGTGCGCAGGGCAAGCCCTTCGTGGTGATCGAGGCGCAGCGTGAGCATCTCGATGCACTGCGCCAGGATGGCGTGCCGGCGCTGTACGGCAATGCCGCCCAGAGCGAACTGTTGCAGGCCGCCGCCGTGGAGCGGGCGCGCTGGCTGCTGGTGGCGATTCCCGAAGTCTTCGAAGCCGGCCAGGTGATCGAGAATGCACTGGAACTCAATGCCGCACTGAAGGTGGTGGCGCGCGCCCACTCCGATGCCGAGATCGAACACCTGGAAAAGCATGGCGCCCAGCACGTCATCATGGGCGAGCGCGAGATCGCGCGAGGCATGCTGGACTCGGTAGGGCAGGGGATCTAAGCATTCTTCACATTGCGCTTAACGTTTGTGAAGCATTTGCTTACAACCCTTACGGCTTTCGCCTAGAGTTGTCAGGAATCGGCGGATATAGTCACGCTACGTCATTCAGAACAACGAGGAGCTATCGTGAAAAAGTCGATTTCCCTGATGGCCGGCATGGCTGTGTTTGCTGCGCTTGCCGGTCTGTCCGCAGCACCGGCCATGGCCGGACATGTGTCCATCGGCGTCAATATCGGCGTGCCCGCTTACGTGGCTCCGCAGCCTGTGTACGTGCAGCCGGCGCCCGTGTACGCGCCACCGCCGGTGTATGTGCGCCCGGCACCGGTCTACGTGCGTCCGGCACCGGTTTATTACGCACCGGCGCCGGTGTATGTGGAGCGTGGCTACCCTCGTGGCCATCACCGCCACTGGCACCGTCCGCCGCCGCCCCCGGGCTACGGCTACTGGGGGCGTTGATTCCCGGGCAGCAGGCAAGAAAAATGGCGGCTTCGGCCGCCATTTTTGCGTTCATCCCGGCACCGATGGCGTGCCGGAGCGGCTGATGCCTTATTTCTTGGCGGGCGCGGTGTCGTCATCGACATCCACCAGCAGATAGCGTTCGGCCGCCCCGAAGAAGCGGTCATAGAAATCCGGCGAGCGGATGGTTTCGCTGGAGACGCGCACCATCGAATCATCGCTGGCGGCGAAGGGCATCGAGACCGAGCCCAGTACGCTCACACCCAGGCTGGCCGAGCTGTTGCTCTTCTTGATACCGTAGCCATCCTGGGTGGCGCTGGCGAACATGGTCGAGCTCTTGCCGTTGCCATTGGAGGCGCAGACCACGTGGAAGGCGATTTCCATGTGCTTGTCGCTGGCCGGTTGGAAGCTCTTGTTGCCATCCAGAGTGTTGTCGGAAGACTTGCTGATCACATAGCCCTGGCCCAGCAGTGCGCGCCGGGCCGCTTCGCAGACCGCTTTCTCGCTGCCGGGGAAGCTGCGCGAGAAGGCGCTGGTATCGCTGAATTCCTCCTGATGATAGAAGGCGGTCTTGCCAGTGGTGCAGGCGGTCAGGCCCAGAGTGGCGGTGGTGATGACGAGAAACGGGATAGAAAAGCGCAGGCGCGGCATGCAGCGGATCTCCAGCAACGGTGAAGGGTGGCGTGAATTGTAAAGGATTCACGAAGCGCAGGGTTTGGGCGGATGGTAAAGATCGGTAACAGATGACCTATCACCTGATGAGAACAGCAAACGAAGACACGCGCAGGTCATCATCAGGAAGGTAAAATCACTTGTCGAATTGCCTGACTGAAAGTAATGTTAGGCCAACTAAGGGAGTGGTCTTCCATCGGGACGATCATGAATCTGCCGGGGATGCCTGGCAAATTCGCAACCGGCCTCGTCAAGGAACATGGATAAAAATCAGAAAGCGGAATTGGAGCGCATCCAGCGAGAGTTGGTGGACGCACACAATAAGGCTGCGTGGCAGATGGCCGCGACCATCATCAAGGCTTCGCTGGTCAAGAACGGCATGGACCAGCCGCCCACACCGGCCGAACTGGCCGCGCTCAACGCCACCATTACCAATCTGCGGAGTGTGGCCGAGGATGCCTTGGAGTTGCTCAAGCGCTGAGTCACTCGGCTCGTCCAGGAAACTCGCCTGCGGTGGTCTGAGCCTGAAGAAGAATGATTGGCGGTGTCTGGTGCCTGAGGCCGGGGTCGAACCGGCACGCCCCCTTCCGGGTAAGCGGCGGATTTTAAGTCCGCTGTGTCTACCAATTTCACCACTCAGGCATGAGGGATGCCGGCGAGGGCCGCCGGAAAAGGGACGCATTATAGCAGCGACTTGTGCTGCATCATTTGTTTTTTCCTGCGGAAAATTCTGAATTTTTCTTGAAGCGGCAACAGCGATGTCCGATCGCCTGTTTGCACTGGCCAGACAGCATTCCCTCCTGTTCCGGCTTGCCATTTCCAGCCGACAAGCTGTCCTGAAAGGGTAGAATGACGGCTTCGTTCATCTGGAAAGCCCTCACCATGACTGAAGCCGTAGTCAAGACAGTGCAGTGCATTTCTCCCGCCGGCCTGCACACCATGGCCTACAAGGAGTGGGGCGATGCGCGCAATCCCAATGTACTGGTGTGCGTGCATGGCGTCACCCGGGTCTCCGACGATTTCGACCGCATGGCGCGCGAGCTGTGCGATACCTACCGGGTGATCTGCCCCGATGTGGTCGGACGCGGTCGTTCCGGGCGGCTGGCCAATCCGCAGTTCTATACCGTGCCGCAGTACGTGAGCGACATGGTGACCCTGCTGGCGCGCGCCGACGCCGAGATCGTCGACTGGTTCGGCACCTCCATGGGCGGTCTGATCGGCATGGGCCTGGCCTCGCTGCCGGGCAACCCCATCCGCCGCCTGGTGCTCAACGACATCGGTCCGTCCATCAACGGTGCCGCGCTGGCGCGTATCGGCGACTACATCGGCCAGGACGTGCGCTTCGATACCTTCGAGGAAGCCGCCCAGTATATCCGGACCATTTCGGCCAGCTTCGGTCAGCACAGTGATGAAGAATGGCACAAGCTGGCCAAGGACGTGCTGCGCCAGAATGAAGAGGGCAAGTGGGTGCGCCACTACGACCTGGGTCTGGCGGTCCCCTTCAAGCTGACCACGCCGCAAGCCGCCACGGCGGCCGAGCAGATGCTGTGGGCGGCCTATGACGCCATCGCCTGTCCGACCCTGCTGGTACGCGGCGCCCAGTCCGACCTGCTGCTGCCGGAAGTGGCGCAGGAGATGACGCGTCGCGGCCCCAAGGCCAAGCTGGTGGAGTTGCCCGATGTGGGCCACGCACCAACCTTCATGCACGCCCCGCAGATCGAGGTGGCGCGGCAGTTCCTGCTGGGCTGAGCCGTCGCCCCGCACGCATCGCATCCATTTTTGTCATTGCCGGCGCCGTCGGGCGCCGGGTTTTACTACGAAGGAAATTTCATGTCCGTACAACGTCTGCACGTCGGCAAGCGTCTCTCCGAAGTCGCCATCCACAACGGTACCGTCTACCTGGCCGGCCAGATCGCCGAAGACGCCACCCAGAACATCGAAGGCCAGACCCGCGAAGTGCTGGGCCATATCGATCGTCTGCTGGCCGAGGCCGGCAGCGACAAGACCAAGATCCTTTCGTGCCAGATCTTCCTGTCCGATGTGAAGGATTTTGCCGGCATGAACGCGGTCTGGGATGAGTGGGTCGCGCCCGGCAACGCGCCGCCGCGCGCCACTGTTGAAGCCAAGCTGGCCCGTCCCGAACTGCTGGTGGAAATCATCATCGTCGCGGCCCAGAAGTAAGCAGGTATGGTTTCGGTAGCAAGTACCCAGGGCGAGGGCCTGGCAGCCATTACCGCCGGTCTCGGCCCTGACGATGTCGCGCGGGTCGAGCAGGCACTGGCCGAACTCGAGCCGCTCTATGCCGACAGGCAGATCCTGTCCGGGCAGAATGCGCTGCAGTTCGCCGTCTCGGTAGCCACCGTGCTCACTGCGCTTAACGTCGATGCCGCCACCCGCATCGCCGGCCTGGCTTTCGAGGCGCAGATGCTGCATCCCGAGCTGGACGAAAAGCTGGAAGAACGCTTCGGCAAGGAAATTGCCGAGCTGGTGGGCAATGTGCGCCAGTTGATGCGCTTTCACAGCCTGAGCTTCCAGCCCCAGCACCAGGAAGTCCTGCGCGGCAAGAACGCCGCCCAGCAGGCCGCCGCCCAGGTCGAAACCTTGCGCAAGATGCTGCTGGCCATGGCCACCGACATGCGCGCGGTGCTGGTGCGCCTGGCCTCGCGCGTGGCGACCTTGCGCTACTTTGCCGAGACCAAGCAAGAGAACGAAGCCAGCGCGCAGTACGCACGCCAGACCTTTGACCTCTACGCGCCGCTGGCCAACCGGCTGGGCATCTGGCAGTTGAAGTGGGAGCTGGAAGACCTGTCATTCCGCTTCCTGGAGCCGGCGACCTACAAGCGCATCGCCAGGATGCTGGAAGAAAAGCGCCTGGAGCGCGAAGCCTTCGTCGCCAACGCGATTGCGCGCCTGCGCGCCGAGATGGCGGCGCAGGACATCCGCGCCGAAGTCAGCGGGCGACCCAAGCACATCTACAGCATCTGGAACAAGATGCGCGGCAAGTCCATCGATTTTTCCGAGCTCTATGATGTGCGCGCCTTCCGTGTCATCGTCGACGATGTGAAGACTTGCTATTCGGTGCTGGGCATCGTGCACAACATCTGGACGCCGATTCCGGAAGAGTTCGATGACTACATCTCGCGTCCCAAGCAGAACGGCTACCAGTCGCTGCACACGGTAGTCATGGCCGAGGATGGCCGGGCGCTGGAAGTGCAGATCCGTACGCACGAGATGCACCACTTCGCCGAATACGGGGTGGCGGCGCACTGGCGCTACAAGGAAAGCGGTGGATCGAATTTCTCGGCGCAGAAATATGACGAGAAAATCGCCTGGCTGCGTCAGCTGCTGGCCTGGAAGAATGAAGTCACCGATGCCGTGGTGGATCAGGAAGAAGTCCGTCGCGACTGGGTGCAGAAGCTCAAGTCGGCCACGCTGGACGAGCGCATCTACGTGCTCACGCCGCAGGCGCGGGTGATCGAACTGCCCAGCGGCGCCACGCCCATCGACTTTGCCTATCACCTGCACAGCGACGTCGGCCACCGCTGCCGCGGCGCGCGGGTGGATGGTGTGATGGTGCCGCTGAACACCCCCCTCAAGAACGGCCAGACGGTGGAAATCATCACCGCCAAGAGTGGCGCTGGCGTGGGTCCTTCGCGCGACTGGCTGGGTGCCGGCTATGCCGCCAGTTCGCGTACGCGCTCCAAGATTCGCGCCTGGTTCAATGCCATCGAGCAGCAGGAAACCTTGTCGGTAGGCCGTGGCCTGCTGGAAAAGACCTTGCAGCGCGAAGGCAAGACCGCCGTCAATCTCGAAGAGCTGGCGCAGAAGCTGGGTTTCGACAAGGTCGATGATCTCTGCCTGGCGCTGGCCAAGGAAGAATTCAGCCTGCGGCACGTCGAGCAGGCGCTGCACGAAGGCGAGGAAAAGAAGCCGGAGATCGACGACGAAGCCCTGATCACCCGCAAGAGCCGCGCCTCCAGCATCGTCCAGGGCGCCAAGTCGGGGGTGCTGGTGGTGGGGACCGATGGTCTGCTGACCCAGCTGGCCCGCTGCTGCAAGCCGGCCCCGCCGGATGTGATCGCTGGTTTCGTCACACGTGGCAAGGGCGTTTCCATCCATCGGGTCAATTGCAAGAATTTCGCCGAGATGAGCCTGCATGCGCCCGAGCGCGTCATCCAGACCACCTGGGGGGCACCGGCGCGCGATACGGTGTATCCGGTCGATATCTTCGTGCTGGCCAGTGATCGCCAGGGTCTGCTGCGGGATATCTCGGATATCTTCCTGCGCGACAAGATCAATGTGATCGGGGTCAGTACGCAAAGCGTGAAGGGCCATGCACGCATGGCCTTCACCGCCGAGATCGGGTCGACCGAGCAGTTGCAGAAGGCCTTGACGGTCATTCGCGAGGTCAAGGGCGTGATCGAGGCCAAGCGGCAGTAGTTCGCCGGGCAGCAGGAATGGCGAGAGGATGGCGGGGAGGGTGGCCGGATGCTTGGTGAAACAGGCGGACTATTTTTAATTTTTTATCATTTTCATCATTTACCCCTTGGCAAATTTTGAAAAGCCTCCTATACTCTCGCTTCTTCGTTAGGCGCGTAGCTCAGCTGGTTAGAGCACTACCTTGACATGGTAGGGGTCGTTGGTTCGAGTCCAATCGTGCCTACCAATTCTTCCGGTTCCGTTCGGGATGGTGGGGTTGGGCGAAGCAAAGAAAAGGAGGCGCGTTCTCGGCTTCCTTTTTTGTTTTATCAAGTTCTGTAATCTTCGATAGGCGCGTAGCTCAGCTGGTTAGAGCACTACCTTGACATGGTAGGGGTCGTTGGTTCGAGTCCAATCGTGCCTACCAATTCGTTTGCTTCCTGATGGAGCAAGAGGGTTGGGTGAAGCAAACCGCAGAAATTCACAAAAGGAAGCGCATTGGCGGCTTCCTTTTTGTTTTTCTGCGCCGGCTTTTTCATTGTTTCATTTCTTCCCGTTCCTTCCGTTGCTCTTGCCGCCGCCCCATGGCGTTGCTGCGGGTCAAATGCCGCCGCAAAAATGCGCCCTGACTGAAGCAATGGGGCAGATGTTTCGCGGAAGCATCTCAAAATGCTTTACACTTGCGTCGAATTTTTTCGGCAGCAACATCTCCAATCCTCATTTTTACGGTTCAGCGAATTTTCCTATGGCAGCAGATGATCAGTATTTCCTCGTGGTTGACGACTTTTCGACGATGCGTCGCATTGTCAGTGGCCTGCTGAAGGAGCTTGAGTACACCAAGATGGTGGAAGCCGATGATGGCTCTTCGGCACTGAAAATCCTGGAGGCGGGCGCCTTGCCGGTGACCTTCGTGCTGACCGACTGGAACATGCCGGGCATGGATGGCTTGACCCTGCTCAAGAAGATCCGCGCCACGCCCTCGCTGGCGCATCTGCCGGTGTTGATGATCACGGCCGAGGCCAAGAAGGAAAACATCGTCGTGGCCGCACAGTCGGGTGCTGATGGCTATATCGTCAAGCCCTTTACGGCCGCTACCCTGAAAGAAAAGATCGAGAAGATCCTGGCACGGCGTGCCTCGATGGCAAATGCCTGAGGAGTGGGCGAGTCCGCTTGCTTGAGCTTGGCTGCGGCATGCCCGGATGCCGTTTCGGTTTTTGGCGTTGGACTTCATCTCGATGTTGCTCGAAGTGAAGAAGCTTGTTGATCATCGCTGTTTGCGCCTGGCACGTTGGCCTGACAGCGCCGCGTAGTCCGGGATGCAGGATGGTGCTGTACGGGACGCCTGCCGATGTTCGGGCAAAGTTTGCTATAATGCGGGCCTTCGGTCTGGTCTGTCCTTGCTGGCAGCGATCCCGAGACTGCATACCCCTCATCTGTAAGAGCGAGAAAGGCAAACCGGTTATGACACCGCGAACTACCACCGAGGTTTTCACGCGACGCTAGTCGGGTTCTTTTTCGTCCTTTGAAAAAGCGCGGCTGGTCCGCGTTTTTTTTCGTCCGTCTTTTCGACATTACCCTCAACAGGCAAGGCAGCAAGGCTGCCGACATGGAGTGCACAATGGTTTCAGTTCGTCTTCCCGATGGTTCGCAACGCCAGTTCGACAACCCGGTCACGGTGGCGCAGGTTGCCGCCAACATCGGCACCGGCCTGGCCAAGGCGGCCCTGGCTGGTCGCGTCGATGGCAAGCTGGTCGATACCTCTTATCTGATCGACAAGGATGCTGACCTCGCCATCATCACCGACAAGGATCCGGACGGCCTGGAAGTGATTCGCCACTCCACCGCCCACTTGCTGGCCTACGCGGTCAAAGAGCTGTTCCCGGAGGCGCAAGTGACCATCGGTCCGGTCATCGACAACGGCTTTTATTACGACTTCTCGTACAAGCGCCCCTTCACCCCCGAAGACCTGCAAGCCATCGAGAAGAAGATGGCCGAGCTGGCCAAGAAGGATGAGCTGGTCACCCGCAAGGTGCTGCCGCGTGATGAGGCCGTGGCGTACTTCAAGTCCATCGGCGAAGACTACAAGGCCGAGATCATCGCCTCCATTCCGCAGAACGAGGACGTCTCGCTCTACACTGAAGGAAACTTCACCGACCTCTGCCGTGGCCCGCACGTGCCCTCGACCGGCAAGCTGAAGGTGTTCAAGCTGATGAAGCTGGCTGGCGCCTACTGGCGTGGCGATTCCAACAACGAGATGCTGCAGCGTGTCTACGGTACTGCCTGGGCCAAGAAGGAAGATCAGGAAGCCTACCTGCACATGCTGGAAGAGGCCGAAAAGCGCGACCACCGCAAGCTGGGTCGCGCGCTGGACTTGTTCCACTTCCAGGACGAGGCGCCGGGTCTGATCTTCTGGCATCCCAAGGGCTGGACCATCTGGCAGCAGGTGGAGCAGTACATGCGCCGCGTCTACCAGGACAACGGCTACCAGGAGGTGAAGGCGCCGCAGATCCTGGATCGCTCGCTGTGGGAAAAGACCGGCCACTGGGAAAACTATCGTGAAAATATGTTCACGACCGAGTCGGAAAACCGCGCCTATGCGTTGAAGCCCATGAACTGCCCGGGCCACATCCAGATCTTCAATTCCGGCCTGCACAGCTACCGCGACCTGCCGCTGCGCTACGGCGAATTCGGCCAGTGCCACCGTAACGAGCCCTCCGGTGCTCTCCACGGAATGATGCGCGTGCGCGGCTTTACCCAGGATGACGGCCACATCTTCTGTACCGAAGACCAGATCCAGGAAGAAGTCGCCGCCTTCAACCGCGTGGTGCGTGAAGTCTATGACTGCTTCGGCTTCAAGGACGTGGCCGTGAAGCTGGCCCTGCGTCCGGAAAAACGCATCGGCGCCGAGGAAGTCTGGGACAAGGCCGAGAACGCCCTGCGCGAAGCCATCCGCGCCTCCGGTTCGGAATGGGAAGAGCTGCCGGGCGAGGGCGCCTTCTATGGCCCGAAGATCGAATACCACCTGAAGGATTCCATCGGCCGTTCCTGGCAGTGCGGCACCATGCAGGTGGACTTCTCCATGCCGGCGCGCCTGGGCGCGGAATATGTCACGGAAGACAACAACCGCAAGGTGCCCGTGATGTTGCACCGGGCCATCGTCGGCTCGCTGGAGCGCTTCATCGCCATCCTGATCGAAAACCACGCCGGCGCGATGCCGCTTTGGTTGGCGCCAACGCAAGTTGTCATCCTGAATATTTCCGACGCACAGGCGGATTATGTGCAGAACGTTGCACAAACGCTGAAAAAACAAGGGTTTAGGGTCGAGACCGATTTGCGCAACGAGAAGATTACCTATAAAATACGGCAGCATTCCATTCAGAAGCCGCCCTATATCCTGGTTGTCGGCGATAAAGAACGGGATGCCAACACTGTGGCCGTGCGTGCGCGGGGCAATGTCGATCTGGGCGTCATGTCCATCGACACCTTGGTGGAACGCCTCAAGGATGAGGTGGCTGCCAAAGCCTGAGATGGGGAAGCCTGGGGCTTCCTCCCAGCGCAAGAGCACGGCTTAATTCATTGGATTTTAAAAGGAAACTGCAATAGCTACTGACAAGTCGCATCGCCTCAACCGCGAGATCACTGCGCCGGAAGTGCGCCTTTCGGGTGTTGAAAACGAGCCTCTGGGCATCGTCAGCCTGGCTGAAGCCTTACGTCTTTCTGAAGAGGCTGAAGTCGATCTGGTCGAGATTGCGCCCACCGCGCAACCTCCTGTCTGCCGTCTGATGGATTACGGCAAGTTCAAGTACCAGGAGCAGAAGAAGGCGCACGAGGCCAAGCTCAAGCAGAAGGTCATCCAGGTCAAGGAAGTCAAGTTCCGCCCGGGTACCGATGATGGCGATTACAACATCAAGCTGCGCAACCTGACGAAGTTCCTGGAAGAGGGTGACAAGACCAAGATCACGTTGCGTTTCCGCGGTCGTGAAATGGCTCACCAGGAAATCGGCATGCGCGTGCTGGAGCGCCTGAAGGCTGATCTGGAGCCGTATGGCCAGGTCGAGCAGTTTCCCAAGATGGAAGGTCGCCAGATGATCATGGTGCTGGCGCCCAAGAAAAAGAAATAAATCGTTTATATCTTTTTCGGTTTTCCTGGTTTCAAGCAGTTAGCCGTATCGGGACGACATCTCCCCGGTGTCGTCCATGCCGCAGTCATTGCGGCAGCGTAGGGCCGACAAAGGATTTGCAGGGTGCAGGCGACTGTGCCAGGCAAAAGCAGCGGGTTCACCCGCTGTCAAATAAGTGAGAGCAGGCATCCAAGAGCAGCGAGCGTGCTGCCACCTGCAATCATCAAAAAATGGAGCTGTCCGAAAGGACAGAGTTGCTATGCCTAAGATGAAATCGAAGAGCAGCGCGAAGAAGCGTTTTCGCGTCCGCCCGGGCGGTACCGTCAAGCGCGGTCAAGCCTTCAAGCGTCACATCCTGACCAAGAAGACCACCAAGAACAAGCGTCAACTGCGCGGTACCGAGGGCGTCCATGAGACGAACCTGAATTCCGTTCGCGCGATGCTGCCGTTCGCTTAACCTCACCAATACACTAAGGAGCTACTATGCCTAGAGTCAAACGTGGGGTAACAGCACGTGCCCGCCACAAGAAAGTCCTCGCACTCGCCAAGGGTTACCGCGGCCGTCGTAAAAACGTCTACCGTATCGCCAAGCAAGCAGTCATGCGCGCTGGTCAGTACGCGTACCGTGACCGTCGTAACAAGAAGCGCGTGTTCCGCGCACTGTGGATTGCCCGTATCAACGCCGCTGCGCGTTCGCACGGCGTGACCTACAGCGTGTTCATGAACGGCCTGAAGAAGGCTGCGATCGAACTGGATCGTAAGGTCCTGGCCGATATGGCTGTCACCGACAAGGCTGCTTTCGCTGCCATCGTCAACCAGGTGAAGGCCAACATCGCTGCCGCCTAAATCGACAGCGTGTTTGCGGTAGCCGGCCGCAACATCGGACGCAAGTCAGACGAGCAGCCGGCGCTGCAAAATCCTGCGGGGCAGAGGTGATACACCGATGCCCCGTATGTTTTTGATCCACGGTTTCGTGGATTTTTTTGATTCACCTTCCGTGAATCCCTTCTTTTCGACTTCGTCGTCGGATTTTCGATTGGAGCGAGACTTACCGCATGAATCCCCTAGACCAACTCCTGGGCCAACTGGTCACGCAGGCGCAGGCTGATTTCGCCGCCGCGCCCGACGCCGCCGCACTGGAAAACGCCAAGGCCAAGTACCTCGGCAAGACCGGTCAGATCACCGAGCAGATGAAGGGACTGGGCAAGCTGGCGCCGGAAGAGCGCAAGGTACAAGGGGCGATCATCAACGTCGCCAAAGAGCAGATCGAAACCGCGCTGACCGCACGTCGCGATGCACTGGCCAATGCCCAGATGCAGGCGCGCCTGAATGCGGAAGCCATCGATGTCACCTTGCCGGGCCGCGGTCGTGGCGTGGGCGGCATCCACCCCGTGATGCGCTCCTGGCAGCGCGTCGAGGAAATCTTCCGCTCCATCGGTTTTGATGTCGCCGACGGTCCCGAGATCGAGACCGACTGGACCAATTTCACCGCATTGAACAGCCCCGAGAACCACCCGGCGCGCTCGATGCAGGACACCTTCTACATCGAAGGCAACGACACCCAGGGCAAGCCGCTGCTGCTGCGTACCCACACCAGCCCGATGCAGGTGCGCTACGCCCGCATGAACAAGCCGCCCATCAAGGTCATCGCACCGGGCCGCACCTATCGCGTCGACAGCGATGCCACCCATTCGCCGATGTTCCACCAGGTCGAAGGCCTGTGGATCGCCGAGGACATCAGCTTCGCCGACCTCAAGGGCGTGTACCTCAACTTCGTCAAGGCCTTCTTCGAGACCGACGACCTGCAGGTGCGCTTCCGTCCCTCGTATTTCCCCTTCACCGAACCTTCGGCCGAGATCGACATCGCCTTCGGCAGCGGTCCCCTGAAGGGGCGCTGGCTGGAAGTCTCCGGCGCTGGCCAGGTGCACCCGACGGTGGTGCGCAACATGGGCCTGGACCCTGAGCAGTACATCGGTTTCGCGTTCGGCTCGGGCCTGGAGCGCCTGACCATGCTGCGTTACGGGATCAACGACCTGCGCCTGTTCTACGAAGGCGACCTGCGCTTCCTGAAGCAATTCAATTAATTCGATCACGCAGGGCGCCGCGCTGTCGCGGCGTGCCTCCGGCTCATAGCTCATAGCCGATAGCTGAAAGTCTGAATCATGCAATTCTCTGAAAACTGGCTGCGTACCATGGTCAATCCGACCATGACCTCGGATGAACTGTCGCACCTGCTGACCATGTCCGGCCTGGAAGTCGAGGAAGTCGAACCGGTTGCGCCTCCCTTCACCAACGTGGTGGTGGGCGAAGTGCTGGAAGTCTCCAAGCACCCGGATGCGGACCGCCTGAACGTATGCCGCGTCAATGTTCATACCGGCACCATCCTCAACATCGTCTGCGGCGCGCCCAATGTGCGCCCTGGTCTCAAGGTGCCTTGCGCCATGGTCGGCGCCGTGCTGCCGCCGGGTGCCGATGGCAAGCCTTTCGAGATCAAGGTTGGCAAGCTGCGCGGCGTGGAGTCGCAGGGCATGCTGTGCTCGGCCCGCGAACTGAAGCTGTCGGAAGATCATGGTGGCCTGCTGGAGCTGCCCGACGATGCACCGGTCGGCCAGAATTTCCGCGACTACCTGCAACTGAACGACCTGAAGTTCACCATCAAGCTGACTCCCAACAAGGCGGATTGCCTGTCGGTGCTGGGCGTGGCACGTGAAGTGTCGGCCCTGACCGGTACGCCCCTGAAGGCGCCGGTCTATCAGGCTGCCGCCGTCAATCTGGATGAGAAGCTGCCGGTGCGCATTTCCGCGCCCGAGCTGTGCGGCCGTTTTGCCGGTCGCGTGATCCGTGGCCTCAACGCCAAGGCCGCCACCCCGCAGTGGATGAAGCAGCGCCTCGAGCGCAGCGGCCAGCGTTCGATCTCGGCGCTGGTCGATATCTCCAATTACGTGATGCTGGAACTGGGTCGTCCCTCGCACGTGTTCGATCTCGACAAGATCCATGGCGGCCTGGACGTGCGCTGGGGCCGCAAGGGTGAATCCCTGAAGCTCCTCAACGGCAATACCGTGGAAGTCGATGAGTGGGTCGGCGTGATCTCCGACGACAAGGATATCGAATCCCTGGCCGGCATCATGGGTGGCGACGCCACTGCGGTCTCGCTGGATACCACCAACATCTACCTGGAAGCCGCGTTCTGGTTCCCGCAGGCGATCCAGGGTCGTGCCCGCCGCTACAACTTCTCGACCGATGCCGCGCATCGTTTCGAGCGAGGCGTGGACTTCGCCACCGTGGTCGATCATATCGAGCGCATCACGGCGCTGCTGCTGGAAATCTGCGGTACGCCCGATACCCGCGTGGGCCCGGTGGACGACCAGATCGTCAACCTGCCCAAGCGCGAACCGGTTTCCCTGCGCACCGCACGCGCGGCCAAGGTGATCGGCGTGGAGATCACTGACGAGATGGTCTCGGACATCTTCAAGCGCCTTGGGCTGACGTTCGACTACCAGCCTGGCCTGTTCTCGGTGACCCCGCCGTCCTATCGCTTCGACATCGAGATTGAGGAAGACCTGATCGAGGAAGTCGCGCGCGTCTACGGTTTCGAGAACATTCCGGCGCTGCCGCCGGTGGCCGCCAATGCCATGCACATCGCGCCGGAGAACACGCGTTCGCTGTTCGCCATCCGTCGCCTGCTGGCCGATCAGGACTACCAGGAAGTGGTCAACTTCAGCTTCGTGGAAAGCGCCTGGGAAGCCGACTTCGCCGGCAACACCGATCCCATCAAGCTGTTGAATCCGATCGCCAGCCAGATGAGCGTGATGCGTTCGTCGCTCATCGCCGGCCTGGTCGCCAATGCACGCTACAACGTCAACCGCAAGGCGGCGCGTATCCGCGTCTTCGAAGCGGGTGCCGTGTTCCACAAGAACGCCGCCATCAGCGATGGTCCGCTGGCTGTCGCCGGTTTCGAGCAGCCCAAGCGCGTGGCTGCGCTGGCTTATGGTCCGGTGGCCGACGAGCAGTGGGGCCAGCCGACCCGCAACGTCGACTACTTCGACGTCAAGGCCGACCTGGAGGCACTGTTCGCGCCGCGCGCGCTGCGTTTCGTCAAGGCCGAACATCCGGCCCTGCATCCGGGACGCACTGCGCACGTACTGCTGGGCGAGAAGATCGTCGGCGTGATTGGTGAACTGCATCCCAAGTGGCAGCAGAAGTACGACCTGCCGCTGGCTCCCGTGGTCTTCGAGGTGGACGCCGAGGCACTGCAGCAGCGTGACCTGCCGTCCTACATGGAAATCTCCAAGTTCCCGGCAGTCAGCCGTGATATCGCGCTGGTGGTGAAGCAGTCGGTCGGCGCCCAGCAATTGCTGGACGTTTTCGCGGCTGAAAAGCAGGCCAATCCGGACTGCACCATCTTGCAAGCCCTTGTTTTATTTGATGAATATCAAGGAAAGGGATTGGAAGCGGACGAAAAAAGCCTTGCGTTCCGCTGCACCTTGCAAGATACTCAAAACACCCTTCAGGATGACAAGGTTGACCTTGCGGTGAATGCACTGGTGGCCGCTGCGAGCGCCAAGCTCGGCGCCAGACTGCGTGCCTGATGTGATGTCCGAGAGCGAAAATAATTACAGACCGGAATCGGTTGAGGCCCAGTCATTCATCGCCATGAACAACGTGAATTCGAACGAATTTCAATCCGTGCTGGACGCCGACCTGCATCGTGCCGTGCTGGAGTCGCAGGCACGTTCGCAGGCCGACAAGAACCTGCCCACGCTGACCAAGGCCGAGCTGGCCGAACTTTTGTTCGAGCAGGTCGGTCTGAACAAGCGCGAAGCCAAGGACATGGTAGAAACCTTCTTCGACGAGATTCGCAACGCGCTCGAACGTGGCGAGGCCGTCAAGCTGTCCGGCTTCGGTAACTTCCAGCTGCGCGACAAGCCGCAACGGCCTGGTCGCAATCCCAAGACTGGCGAGGAGATCCCGATCACCGCGCGGCGCGTCGTGACCTTCCATGCCAGCCAGAAATTGAAGGAAATGGTGGAACTCTCCAGCGGCAGCCCCGTTGAAATGTCCGTCTAATTTATGAACGATCGTGTCAACAAACCGGCGGCCATCGTCTTGCCGCCCATCCCGGCCAAGCGTTATTTCACCATCGGTGAGGTCAGTGAACTGTGTGGCGTGAAGCCGCATGTGCTGCGCTACTGGGAGCAGGAATTCACCCAGCTCAAACCGGTCAAGCGACGCGGTAACCGGCGCTATTACCAGCACCACGAAGTCCTGCTGATCCGCCGCATCCGCGAGCTGCTGTATGAGCAGGGCTTCACCATCAGCGGTGCCCGCAACAAGCTCGATGGAACGCATGAAGCTGAACAACCGCAGGAGCCGCAGCGTCCCCTCATCAGCCTGGATGAGGCGGCCATCGATGCACTGCGTGCGGAGTTGCAGGCGGTACTGGAAACCCTGAAGCCGGGGGCGACCGCCTGATCGACATGCACGGATAGTTGCCGGGCCGGGGTCGCTGGATCTCACCGGGTTCACCAAGGCTGCCAGTCTGGCATCGATCCCGCTGTTTCATTATTTACGCGCCACACGCTGGCCCTCATGGGTCGCCGTGTGGCGTTTTCATTTCAGAGTCCCATCAGCAAGGAGAACTCCATGAGTCATTACCAATGGCGCCCCATGCGCGCGACTGATCTGCCTCGCGTGATGGCGATTGCCGCCGATGTTCACGTCGGCTACTTCGAAGCAGAAGAAGTTTTTGCGGAACGGCTGGCCCTGTTTGCGCCCGGCTGTCTGATTGCCGTGCGTAGCGCCCTGGCGGGCGAGGGCGAGGAAGTCATCGGCTATGCCTTCATGCACCCTGGCCGTCATGGCGTTCCTCCCGCGCTCAACACCCTGTTGCAAGCCCTGGATCCGGCCGCTGATTGTCTGCATCTGCACGACGTTGCGCTGCTGCCCTCTGCGCGCGGCTCGGGCTTGGGGCGTGCGCTGGTGGAACAATTGCTGCAACTGTGCAGACGGGCAGGATTGCCCAGGGCTACCCTGGTCGCGGTGCATGCCTCCAGCACCTATTGGCAGTCGGCCGGATTTGTCGAGGACACCCAGGCGCTGCTGCACGGGCAGGACAGCCTGGCGAGCTATGGCGGCGATGCACGCTACATGTCCAGGCGACTGCCGTGATCGCAACGCGCGTGGACAGAAGCTTGATTATTATCAATGTGGCAAAAAAATGACGTTCGTGAATTGACGAGATTTTTACTTGATCAATCGACAACTGTTAGCATAAAATTAATAAAAACTTTACAACAATTTGTGTCGATTTGCGTCTGTTGGCGCCATCAATTCACTGCTGCCCCCTGACCCGACGTACAGGCGGCATCCGTTATAGGGGTAACTTTCCATGTCACGTCTTTCGAAGTCGGTCCTGGCTGGTTTTGCGGTCCTGCCTTTCCTGTCGCTCGGTGTCAGCGCTGCCGCTCAGGCGGCGACGGTGTCGCTCACCGGTGCCGAGGCGCTGCAGCAGTTCAATCTGGTGGTGCTGGGCGACGCCAGCTCCAACTCCCACGTGGATGGTCGGGCCTGGATCGGAGGATCGCTCACGGGCGGGGATTACGTGCAGCATGTCGGCAGTACGCCGGCCTCGAGCTATGCCGGCCTGACCGTGATGGGCAGTGCGAGCAACGTGCATGTAAACGGACTGGGCTCCTATATCGGTGGCTCCTTCACCAATTCGACCGTCAACAGCGGATCGAGCTATATCGCCGGTGCGGTGAGCAACAGCAATCTCAATGGATCGGCCTATGTGACGGGCAGCACCAGCGGGACCAACTTCAACGGTGGCCGCCCCTCCACGCCCAGCACGCTGATGCAGACCAATGCGGATGCCGCGACGTCGACCAATTTCGGCAGCACGCTCGGTACCTTGTCCAATACGCTCAAGAGTGCCACCGGCAACAGCACGGTGTCGATCACCGGCAACAAGGCCACCTTCACGGCTGTGGCCAACAGCAACGGGGTAGCGGTATTCAATCTGGATAACACCACCAGCGCCTCGGTGTTTTCGGCGGGCGAGTTTTCTTTTGCCGCCAACGGTGCCAGCACCATCATCATCAATTCCAGCGTCAGTTCTGCGGTCATCGGTGCCAACTTCCTGGGCGGACAGGCACAGTCGCTGGGCAGCTCCATCCTCTGGAACTTCTACAACGCGACCAGCCTGACCATCAACAACCAGTTTGGCGGCTCCATTCTCGCGACCCACGCCAGCCTGACCAACAACCAGAATATCGAAGGCGGCGTCTTCGTCAGCAGCCTCACCCAGAATGGCGAACTGCACCTGCAGTCCTTCACCGGCAACCTCTCTGCCGTGGCTCCTGTGCCCGAGCCAGAAGAGTATCTATTGATGGTGGCCGGCCTGATCGTGGTGGTGGGAGTAGCCGCGTTGCGCCGTCGTCGCCTTGCTGCGCCGGCCATGCTGGCCGCTTGAGCCAGGGAGCGCTCGCGCGGGCGTGACCGAGAATGCCGTTCAGCGCCATGCTGAACGGCATTTTTCATGGAAGCGGGAAAGGGAATCAGAGCGCTTCATGGCGCATGTAGACCTCGGCGCGGCCGGAGAGCTGCTTGGCCAGTTCCTGCAGGAAGCTCTGGGTCGGCGCCGGCTTGTTGAAGCCGGTCATCATCAGGGCCGCCGCCAGGCCCAGGGGCAACAGCAGATGACGCAAGGGTGGCGCCGACTGCCGTAGTGACAGGCCAAAGCCCCAGGCTGCGCCGGCGCCGACCAGCAGGCCGAGCAGGACTTCGGATTCGGAGTGGACCTTGATCATCAGACGTGACAGTCCCACCGAGGTGACCAGGAGCGCGGTCAGTGTCAGTACCAGGGCGCGACGCAGGCCAGTGGTGTCCTGGGTGAGCAGCAGGGCAATCGACAGATAAAGAGCGCTGGAAGAGGCGGTATGGCCGCTCAAGCCGGTGAAGTTGAGCATCGGCAAGCTGATATCCCAGCCCATGAAAAGCAGCTTGCTGATGACCACGATCATCATCGCGGTGCCGAAAGCGAGCAGCCAGGCGAACATCTGACGCCACATGCGATTGACCCCCAGCCAGAGTGCCAGGATGCAGGCACCCGGAATGGTCATGGTGCTGTCGCCGAGGAAGGTGAGGGTGTGCCAGTTCATTGAATCAGATGAAAGAAGAGGGAGGGGCGCAAGAGATCCCGGCAGGCCATATTAGCGGCTCGGGAGGCGTGGAGAAAGCGCTGTGACTCTTGTCGCAAGATAAACGTTCAGTTTTTGTTGCAATGCGATATAAATAGTTTATGTGATTTTGCGATTTTGTTGCCAAATTACAAATTTGCCGTTTGTCCTACAAGGCCATGCTCGCTTGTCTGATTGCCGCGAATTCAGGGGCGCGTATCCTTGTCGCATTCTTTTCTGGGTGGCAATGTTGTACATATTTTTTTGCCTAAATTTCAAAAATGCTGCATGATTACTAGTAAATTTTCGTGTGTTGCGACGCAGCAATACAGACGCCAAACATTGCCATTGTTTCAAAAGTAAAACTAAAAAAGAAAGGGCTCTGATTCGTGATGCCACGGCAGTTTCGCAATAGCAGCAAGCGCAAGGCCCGGGTGCGAATATGCGCTCTGATGGTGTCGGCAGCTTGCCCTCTTGCATACGCGGCAGACCCCGGTCAGGTGGTTGTTCCGTATGTGCAGTATTCGTATTTGCATGACGATAATTTGTTGCGCTTGAGTGGTCCGGATGCTGCGCGCACGGCGTTGGGATCGCCCCAGCTGTCGGACAACGTGCAGAGTCGGCAGGGCGGAATTCGTATCGACAAAATGCTCAGTCAGCAGCATATCCAGTTGGATGCAAGCGCGACCAAGAATACCTTTGATCATTTCAGTCAGTTCAACAATGACTCGCGTGATCTGAAAGCCGATTGGGGCTGGGTGCTTGGAGAGCGCCTCTCCGGCAATCTCGGTTATGTCTATTCGAGATCGCTGACGCCCTTCCAGAATTTCCGGTCGCTTGAGCCCAACATCCGAACGATGAGTACCAAGTATTTCAACCTGGCCTGGCAACTGCATCCTGACTGGACGGTGCGCGCACAGGCATCGAGGTTCGGGCTCGGGTATGACTTGCAGACGCAGCAGTCCAATAACTTCACGCAGAACATCGCGGAGCTTGGTCTCGATTACACCCCCCGCAGCGGCAGTATTGCTGGCGTACAGGTGCGCAGGACGACGGGCAACTATCCGTTTGATTCCGTGATCGGCACCAGTACGATCAACAACTCCTTCACCCAGGAGGACTACAAGGCCAAGATCGTCTGGTTGTACAGCGCCAAGACCAAGTTGCAATTTCTCGGTGGTGTCACCCAGCGTGAACGCAATTCGGCGGCGAGCGGGTCTGGTTATCGCGGGTTCAATGCTCGCCTCATCGGTGACTGGGCGGCAACCGCCAAGACTGGTTTCAAAGCGAACCTGTGGCGTGAAATCGGTGGCGTCAATGATGTCGATGCCAATTTTGCGTTGACCACTGGCGCCAGTCTGGCCGCCACTTATTTGCCGACGGCGAAGCTACGCGTAGACGGGCTGGTGGACTACGAGCGTCGCAACTACAACGGTGCAGCGATCATCACTGGCGTGACGCCTTCCAATCGTCGCGATACCTACGAAAAGGCCAGCCTGAGCTTGACCTATTCGCCTACGACCTCCTTGTCTCTGATGCTGGCGGTCTATCGCGAGAATCTGCAGTCCAATCTGAACAGCTTTAGTTATTTGTCCAACGGCATTTCTCTGACATCGCGCTATGAATTCTGAGGCACCGAAAATGAGCGACCTGCATGATGGCTTGCCATTGGCCAACGTCAAGCCCAATGCCATGACCATGGTATTCAAGCGCTTTGTCGAGCCGGCGTTGATCGTGGCTTATTTATGGGTGCTGGTCCGGTTGAGTGGTCATTTCTTCAGTGGAGACTACTGGGTGCTGGCAATCATGGCCTTTTTCCTGTCTTCCTATTTTTTTACGGAATTCCACGAGCGTCGTCTGCGCCGCAATCCGAAAGGCGTATCGGCTTTCGCGCCGGTACTGGACTGGATTGCCGTGGCCGCGGTGCTGGTTGTGGTGGCCTACATCTGCGAGTTCTACCAGCACTTTTCCCTGCGTGCGATTTTTTTCTGGGTCGTCACCACGCCTGTTGGCCTGATCATTTCCCAGCATGTGCAGTCGCGCGTGATGCGTGACCTGCATACCAAGGGTGAAGTGCGCAAGGCCATCATCATCGGTGTCAACCCGGCCGCATTGAAACTGGCCGATCGCATGGAGAAGTATCCCTCCCTGATGATCAAGCTGATGGGGTTTTTCGATGACCGCGAGCTCAATCGTCAGCCGCCTGGCACCTACACGCCCTTGCACGGCAAGATGTCGGAAGTGGCGGCCTACGTGCGTGAGAACAACATCAACATGGTCTACATCAGCATGCCGATCTCCGCGCAGCCTCGCGTGCTGCAGATGATCGACGAGTTGCAGGACACCACTGCCTCGATCTACTTCATCCCGGACATCTACATCTTCAATCTGATCCAGGCTCGCTTTGATTACGTTGGCGGCATGGCCGTGATGGCCATCTGCGAGACCCCCTTTACCGGGACCAACAATGTCGTCAAGCGCGTCAGTGACCTGATTCTGGCGTCCTGCATCCTCCTGATGTTGCTGCCGGTGATGATGGTCATTGCCATCTGCGTCAAGCTGACCTCTCCTGGTCCGATCATCTTCAAGCAGCGCCGCTACGGTCTGGATGGCGAAGAGATCGTGGTCTACAAATTCCGCTCGATGACTGTCATGGAAGACGGTGGCAAGGTCACTCAGGCTACCAAGGGCGATATGCGGCTGACCAAGATCGGTGGTTTCCTGCGATCCAGTTCCCTGGATGAATTGCCACAGTTCTTCAATGTGCTGCAGGGACGCATGAGCATCGTCGGCCCGCGTCCGCACGCGGTGGCTCACAACGAGCTCTATCGCAAGCAGATCAAGGGTTACATGCTGCGTCACAAGGTCAAACCGGGTATTACTGGTTGGGCGCAGGTCAATGGTCTGCGTGGCGAGACCGAGACCCTCGACAAGATGAAAGCCCGTATCGAATTCGACCTGGAATATCTGCGCCGCTGGTCGCTGGTCTTTGATCTGTGGATCATCTTCCAGACCGTGCGCATGGTGATCAAGCGCGACAACGCTTACTGACGGTTCTGCCCTGCACCAGGGTAAAGGCCACGCGAACCAGCCATTGCCGCTGGCAACAAGGGACACAGAAAAAGAAAGCTTGCACAAATGAAAATCGGGAAGGAAGCAGTTCGGCGGCATCATCCAATGGCAGCAAAGGCGCTCGTATCGGCCATGCTGCTGCTGACGCTGGTGGCGTGTGGCGAGAAGAAGTCGGCCTCCTCCAGCCAGGTGGTGGCCAATGTGGACGGGCAGGAAATTACCATTCACCAGGTCAACAACGAACTGGCGAAGACAGGTGGCAGCCAGGTCACCAAGCAGTTGCTCGAGGGCCTGGTGGCACGACAATTGCTGGTCAATGCTGCCAAGAAGGACAAGCTGGATACCGATCCGGCAGTGCTGGCCGATATGGAGCGAGCACGTAACCTGGTACTGGCGCAGAGCTATGTGGCGAGCAAGGTGAAGGCGCCCACTCGGCCGCTGGATCAGGAGATCGAGGATCTCTACCGCAAGAACCCGGACTGGTTTGCGCAGCGCAAGCAATATGAATTTGGTCAACTGGTCATCGCGCGCAACAATCTGACGCCCGAGCTCAATGCGCTGATGAATCAACCGGGCAAGCGCATGGATGAGGTCGCAGCGTGGCTGGATTCGCATCGCATCCAGTACGCGCGGCAACAGGTGGTCAAGACTTCGGCCGATCTGCCGCCGCAGATGAATACCAGTCTCAAGACGATGGACCGTGGTGCCCTGTTCGTCGTGCTGGAAGGTCAGACGGCGATCCTGACGTCCCTGCAGGATGTGAAGAATGCACCCTTGTCTCTGGCGGTGGCAACGCCCCAGATCATCCAGTACCTGGTGACCCAGAAGCAGAATCAGGCATCTGAGCAGCTGGTGGAGCGTCTCAAGGGTGAGGCCAAGATCGAATACTCGGAGCAGGCCAAGTCCTTCGCGGATCTTTCTGCACCGACCAATGGCGCAGAGGCCTCTACTGGGAAAGACCAGGCCAAGGATCCCGAGAGTGTGAACAAGGACGTGATCTCGCGTGGTGTAGCTGGATTCAAATAAACAAGTCTGAACGAACAACGGGCGTCTTCACGCCTGAACCAAGAACCTGATGTGATGCGGAGTAATGACAATGACGAGAAAAATTGTGTTCCTGTTGATTGGCCTGATGCTTGCCAGCTGGAGTTTGTATGCCAAGGCCGATGACATCCTGCTGGGCGCCGGTGACGTGATTCGCGTCAAGGTGTATGGCAGCGATGACTTGACTCTGGAAACCCGTATCAGTGAGGCGGGTGTGATCAGTTATCCGCTGGTGGGCGAGGTCAAGATCGGCGGGCTCTCTACTGCCCAGGCGGAGAGCAAGATCGCAGGTCTGCTCAAGAATGGCGGTTACCTGAACAATCCGCAGGTCAACATTCTGGTTACTGTTCCGCAAAGTCAGATGGTCTCGGTGCTGGGGCAGGTGACCAAGCCTGGACGCTATTCGCTGGACGGACGGCGCAATGTCGCCGATGTCATTGCCCTGGCGGGAGGCGTTACCCCCGATGGTGGTGACGCCGTCACCATCGTGCACAACGATGGCAAGGGAGGCGTGACCAAGCAACTGGTCGACATCTATGCCATCACGCACAACGGCGATACCACGACCCTGCCCGAAGTCGTCGCCAACGACGTTGTCTATGTTGAGCGCGCCCTGCGTTTTTACATTTACGGCGAAGTGCAGCGTCCCGGTGTCTACAAGCTGGAACGCGGTACGACCGTTCTGCAGGCATTGTCGGTGGGCGGTGGTCTGACGCAGCGTGGTACCGAGCGCGGCCTCACGGTCAAGCGCCGCGATGCGGATGGCAACCTGCAGGAAATCCCGGTCAAGAAAGATGATCTGCTGCAGGCCGATGACATCGTCTACGTCAAGGAAAGCTGGTTCTGACATTGTCGGCCGCGGTAACGGCGGCCCCGTGATTTTTATTTTAGCTAGCGTACAACGCCAACCAGGAGGCGTGACCCCATGAATCTATCTCAATTTATTCTGATCCTTCAGGCGCATCGCAAGATCATCTTGCTCATTCTCTCGATTACGGTGGCAGTGGCGCTCGTGGTCAGTCTGGTGTTGCCCAAGCAATACCGGGCAACGTCCTCCGTCGTGCTCAACTACAAGGCATCGGATCCGGTCACCGGCCTGGTCGTTTCACCGCAGGCATTGCCCGGATTCATGCCGACGCAGGTAGCCATCATCAATAGCCCGTCGGTGGCTCTGGCCGTCGTCGACAGCCTCAAACTGGCTGACCAGCAAGAAGTCAAGGATGCCTACAATGCCGATAATCATGGCGACCTCGATATTCGCAACTGGCTCGCCGGAATTTTGCTGCACAAGCTCGATGCCGTTGCATCCAAGGAAAGCAGTGTCATCGATATCACCTTCAAGGCCGAAGATCCGCAATTTGCCGCACTGGTTGCCAACGCCTTTGCAGCGGCTTACCAGAAGGTGAGCATGCAGCTCAAGCTCGATCCCACGCGCAAGGCATCTTCCTACTTCAATGATCAGGTAAAGGTCTTGCGCGACGCCTATGAGCAGGCACAGGTCAAGCTGTCGAAGTATCAGGAAGAGCATGGCATCACCAACATCGATAATCGTACCGATGTGGAGACCAATCGCCTCAACGATCTGTCGACGCAACTGGTGATGGCCCAAGCGGCGCTGTCTGAAGCCGAATCGCGTCGCCGTCAGGCCGCTGGTGGCGGAGCGGGCGAGTCGCCCGATGTCAATGCCAATGCGCTCATTCAGACGCTCAAGTCCAATCTGGCCGCCTCTGAAGCTCGCTTCGAACAAGCCGCCAAGCGTTTGGGCGTGAACCACCCGGATTATCAGGCAGCCAAGGCCGAGCGAGATGGCTTGCGTGCGCAACTGGCCGCTGCGACCAGTTCCATTTCGGCGTCAGTGGGCAGCAATGCAACGATTCTGGCAAAACGCGAAGCAGAGATCCGTGCTGAATTTGAAGCGCAAAAGCGCAAAGTGCTGGAGATGAATCGTACGCGCGATGAACTCGCGGTGCTGAGCCGTGAGCTGGAGAGTGCCCAGCGCGCCTACGAGCTCACTAGCCAGCGTTTCGCCCAGACCAACCTGGAAGGACAGTCGAACCAGTCGGACATTTCACTGCTGTCGGCTGCCGTGCCGCCGCCATATCCCTCCAGCCCGCGCATCCTGGTCAATCTGGTTTTGGCGATCTTCGTCGGCACCATTCTGGGTGTGATGGCGGCACTGGGTCTGGAGCTGACCAATCGTCGCGTGCGTTCCGAACATGATCTGGTGGAGGAGCTGGGACTGCCGGTACTGGGTGCCATTTCCGGGCCTGCCACAGCAAGCAGTCGTCGACGCTTCGGTTTCGGACGTTCCAAGCCGGCCTGATGCCACTCAGCTTCTACCGTCAATAAAAATATGATTTCCCGGGAATAACATGACTACTGCAACGTTGACCTTCAATGAAGGTGCATCCCTGCCGAACCGTTCCATCGGTGCGATTCTGGTGGATAGCGGCAAGCTCTCCCCCGAGAACGCCGAGCGCATTCTGCGCTTGCAGCGCGAGCGTGGTCTGCGCTTCGGAGATGCTGCAATCCAGTTGGGCTTGCTGAGCCAGTCCGATATTGACCAGGCACTGTCACGCCAATTCGACTATCCCTACCTGCTCAAGGGGGAAAGCAAGGTCAGTGAGAAGGTGGTCGCTGCCTACAATCCCTTCAGCAAGCAGGTTGAGGCACTGCGCGCGCTGCGCAGCCAGTTGATGGTGCGCTGGTTCGATGTCGATGCCAAGCACAAGGCATTGGCTATCGTCAGCCCGGAGAGCGGGGAAGGGCGCAGCTTCATCGCTTCCAACCTGGCGGTGGTGTTCTCGCAGCTCGGTGAGCGTACCCTGCTGATCGATGCCGATATGCGCAAGCCTTGCCAGCATGAGCTGTTCGGTCTGGATAATCGCAACGGATTGTCCGGCGTAATTGCCGGTCGTTGCACCGTGGCCGATGCCTTGCAGCGTGTGCCGGACCTGCTCGACCTGACGGTCTTGCCCGCTGGCCCGACGCCGCCCAACCCACAAGAACTGCTGGGGCGCCCCAATTTTACGCAGATGCTCACGGACTTCGCTCAGGATTTCGATGTCATCCTGATAGATACCCCGTCCGGCACCCAATACGCCGACGGCAACATGATTTCCGCACGCGCTGGCGCCAGCCTGATGGTAGTGCGTACTCACGTCACCCATATTTCGGCAGTACGTACCCTGGCCGAACATATGACCAGTGCGCATGTCGCAGTTGTCGGCAGTGTCGTCAACGAGTTCTGAGCCTTCTTGAACCGCCAGAAAGAGTCCGATGACCGCCGATACCTTCCGTCCGACGTCTGAGCAACGTTTCTCCGGCATACCTTGGATCGTCATGGCGGCGGGCCTGGCGGCGATGTACATCCCCAGTTTCATCGACCTCTTTCACGGTGCGTGGGGGACCGAACGTAACGCACACGGTCCTATTGTCCTGGCCGTGGCCTGCTGCTACATGTTCGTGCGCGTCAGGCAATTGCTGGAGGAGGGGCTCATCGAGCGCCGACCGGCGCCGGTGCCCGGGATTTTCTTCTTGGCGCTGGGCCTGCTGTGCTTTGTGCTGGGTCGCTCTCAGACCGTGCTGTTCATGGAGGCCGGTTCGCTCATTCCGATCCTGATGGGGATCGTGCTGCTGCAGTTCGGGGTTCGTACCTGCAGCCGTCTGTGGTTTGCATTCTTCTTCATGCTCTTCATGGTGCCTCTGCCGGCATCGGTCGTGGACCTGCTCACGCAGCCACTCAAGATTGGCGTGTCCTACGTGTCGGAGCATGTGTTGCGCCTGCTGGGATACCCGGTCGCCCGCAGTGGCGTCATTCTCTACATCGGGCCGTATCAGCTGCTGGTTGCCGATGCTTGTGCTGGGCTGAATTCACTATTCACCCTGGAGGCGCTGGGCCTGCTTTACATGAATCTGGTGCGCCATCAATCACTGCTGCGCAATGTGCTGCTGGCAGTGCTGATCGTTCCCATTTCCTTTACCGCCAACACGGTGCGGGTGATGGTGCTCGCGCTCATTACCTTCTACATGGGCGATGCCGCCGGACAGGGATTCCTCCACGGTTTTGCCGGCATGCTGCTGTTTCTGGTAGCGCTGGGCCTGATCATCGCGCTGGATGGATTGCTCCGCTGGATCGCGGTACGTTATGCCAACTTCCGAGGGCATGCAGTCCCGGTTGCGGTACAGCGGGCCCGCTCGGCCACGCACAACAGTGGCCGCGAAAAATTCACCATGAATATCCGGCTGGCCATTCCGGTAGCAATTGTCATGGCTTTGTCTGTGGTGGTGGCAGGGATGCTGGTTCCGCATATGACGCCGGTAGTGAAGACTGCCAAGTTCTCGTTGATCGTGCCGACGCAGTTCGGCCAGTGGCGCGAGGTGCCGTCGCCGTTCTTGCAGGTCAATGTCGGGTTGGACGATGGAACTGGACGCAATGCGGATCAGCCCTACGATGATGTGCTTGGTCGGACCTACGTCAACCGGCAAGGCGAAATGGTCATGCTGGCACTGGCCTATGCCGCCGAGCAGAGTCAGGACGTCAAGATCCACCTGCCGGAGGTGTGCTACGTGGCCCAGGGTTTCACCCTGACAGATGGGCGTCCGATGACCATGCAGACACGCGCTGACGGGCCGCAGATCGTCGGTTCACGTTTTGTTGCCAGCAACAAGGGGCGGCAAGAGGCGGTCAGTTACTGGGTGCGCATTGGTGATGGTTTTCCCAGCGGTGGACTGGCCGCACGGTGGAAGATATTCAAGGACGGCATGAGCGGACGCGTATCGGATGGCATTCTGGTCCGTGCATCAAGCCTCTTGCAGGATCCGGACGACCAGGCGCATGCCTTTGCGTTGCAAGAACAATTCTTGAAGGATCTGGACCGCGTCATGCACGACACGCATCCGGGATTACTGACTCCCACGTAAGCCCAAGCCAGCGTATATCGATGATTCGCGGTGGTGCGGGATGGGCTTGTATCGAATGGACAGGGGCGAAACACCGTCTGTCTTGATCGCCCAAGCTACGCCGTGCTCACCGAGCAGGGATATTGCGGCTGTTTGAAAGGTGAAAATTGCGGTCATACTGACCGAGGAAAAATGATGAGAAGAATCAACCTGCAATCTTCACAGATCGTACTTTTGCTCGTCGCCTGCGCAATCGCGGTGGTATTCGGTTTGGTGCTCCCGGTAATGGCAGCTGCGCTCGATGGCAGCTTTGCCAAGTTGGCGGCGTTGCCGGTATTGCTGCTGCTGGGAGGACTGTTCCTGTTCAACAAACGCTTGTTGCTGCTGTGCGTACTGTTGTTGCGCGCCTCTGGTGATATTGTTCTCGAGTCCACACGGGTAGGATCTGGCGGTGGATTTTCCCTGGGCCTGGGCGGTGCGATCAACGCCTTGATCATACTGATCGCCTTTCTCTTCGTGGTTGAAAAGCCCAAACTTCTTCCTCGCAAGGCGTGGATGCCTTGGCTGATATTGCTGGGCATCGCAACAATTGGAATGGTGGTCTCACCTGACAGAGGCGCGGCACTGAAGATCGTCCTGGGCCTGTGCTCGTATTTCGCAGTCTTTGTGTGTGCTTTCTATGTGGTACGCACACCAGAGCAATTCCGCTCCATGATTCTGCTGGTGGTTGCATCGTCACTCATTCCTGCCACCTACGGAATCATAAGCACAGTCTTGAATGCGCGCGGTGGCCTCAGCGGTTTCCGACTGCAAAGTACATTTGGTCATCCAAACATCTTCGCGTTCTATCTGACGCTGGTCATCGCGCTTGGACTCTATGTCATCAAGAGTGCTCAATTTAAGTTGGACCAATTCCAGCGCTTTACGCTGGCGGGTTATCTTGGCGTTTTATTTGTATTGCTCCTGCTGACCCAGACGCGTAGTGCTTGGGTGGCCTGTTTCCTGATCTTCCTGCTGTATGGGATCAAGTATGAACGGCGCTATCTGGTCTACATGCTGGTACTGGCGACGCTCGCGATGTTGGTCCCCAGCGTGCAGGAGCGTATCCTGCAGCTCGACAGCGGTAATACCGTAACCACTTATGCCAAGCTCAATTCCTTTGCATGGCGGACCTATCTCTGGAGTTCCGGGCTGAACTGGATGAGCCCCTCACGCTATCTGTTCGGCTACGGTGTTGAAGCATTTCCTTTCTATTCGCCGTTATTCTTCCCGCTGGCTGGCGGGGTCAATTGGGGCGCACACAGCGTGTTCGTTCAGTGGTTCTTTGATACCGGGGTGGTAGGCATGGTGGCCTACCTTGCCATCTTCTACCAGGTGTTGCGGGTATTGATCCGCTATCAGAAACATGACTCTCTGGGCGGCGTCATTCTCATCTGTACCCTGATCGAATATCTCGTCGTTTCAGCCTCTGACAACATGCTGTCCTATCTGGCCTTCAACTGGTATTTCTGGCTGGTGATGGGGATGGGCTGGTCGCTCTATCTCAATAGTGAAGAGGGTCGACAGGAATCTATCGTGAAAAAGAATCAGCGTCGGGAATCGTCGTCACTTTCCCGCTCGACGTCAGCCTGAAACGGCCGTATCGAGGATAGCTCCATCGTCTTCTTCCCGCAGACAAGGCGGGAAGGATATTGCTCACCCAACGCAGCCATGACAAAAAAAATCGCCTACTTCATCAATCAGTATCCGAAAGTCAGTCACAGCTTCATCCGCCGCGAAATCGCGGCGGTCGAAGCGCAAGGCTTTGACATTGATCGCATCGCGCTGCGCGGATGGGATGCCGAGATTGTCGATGACGACGACCGCAGCGAACGCGACCGCACCCGCTACATCCTCAAGAAGGGCGTTGGCGGCTTGCTGGCACCCCTGATCCGCCAGATGGTGATCAATCCCAAGGGCTTTCTCTCCGCCTTGGGGTTGGCCTTCAAGATGGCTCGGCGCGGTGAACGCGGCCTGATCTATCACCTGGTCTACCTCATGGAGGCCGCACAGGTGGTGGAATGGACACGTGCATTTGGCGCTACCCATATCCACGCGCACTTCGGAACCAATTCCACCGAGATCGTCATGCTGGCCCACTGCCTGGGGGGGGCTCCCTACAGTTTTACGGTGCACGGTCCCGAGGAGTTTGACAAGCCGTTGGCCTTGGGGCTGGATGAAAAGATCCGCCGTTCCGCATTTACGGTTGCCATTACCTCCTTCTGTCAAAGCCAGTTGTATCGCTGGGTGGAACAGAGCGCCTGGTCCAAGGTGGCGATCGTGCATTGCGGCCTGGATCGCGGCTTCTATGCGGATGCGCCGCTGCAGCCACAGTCGGCAGCGCGTCTGGTCTGCGTGGGCCGCCTCTGCGAGCAGAAAGGACAACTGCTGCTGGTAGAGGCTGCAGCCGAGTTGTCACGCAAGGGTATCGAATTTGAACTGGTGCTGGCTGGCGACGGTGAGATGCGCGCGCAGATCGAAGAGCGTATTGCGCATTACGGCTTGCAGGGCAAGATCCGCATCACAGGTTGGATCAGCAGTCGCCAGGTCCGGGAGGAATTGCTGGCGGCACGTGCCATGGTCTTGCCCAGCTTTGCAGAAGGTCTGCCGGTGGTTGTGATGGAGGCCATGGCGCTGCGCCGTCCGGTATTGACCACCTTCATCGCCGGCATCCCTGAACTGGTTCTGGATGGGCAGAATGGCTGGCTCTTTCCCGCCGGCGACATCGGGCGTCTGGTGGAGTCAATGCAAGCCTGCCTGAGCGCCACGCCTGAACAACTGCAGCGTATGGGAGAGAACGCACATGTGCGAGCGGTAGCAAGACACTCCATTGATACCGAGGCGACCAAGCTGGCTCAACTATTCTCAGTTCCGACGAGCGCGCATCGCCCCGCATCGGAGACCGCAGTATGAGCATGGTGCATACCAAGCACCAGGATATCGCCTCCCTGGATGGCTGGCGGGCAGTCGCGATCCTGATCGTAGCAGCCAGCCACGCGGGGATGGGCAAGCTCGTGCCGGGTGGCCTGGGCGTGACCATCTTTTTCTTCCTGAGCGGCTATCTCATCACCACCTTGCTGCTGCGCGAATATGCCAGTACCGCCACCATCAACATCAGGCACTTCTATCTGCGTCGCCTGCTGCGCTTGACGCCGCCGTTGTTGCTTGTGTTGGTTGCCACCTATGGGTTGACCCATCTAGGCATCTTCAAAGGCTATGCCACTTGGCCAGGTTTCCTCGCGCAGCTATTTTATTTTGCCAATTACTATGGACTGTTCTTCGACGCCGCCCATACGGTGCCGCAGGGGACTGGTGTATTTTGGTCGCTGGCGGTAGAGGAGCATTTCTACTTCTTCTTCCCGGCCTTGCTGCTGCTGTCACTGCGCAAGGCGCAGCGGCAGCGCTTGCCGTTGTACCTGGGCCTGGCATGCCTGGTGTTTCTGGCATGGCGCTGTTATCTGGTGCTGAGCGTCGGCGTGGGCACAGAGCGTACTTACTATGCCACTGATACACGCATCGATTCCATGCTCTATGGATGTATTCTGGCGACCTTGCCGCAGACGTCGCAATGGCATCGGAAGCTGCAAAGCCCGAGCTTGCGTATTACCGCGATCTTGGCAGGCGGGCTGCTGTTGTTGAGTACCCTGGTCGTGCGCGGCGAGATATTCCGCGAGACCTTGCGTTATTCGCTGCAAGGCGTCGCACTCATGCCGCTGTTCTATTACTCCGTGACCAATCCGGAACTCTGGCCATTTCGTTGGCTCAATGTAGCCTGGATCAGGCGCATCGGCATTTATTCCTATTCCATTTATCTCGCCCACTACGTGATGCTGAACAATGTGGATGGGCTAACCCCGTATGCGCCGCTCAATATCCTGATGGCACTGGTCGTTTCCTGGTGCTTTGCCGTGTTGGTGGATCGACTCATTGATACGCCCTTGCGGGTGGTCAGGGCGCGACTCCGCTAGCAAGGCGCTTGCTCGAAAAATTCTGAAAATGGCCCCAATCCAGAAACATATCCTCCCTGCGAACGGCGCACCTGGTGTTTCGCCGCTTGCACCTGCGGCCGGCCCGGACGTTCCCCAGCTGCATCCAAAATATCGTCCCGATATTGACGGCCTGCGCTCGATCGCAGTCGGTTCGGTGGTGATTTTTCATGCCTTCCCGGAGTGGTTCAAAGGCGGCTTCATCGGCGTCGACATCTTTTTTGTCATCTCTGGGTTCCTGATTTCGCTGATCATTTTCAACAACCTCGAGCATGAGCGGTTCAGTATCCTCGATTTCTATGTTCGCCGGGTCAAGCGTATTTTCCCTGCCCTGATGACGGTGATGATCGTATGCGCCGTGGCTGGTGGCGTCATTCTCTTTGCCGATGAGTATGGGCAGCTGGGCAAGCATTTGCTGGGTGGTTCTACGTTCATTTCCAATATCCTGTTCTGGCGTGAAAGCGGTTACTTCGATAACTCCGCCGAGACCAAGCCCTTGCTGCATCTCTGGAGCCTGGCCATCGAAGAGCAGTTCTATCTTTTTTGGCCGCTGCTGCTGGCCTTCGTGTGGAAGCGCAAGTGGGGCTTCCTGCGCATTGTCGGCATGATTGCGCTGGTGTCCTTCGTCATCAATCTGCACTTGGTCGACCATGACCAGACCGCTGCTTTCTATTCCCCTTTCGCACGATTCTGGGAGCTGATGGTGGGCGGGACGCTGGCCTACATCAATCTGCACCGTCCTGATCTCAATGCGCGCGGCAAGCAGTTGCAGTCCTGGATGGGCTTGGCCTTGCTGGTGACCGGGTTCGTACTGCTCAACGGCGACCGCAGTTTCCCCGGATGGTGGGCACTGCTGCCTTGTGTCGGGACATTTCTGCTGTTGTCTGCAGGGCCGGGTGCCTGGTTCAATCGCAAGGTGCTGGCCAGCAAGCCCATGGTCGGCATCGGGCTGATCAGCTATCCGCTGTATCTTTGGCACTGGCCGCTACTGTCATTTGCGACCATCATTGCCGGGCAGACTGCACCCCAGCAATGGCGTCTGCTGGCGGTCGTGGTGGCAGTGTTGCTGGCGTGGGGCACCTTCCTGTTCATCGAGCGTCCCCTGCGTCACGCCCGTGGCGTACGCATCGTGTGGACGCTGCTGGTGGTCAATGTCGTCGTGGGACTGGCCGGTGGTGTCATCTATCACAACGGAGGATTCCCGCAACGTCCCATCAACGAGAAGCTGGATTACCTGGCCCGTTCTGATGTATTCAATGGCTCACGCAATTCCGATGGCAGCTGCACTCGTCTCAACCACCTCGATCCGGTCAACGAAGAGGTCTGCCTTTCCAATTCGGCAACACCGCAGATTCTGTTCGTGGGCGATAGCCATGTGATGGCGCTGCATTCGGCGATCTTCAGCCGGCAGCTGGCACTGCCTTCCATCATGGTGGCCGGTCATGCCTGCCGTGTCTATCCCAATCTACCCTACAAGCCGGCCAATGTGCGGCGCTGGTCGAACAACTGTACCGCGATTGCCCAACAGGCGATTGCTGTCGGCCAGCAGTTCCCGTCTATCCGTATCGTAGTGATTAGCGGTGCGTATCCACGGGGCAATCTCGATCTGCCTTCCCAGTACAAGGTCAACGACCATGCCTTGAGTCAGCGCGAGGCATTCTTGTCGGGCTATGGGGCCCTGATCGAGAGTTTTCTTGCACAAGGCAAGCAGGTGGTGTTCGTCGCCGATGTACCGTTCTTGAAGCTGGATCCGCATGCCTGTGTCAATCGCTTCGGCGCAGGTCCGATGCGAGAGTGTGCCTTCAGTCGGGCAGAGCATGATGAGATTCGTAAAGCCTATGATGCCGCCGTGAATGAACTGCGTCAGCTGCATCCGAAGGCGACGGTATTTGATCCGGTTGAGCTGTTTTGTTCGGCAACTCAGTGCCAGGCCAAGATCGACGGTGCATATCTGTACAACGACGATCAGCACATTAGCCTGGCGGCTTCGAAATACCTCTTGCAGTCGATGCAGCGAGACGGATTGCTGCCGTTCCGTTCGGGGCAATAAAAAAGCCGCAGTCCAAGACTGCGGCTTGTTCGCGGCCCGACGGTGTCAGTCAGCCTTGAGCAATTCTCCGCCAACTGCAGACTTGCTGCCCACGCCGCTTTGCGCGTAGAGCACAAGGCGAGGCGAACTGGCGCTCCAGGTAAAAGTCTTGCTTTCGCCATTGCCCAGGTAGCCGCTGTCGAACACTACCTTGCCGACCAACTGGTCGTAGATGCTCATGCGTAGTTTGCCGCCGTTGGTGGTGCGGGCGGTCAGTTTGTAGGTGGCACCGTTGACCGGCTTGGCCCAGGTCACCGCGTTCATGCCGCGGTTGCTGTAATTGACCACTTCGGAAGTCGAGCTGGTCGCGGGGAACACGACGGCCTGGTCCCACGAGCTGAACTGGCCCAGCACGCTGCCGGATTGCTGGGTCCAGTTGCCCCGCATGGAGAGCAGGTTCAGGTTCTGGTTGGGCGTAAAGGTCTTGCCATTGCCGTCAATCCAGCTTTGCGCGCTGACAACCCGGCGCAGTGCTGCGCGGATCGACTGCATTTCGTTGGCGACCGTATTGTTCCATCCGCCGGGTGAAGGGTTGGCATCTGCACCGATCTCGGCATAGATGACGAAGGGCGTGCCGATATTGGCATCGACGATATATGCGCCATAGCGCTTGAGTGTCTCGGCAATGCGGCGAACCTCTGCATTGGTGATCTTGCTGGTATCGAAGTCCGGAGGCAGCATCACCAGGCTTCCTTCGGGAATGCGGCCCTTGTTGCGAATGGCGGCTTCGGTATCTGCAGAGGTAGCGGGGAACACGTAGGCCGGGTTGGGACTCAAGCCGGAATAGGTCAGTGACATCGCCAGCGCGTGCGGATAGTACTGGGGCTTCTGTGCAGCCTCATGGATTCGGATGATGCCCGCTGCCGCCGGTACGCCGGTAGCGCGTGCGCCCTGATAGTAGTGGCCCGGGTCTGGCCAGCCGCGGCCATCGATCTTGGTCCAGGCATACATGGCGGCGGTCCACTTCGTGCCTTCCTGCTTGAGCTTGAAGAGCGAGTGAACGATGCCGGTGGTCGGATCGACGATGTCGGCGTGGCCGTCCGTACCGGGCGCTGCGTGTGCTGCTGCGGGCCAGTGAGGAATGGTGATGTCGTGGTAATTCTCGTCATCGGTGTGGAACAGGCCCTTGCTCCCAGTCAGTCCGGTGATGGTCACCGGCGGATCCTCTGGCGAGGCCAGGAAGATACCGGTTGAATAGGTGTTGTTGGTCACCGTCGGGAAATAGCTGTCGGTAGGGATGACGAAGGAATCAAACACCGGATTGACCGGGCGACTGTTCCAGAGCGAATCGGCAGCAAAGGGCTTGAGATACGTACCCCATTCCTGGGCCCAGCCGGGCGCCGCAGAAAGCAGTGCGGTCAATCCCAGGGTCAGTTGAAAGCGTCGTAGTGTGGTGGGGGGCCGTAGCATGAGCAACTCCTGTTGGTGTGGATTAGCGATGATCGGGGCAGACGGATTAAGTTCTACGCATCACCGAGAATGTAAGTAATTTTTTTGAGCTTGCGGAAAGTATATCGATCATTGTGCGCTGGTACGGGTCTCATGGATCAAATAGGGACGCTCGTCTCCGTCAAGCTTGTTCATAGAGGCGAGCTGTGGGGTGAGAAATATTGTTGATGCGACGCAGCATCTGGCATTGGGACTGTCGCATAATGGAGGATGGCAGGGCGTAGTGCACGGCAAGCGGTATGTATGCTGCGCTCCCGCATACTCATCAAAGGAGGCGGCAGCGTTAGCCTTGGTGGCGCGAGTGCCGGACAGAAATCTTGCGACAGGGCATTATTAAATGCGAGTAGTGGAGTGGAGTCTGGCTGCGGTGGCAGTCAAAAGGAAATGAATATGGCGATGATCATCTCGGTTGTGCAAGTGGTATTGCTGCTGGGTCTGGCGCTGCTGGCGGTGCCGGTGCTGGTGCTTCTGGTGCAGGTGGTTTCGGCACGTCGGCGTGTTTCCAGCGTGATTGACCTGAGCCCGCAACGGCCCAGAATCGCGGTGCTAGTGCCGGCTCATAACGAAGCGGGCGGCATCAGCGAAGTCGTTCATGGCATTGTCCGGCAGTTGGGCAGTGCCGACCGGGTGTTGGTGGTGGCAGACAATTGTTCAGATGAGACGGCCAAGATCGCACGGGCTGCCGGTGCAGAGGTCACAGAACGCTTTCATGATGAATTGCGTGGCAAAGGCTATGCGCTCGACCACGGGGTAGCCCATCTGGCCGCCGATGCGCCGGAAGTGGTCATCATTGTGGATGCCGATTGCTATCTCGGTGAACAGGCACTCGACACTTTGGCGCGCCGGTGTGCCTGGACCGGCCGTCCGGTACAGGCGCTCTATCTGATGCACACGCCTGAGGGTGCCGGTCCGATGCGCAAGATCGCCGAGTTCGCCTGGCTGGTGAAGAACTGGGTACGACCGCTGGGATTTCATCAACTCGGTCTGCCCTGTCAGTTGATGGGTACCGGCATGGCCTTTACCTGGCAGCAGATCGGCCGTGCCGATCTGGCCACCGGGCACATCGTCGAAGACATGAAGCTGGGTGTGGATCTTGCTGAAGCAGGGGAGCCCGCGCTGTTTTGTCCGCAAGCGATGGTCTACAGTTACTTTCCTTCCAGCGATAGCGGTATCGAGACACAGAGAACGCGTTGGGAGCATGGCCATTTGAGTGTCATCCAGTCTTACGTGCCGCGTTTGCTTGGTGGCGCCCTCCGCCGTGGCAGTGCGGCGCTGGCCGGATTGGCACTGGACCTGAGCGTACCCCCGCTGGCATTGCTGGTGATGTTGGTGGCCTCGGCATGGTTGCTCACGGCCCTGTTCTGGGTAGGGCTGGGCACGGTGCTGCCAGTGCTGGTCGCCAGCGTGCTGGTGGCGTGTATCGCAGGCGCGGTGTTGCTGGCATGGAGCGGATATGGTCGCGAGGTCATCACATTGGGTGAGCTGATGGGTGCCTTCGGCTATGTTGCGCGCAAGCTGCCGCTGTATTTCAAATTCTTGTTCAATCGCCAAGTGGCGTGGGTAAGGTCAAAACGTGATTCAGAATAATGCTCACCAACTCTCTTCGGCAGCCCTTGCCGTCGCGCAGGAGCCAACGGTATCCATGCTTCCCGACTTCAGCCGCGAGGTATTCTGCATTCTCGGTTTGCCGTTCGACCGGGTCAGCCTGGCCGAGGCTGTCCAACGTACACGGCACGCCGCCGCTCAGGGTCAACGCTGCTTTCTTTCCACGCCCAACCTGAACTTTGCCATCGCCTGCCTTGACGACCCGCAGTTCCGCTTGTCGGTGATCCAGAGTGACCTTTCCATTGCCGATGGTATGCCGCTGATTTGGGTTGCGCGGGCGACGGGCCTGCCAGTCAACGAGCGTGTGGCCGGCTCCAGCCTCTTCCAGGCCTTGCGCCAGGCTGTCCAGCCGACTCACAGCAAGCCTTTGCGCGTGTATTTTTTTGGTGGTCCTCCGGGTGTGGCACAACGCGCCAGCGAACAGCTCAATGCTTCGCCATCGGGCATGTGTGCAGTGGGTTTCGATAGCCCGGGCTTTGGCAGCATCGAAGAAATGAGCGAGGAGTCCACCCTGGAACGCATCAATGCCAGTGGCGCCGACTTCCTGGTGGTGGCGCTGGGCGCCAAGAAGGGCCAGGCATGGATCCAGCATAACCTGCCACGCCTGCGTGTGCCGTTGGTCAGCCACCTTGGCGCCGTCGTCAATTTCGTGGCGGGAACCGTGTCGCGTGCGCCCGTGTGGGCCCAGAAGACTGGTATGGAATGGCTGTGGCGCATCAAGGAGGAGCCCAAGCTTTGGCGGCGCTATTGGCAGGACGGTATCGGCCTGCTGGATTTGCTGCTCCATCGGGTCATGCCACTTGTGCTGGCGCAGCGGCGGGCCGGACCTGCTGCAATCGAGTTCGACAAGGCGATCATGGATGTCCGGGAGCAGGAGGGTGACTGCATCCTGACTCTCACCGGGGCCATTGGATTGCCCAATATCGGGCTTCTGCGTACGCGCCTGCCGGCGGCGGCCGGTTCGCCACATTCATTGTTGGTGGACTGCTCCGGATTGGTTCATATCGACAGCGCGGCTCTGGCATCCCTGATGCTGTTGTACGGCGCATGTCACGCCGCCGGTCGCCCGTGGGCGATGCTGGGTGTCTCGGCTGCGCTGCGCCGGCAGTTCGAGCTGCACTGCGCACAATATTTGCTTGATCCCCTGGCTTGAATGCGGCAGTGACCTGATCTTCAGGGGAAGCAATTTCCGTTCAAACATCGACGATAGAAGAGGTACTCATGAAAGCAATGATTCTGGCAGCGGGCAAGGGGACCCGCGTACGGCCCCTGACTTATGCGCTGCCCAAGCCGATGATTCCCATCCTGGGCAAGCCGGTGATGGAGTACCTGATCGAACACCTGGTCAAGTTCGGCATTCAGGACATCATGGTCAACGTCAGCTATCTGCACGACCGCATCGAGAATTACTTCGGCGAAGGTCAGCGCTTTGGCGCGCGCATCGGTTATTCCTTCGAAGGCTACGTGGATGATGATGGACAGGTCTTCCCCGACCCGATCGGCTCGGCCGGCGGCATGAAGAAGATCCAGGAATTCGGCGGCTTCTTCGATGAGACCACGCTGGTCATCTGCGGTGATGCCCTGATTGATCTGGACATTCATTCGGCCTTGTTCGAACATCGTCGCAAGGGCGCGCTGGTGAGCGTGATCACCAAGGAAGTGCCGATGGAGCAGGTCTCCAGCTACGGCATCGTGGTCGCCGAGAAGGATGGCAAGGTCAAGTCCTTCCAGGAAAAACCCAAGCAGGAAGAAGCACTCTCCAACCTCGCCAGCACCGGCATCTACATCATGGAGCCGGCGGCACTGGAGCTGATTCCCAAGGACAAATTCTTCGACATCGGTGCCGACCTGTTCCCGTTGCTGGTGGAAAAACAATTGCCGTTCTATGCCCAGAAGCGCTTCTTCAACTGGATCGACATCGGCAATGTCACCGATTTCTGGTCGGTCCTGCAAAGCGTGCTCAAGGGCGAAGTAGCACAGATGTACGTGCCGGGCACCCAGATCCAGGAGGGCGTATGGGTGGGCCTGAATACCCGCATCGAATGGGAAGGTACCACCATCGAAGGTCCGGTCTATATCGGCGCCGGCTCCCACGTGGCAGCAGGCTCCACCATCGTTGGCCCGGCCTGGATTGGCCATGGCAGCCATATCTGCAGCGGTGCAAAGGTGATTCGCAGCGTACTATTCGAATATACTCGCGTGGCCAGTGGGACGACCTTTGAAAACAGTGTTGTCTATGGCGCCTACAGCGTCACCCATGAGGGTGAAATGAAACATACGTCCGATCAGCCGGACGAGCAATGGAACGATGCACGGGATCGCCGTCTCAAACCGCGCAGTGCGATTCAGTAAACCAGGAGTGCTTAATGTCTAGTCCCAAAATCTATCCCGTCATCCTCTCCGGTGGTTCGGGCACCCGCTTGTGGCCGCTTTCGCGTGCGGCCTATCCGAAGCAGTTTCTTCCGCTGGTCAGCGAGCAGACCATGCTGCAGGAAACCGTTGCGCGGGTGAGCACTTGGCCGGAAGTGCAGGCACCGCTGGTAGTGTGCGGCAATGAACACCGCTTCATGATCGCCGAGCAGATGCGCGAGATCGGTGTGCGCCCGCTGGGCATCATGCTCGAACCCCAAGGGCGCAATACCGCGCCCGCCGTGGCCGCTGCTGCCTTGCACCTGCAACGACTGGATCCGGAAGCGGTGATGCTGGTGTTGCCTGCCGATCACGTCATCACCGATGTGTTGTCTTTCCATGCAGCGGTGCGTCGTGCGCTGGCCTCTGTGGAAAAAGGTGCGCTGGCCACTTTCGGTATCGAGCCGAACCAGCCCGAGACCGGCTACGGCTATATCCTGCGCGGTGCTGCCGATAGCGCCGGAAGCGGCAACTTCCTGGTCGAGCGATTTGTCGAGAAGCCGGACCTGGCCACGGCCACGGGCTTCCTGCAGCAGGGCGGTTACTACTGGAACAGCGGCATGTTCCTCTTCAAGGCGCGTGACTACCTGAACGAGCTGGAGACACACCGTCCGCTGATCGGTGCGGCGGTCAAGGAAGCCGTGGCCAAGGCCTACAACGATCTCGATTTCTGCCGTCTGGATGAGACCGCCTTTGCAGCCTCGCCGTCGGAGTCGATCGACTATGCCGTCATGGAGAACACGACCCGCGCCGTCGTCGTGCCAGCCAGCATCGGCTGGAGCGATGTGGGCTCATGGAGCGCGCTGCATGAAGTGCTGCCGGCCGATGCCGATGGCAACGTGGTACGTGGCGACGTGCACCTGAACCAGGTGAAGAACACCATGGTGCGTGCGGAGAGTCGTCTGGTCGCGGTGCTGGGTGTGGAAGATCTGGTGGTGGTGGAAACGGATGATGCCGTGCTGGTGGCTCATCGCGACAAGGTCCAGGACGTCAAGGTCTTCGTCGACAAGTTGAAGCAAGCCAAGCGAACCGAACACGTTCATCACAAACGCGTCTTCCGTCCCTGGGGCAGCTACGAGAGTGTCGACGCGGGCGAGCGCTTCCAGGTCAAGCGCATCATCGTCAAGCCGGGCGAGAAGCTGTCGCTGCAGATGCACTACCATCGGGCAGAGCACTGGGTGGTGGTCAGCGGCTCGGCCCTGGTCACGCGTGGCGAGGAGGTGACCTTGTTGAGCGAGAACGAATCGATCTATCTGCCCATCGGGGTCACCCATCGCCTGGAGAATCCGGGCAAGTTGCCGCTGCATTTGATCGAGGTACAGTCGGGCAGCTATCTCGGCGAGGATGACATCGTGCGCTTTGACGACGTCTACAAGCGCGCCTGAGACTGCGAAGTCTCCATGAAAAAAGGAAGGAGAGCTTGCAGGCTCTCCTTTTTTTTATTGCCGGGGCCGCTGTCTCAGACGTTACCAATGCGCTGATGCGACGTTGCGTGCGCCGTGATGGCTGCCTTGCTGCTGCGGGCGTGCAATGCCAGCAGTCTTTCTGCCAGCGCCGGTCCGGCCTGGAGGCAGGCGGGATGCTTCCAGGTGCCTTTGACGAAAAGAGTCCGGTCCAGGGCATCAAGAAAATCGTCGATACGTGCGGACATCTGCTCATCCACACCTGCTGCCGCGCGCTGCACGGTTGCATCGAGCTGGTCCAGGCGCTTGACCACGAAGGCGATCTCCGGCTTGGAGTAGAACGATTCACCCAGTACCACCGTCGGCTTCTTGCGGCGAATCGCTTGCAGGCCCACCGATGAATTGATGACGAAGACCATGGTGGCGCGATCCAGCAGGAGTTCGACGTCGAACTTGCGCAGCCACAGGACATCCGGATATTTCTGGCGCAACTGGCTGTAGTCGTAGCGGCCCAGGTCTTCAGGGTGCTCCTTGACGATGATGGGGTAGTCCGGTCCGCAGGTGCGGCGGATCGCGGCATGGACGGTTTCGAAGAACTCTTCCACCGAGTGCACCAGCTTCGAATTGAGCAGCACCTGGGTATCGTCGTGCACCTGGAGCGGGATGAAGGCAAACTGCGCCGGCAGCGTAGCCTCATCGTTGGCGATGGCGGCGCGCTGGCGCTTGATCTTCCAGGTCTTGATCCGGCTGAAGCCCCGTTGCTCGGGATATTGCGCGTAGTAGGACAGGTTGGCGCGGTGCGCCAGCGCGATCGCAGCCAGTTGCGTACGGGTCAGGGGACGCAGGTGCAAGGAGGGCGCCGCCTTCTCTGCCGCCACGGCAGCTGTTTGCGATCGCGCCTGTGCCAGCACCGCGTCGAAGTCCATGGAGGCCAGTGTGGCCGAAGCGTTGACCCCGCCCAGGTCGGCCTGCAAGGTGTTGGCGAAGTAGCCGTTCTCCAGATAGACCACGGTAATGCCACGGCGACGGCACAAGACGGTGATGATCTGTCCGATATGGTCCTGCCCGTTCCAGACCACGAACAGCTCGGGCTGTTGCTCTTCAAGGAAGCGATGTACATAGCGCGCCACCGTATTGACGCGACCATGCCATTCATTGAGGCTCCCGCCGTGCTTGGTCTGCATGAAGCCGACCATTTCCTTCACTTCGTCCGGGGAGAACAGGGTGCTGGCCTCCTCTTTGCTGCCATCGAGCGTTTCCAGATTGCGCGGGTAGAGCTGGTCGGTATTGCTGGCCAGCAGCTTGTGATCGTGGGGCAGGAAGTTCAGGTAGCGTACCTGATGACCATGGTGCTGCTCCAGGCAACTGCCGGTACTGAGCATGAGCGGCACGAACATGTCGGCCAGGACGAAGATGGCGATTTTCATGGAGAGGTCGCTTAGTAATACTTGGAGTTGATGTCCGGTTTCTTGAAGCGTGCCTTGCACAGTCCCATCGCAACCCTGAAGCGATGTCCGGCCTTGGCCTTGTCACCGCGGAAGCAGATCGACCAGATCGACTTGAGCAGCCACGTCAGAATGGCCGGTAGCCCTTTGCGGCGGGTATCGACGAAGCTGGCCAAGGCCATTTCTTCATTGTATTTTTTCTTGTAGCTGAAATGCTTGTTGAGATAGTCGATCTGGCCGGTTTCGACGACGGTCAGGCTACCAGCCTTGATGGCCAGGAAGCGCTTGGTCCATTCCTGATCTTCCGAAGCGAACACCTCTTCCCGGAACGGCAATTCACGCAGCAAGGCCGTCGGCGCGAAGCTGCACGAATTGGTCAGTCCGTTGACGCCGGTGAAGCTGGCATTGTTCACCTGGCGCACCAGCCAGGCCTGGGACTTGTTGGAAATGACCGACCCGACACGATCGCCCTTGCTGGCCAGCTCGGCGAAGAAGCGCTCCATGACGTCCTGCTCACGCAACACCACGTGAGAGGAAATGATCAGTACGTTCTCCAGCGTGGCAGCCTGTACTCCCAAGTTGATTGAGCGAGAGTAGTTGAAAGCTTGGCCCGATACATCCAGCCAGACATCTACCAGCGCACGCAGCGCCTGTGCCTGCCCCGGATCGGAGCCGCTATCGACAGCCATGATGGCCGTTGGCGGGCAGGTCTGCATGCGCAGGCAGCCAATGACTTCTTCGACCAGGGGAAGACTGTTGAACGTGCGGATCAGCGCAAGGTATTCCATAGGTTTTCTGTCGCCGGACGACTTCATTTTTTGAGGCGACGGAAGGCAAGCTGGATGAACTCGCCCGCTTCCCGCCGTTGGAAAAGTCCCACCGTGAGAGCCCAGAACAGGATGCCCCCGCCCACCAGCATGGCGAAGAGCAGATGGCCCGAATACTGCGGCAACTGCTTGCGGGCAAGCTGCAGCAACAGCGCCATGGCCAGTCCGCTGAGCGCCGATGGCATCAGGCTACGGAAGAAATCCCTAAACCTGATCGACAAGGCCTTGCCTGCCAGATAGAAGCCCGGTAGCGCCATCATGATGGCAGCCACCAAATAGGCTATCGCCAGGCCCCGGGCACCATCGATCCAGGCGCCGGTGACATAGGCGACGATGTGCAGTGGGGTACCCACCATGGACATGCGGAACAGCCAGTCGGATTTGCCCAGTGCCATCAGCACCGGGCTGGCGATGCTGGAAATGACCTGCACGTAGCCGACCATCGCAAGGAAGGTGAGGATGCCGCCCACCAGATACCACTTGGGACCCAGGAAGCTGTCGACGAACAGATCCGAGACGCCGGCCACGCCGAACATGATCGGGGCCGAAATGAACGAAACCAGTTTCAGGGAGCGTAGCGTCAGCGCGGCCATGTAGGGCTTGTCATCCTGTCGTCGGCTCATCACGGGGAACAGCGAGCGTACCGCGACCCAGGAAATGTTCTGGACCGGAAACAGCATGAGCTTGTAGGCCAGCGAATAGTTGCCCAGTACGGTGATGCCGAGCATCTTGCCAACGATGAAGCTGTCTGCATTGCGGAAGAGGTAGCTGGCCAACTGATGACCGGCCATGGAACCGCTGAACTTGAAGACGCCGCGCAGTGCCTCCCTGTCAAATACCGCCTTGGGACGGAAGGGCGAGAACCACCACATCAGCACCGTGGTGCAAGCCGCCATCAGCAGCGCCTGCGCGATCAGGCTCCATACCCCCAGGCCACGGTAGGCCAGCACCAGGGCGATCACCAGGGCCATCAACGAGGAGGCGGACTCAATTCCGGCTACCAGCCGGAAGCGCGAAACGCGTTCCAGCAGCGCCTGGTGCACGGTCGAACTGGCCGCAATCGGGAACGACAACGACAGTATCCACAGCACTTCGGTCAGACGTGGTTCGTGGAACGTTCCTGCGAGCAAGGGGGCAGTGGCTAACAGCAAAACCATCAGCAGAGTTCCGCCAGCCATGTTCAGCCAGAACACCGAGGAGGTATCGGCCTCGCTGATTTCGGCTTTCTGGATGATGGCCGCAGCGGTACCCATGTCGCGCAGCACGAAGGCCAGGTTGGTCGCCACCCCGGCCATGGCCATGAGACCATATTCGGAAGGGGCGATCAGCCGGGTCAACACAAACATGTTGACCAGCTGGGATACGATCTTGACGACCTGCGTCAGGGCAATCCAGCGGGCGTTGGCGGCGGCGCTCACGGGCGTCCTCGCAGTGCGGTCGGGTGCGTCTGGGTCGATGCGGCCATGCTCAATGCGTATCCAGCTCAGGCAGGCTCTTGACCAGGTCATCGACGGCCTTGACCTGTTCCAGGAACGCCTTGAGCTGCGACAGCCGCAATGCACTCGGACCATCGCACAAGGCCTTGGTCGGATCCGGGTGCGCCTCCAGGAACAGACCGGCCAGACCCAGTGCCATGCCGGCACGGGCCAGTTCGGTCACCTGGCCGCGACGTCCACCCGATGCGGCGGCACCGGATTCGCGCTGTTGCAGCGCGTGCGTCACATCAAAGATCACCGGCTTGTTGCCGCTGACCTGCTTCATCACGCCAAAGCCCAGCATGTCCACCACCAGGTTGTCATAGCCGAACTGCGCGCCACGGTCACACAGCATCACATTGGTGTTGCCGCCTTCTTCGAATTTCTCGACGATGTTCTTCATCTGCGGCGGGCTGACGAATTGCGGCTTCTTGATGTTGATGACCTTGCCGGTCTTGGCCAGTGCGATCACCAGGTCGGTCTGGCGCGCCAGGAAGGCGGGCAGTTGCAGCACGTCGCAGACGCTGGCCACTTCGGCGGCCTGGTAGGGCTCGTGCACGTCGGTCAGCACCGGCACGCCGTGGGCTTTCTTGACGGCTTCAAAGATCTTCAGGCCGGCTTCCAGACCGGGACCCCGGTAGCTCTTGATGGAAGAACGGTTGGCCTTGTCGAAGGACGCCTTGAAGACATAGGGAATGCCCAGTTCCTTGGTGATGCGCACGTATTCACCGCAGACATCCACGGCGAATTGTTCGGATTCCAGGACGTTGATGCCGCCGAAAAGGACGAAGGGCAGTTCGTTGCCAACCTGAATCTCATTGATCTTGATCATGTTCCGTTTCCTCATGCAGGAGGTTATTTTCAAATTCCGGCGCCTGTGCATCGGCGCCCGGAGGGGAGAATACGTGGTTTTGCGCCGCAATCACAGCCGCTTGGCATCCAGCAGCTTGAGTACGCCCACCACATGCTGCTGTTCGTTCAGCGCGACCAGGGCGGTGATGTTCAATTCCAGCATCTTGGCTTCGGCATCGACGAACATCTCGTTTTCCGACACGGTCTTGGGCGAGCTGTTCATCAGGTCGGCAGCCGTGATGTGATAGATGTCCTTGCGCGCGGCCAGGGCACGGCGCAAATCGCCGTCGGTGATCACACCGCACAGCGCCTGGCGGTTGCCATCGGCGCTCACCAGCGCCATGCCCAGGCCGCCTTCGGTCATCTGGCTGATCACGTCGACGATGGCGGTATCGCGCATGACCCACGGCAACTGGGTGTGCATCACATCCTTGACGCGGGTGAGCAGGCGCTTGCCCAGGCTGCCACCGGGATGGAAACGGGCGAAGTCGTTGGGCTTGAAATCGCGCTTTTCGATCAGCGCCACGGCCAGCGCATCGCCCATCACCAGCGTGGCGGTAGTGGAAGTGGTGGGCGCCAGGTTGTTGGGGCAGGCTTCGCGCGGCACCGAGACATCCAGCACCACGTCGGCGTTCTTGCCCAGCGTGGAAGCGCGCTTGCCGACGATGGCGATGATGCGCAGTCCGAAATGCTTCAGGGAGGGGATCAGGCGGATGACCTCTTCGGTCTCGCCGCTGTAGGAGATCAGGATGGCCGTATCGGCCTCGGTGAACATGCCCAGGTCGCCGTGATAGGCCTCGCCCGGATGCACGAAGAAGGAGGACGTCCCCGTGGAGGCGAGGGTGGCCGCGATCTTGCTGCCGATGATGCCGGACTTGCCCATGCCGGAGACGATCACGCGCCCCCGGGTGTGGTACATCAAGTCGACGGCCTGCTCGAATTCATTGGCCAGGCGTTCGGCGATCATGTTCAAGGCTTGCGCCTGTTCGTGGAAGACCCGGATTCCGGTTGTTCTCATGCTGTGCTCACTTTGTTGTAGGGCAGTTCACTGCGTCATGCGGCTCATGGCCTGGGCATAACCAGCGACGCTGTCATAGATGGCAGAACGGTTCTGCGCGTTCAATACGCTGTCGGAAAATTCACGGAAGGCACCGTGGCCGCCGGCCTTGGCCAGCACCACGCGAGCGTGACGTTTGACGTAATCCGGTGCGTCACCCACGGCCACCGGCCAGCCGCAGGCGGCAAAGCCGGGCAGGTCGATGCTGTCGTCGCCGATCATGGCGGTGGCGTGCGGGCCGACCTGATAGTGCTCCATGATGGCCCGGCAAGCTGCTGCCTTGTCCTTGGCACCCAGGTGGAACACGGTAATGCCCAGGTCCGCCAGACGGCGGCGCAGGGTGGCCGAGTCGCGCCCGGAAATGACGGCGACGTTGACACCGGCTTCCTGCAGCATCTTGATGCCCATGCCATCGCGCACATGGAAACGCTTCAGACACTCGCCGCTGTCGTCGTACCAGATGCCGCCATCGGTAAGCACGCCATCGATGTCGGTGATGACCAGCCTGACATCGGCCAGGCTGCCGGCCTCGAGCGCCGGATCGGGCTGCCCGGACATGAGCGCGCGCACCCGCTCCAGGCAAGCCGGGGTATCGACGCCGGGAGCAGCGTGATCGACTTCGATCACCCGGATCTGCCAGCCGGCATCCATGATGCGCAGCTGTTCCAGCATCTCGGCACCTTCCAGTTCGCTCGGCGGCAGGCCGGGGAAGGCGGCCAGCAGTTCGGCGCGATAGGCGTAGACGCCAATGTGCTTGAAATAGCGCGTCCTGCCGGTGGACTCGCGTTCGAACGGGATACGGGCACGGCTGAAATACAGGGCGTCGCCGGCGCGATTGCGCACCACCTTGACGGTATTGGGGTTCTCGGCCTCGCTTGCACTGATCGGGTGGCACAGCGTGCCAGCCTGTACCTGTGGTGCTGCCAGCATGGCCTGGAGCAGGCTGCGCAGGTGGGCCGGATTGACCAGCGGCTCGTCGCCCTGGACGTTCAGATAAAGGTCTGCCGGATGATGCTGCATGACCTCGCGCAGACGGTCGGTGCCCGAAGGGTGATCGGGCGAGGTCAGCAGGGCCTTGCCACCAAAGGAGCTCACGGCCGCCACAATACGCTCATCATCGGTGGCCACCACCACATCGGCCAGTTCATTGATGCTTTTGACGCGCTCGTAGACGTGCTGGATCATGGGTTTGCCCAGGATGTCGGCCAGCGGTTTGCCCGGCAGGCGGCTGGAGCCGAATCGGGCGGGAATGACGGCGATACAGCGCATGGCGGGGCTCACGCGCAGATACCGCAATGCGCAGAGGCAATGCGGCCTGTCTGGGCAGCATCAAGCGCGCGACAAGGGGCAAGAAGACCAAGAGGAAGAAGAGGGCGAACTAGCGCGGCGATGAAGGCAATGCAGGTGATGCTCAGGAAGAGGGATGTCTCGGGCCAGTTCGATACCGTGGTCATGGAAGCGCTTTCAGATGAGAGGGAATGCCTTGCGGAAGCACCGGTCGCCGCCTTCATCGGGATTGCCGATGATGCCGGCCGGCCACCCGGATTCGATTGTTCAGGTCTCAGCCGCCTTCGTAACAACGCTCAAAGAACCCATGGGCCAAGCTCCCTGCATCGTTCTTCTGGTCCGGCGTGACGGCATTTGCTCTTATCATGAATCGAAGTCGGAGCCGCTTCCTCAGCGTGCCATCCCTGGGGTGCCACAGTGAGGAATTGTGATGCTTCGTGAAGCCAGCTGCACGGATCAGAAGCTGAACGAAAAGTTCCGTGACGATTTTCCGATCGGAAATTTTTCGCCGCAATTACTCGCAGTTGCTGGCTTGTTCGGCAAATTTATCATATTGTTGCGCTGCACAGTCGTCTTTTGACGCAAAAAACCGTTGTGAAGCGCTGCGAAGTTTTTGTTGTCTGTATGTGAAGTTTTTGACCTTCATGATGACAAGGCGACAAGATCGCGGCTGATGCTGATAAAAGCTTGATCAATGACCGATTTTGAAAGGAACATGGATGTCGCGGGATCCTGACTGGAGGGCTGATCTGGAGCGCTACAACCTGCGCCGCCCGTTCTTGAAAGAACAATCGATCTGGGCCATCTGGGTCTATCGCTGGGGGCGGCGCATCGAGGCCCGACCGGCCGGATGGGTGCGCAAGTTGCACAATGTATTTTATTGGCCGGTATTTCGCCTCACTGAAACCGCATTCGGCATCAGCCTGCCGCGGGGGGCCAGGATTGGCCCCGGACTGCGGATCTGGCACTTCGGCAATATCTTCGTCAATGAACAGGCGGTCATCGGTGCACGTTGCACGCTGCGGCAGGGGGTGACCATCGGCAATCGCCATGCGGACGGGCCTTCGCCGGTCATTGGCGATGATGTCGAACTGGGAGCCTATGCCCAGGTGCTCGGGGGGATTCATCTAGGAGATGGTTGCAAGATCGGGGCAATGTCGGTGGTATTGCACGACGTTCCCGCCGGAGCCACGGCAGTGGGGGCGCCTGCCAGGATCGTGGCAATGCCGTCGGCGGATTCGCCGGCATAAGCGGTTTTTGGAATAAAGCTTCACCTGTCCGCAAGGGGGGCAATTGTGCAGGGGCAGTGGCTGCACATCCGGTAGCGCTACGCTGCCGGTCCCGCCTCTATATCGCGGACGTAAAAAAGCCCGAGCACTTTGTGCCCGGGCTTTTTTATTCATATCGGCCGAATGGCGGCTCAGGCGGCAGTCATGCCCATGGGCATCGACAGCTTCTGTTCGCCACGGCGACGACGCCACGCCATCATGCCCACGAAGACCAGGCCGCCCAGCATCATGGCGGTGGTGGAGACTTCGGGGACCGACGAGGTCAGGGTCAGGTTGCCGCCGTAGGTGCCCTTGCCGGTGATGTTGAGCGAGTAGTTGCCGGCGCTCAGGCGCGAGGCGTCCACGCTGAAGGTGATGATGGTGTTCTTGCCCGCCGTGGAGCTCGACGACACGCCCGTGGCGATGGTCGCGTTGGTGGTGGTGTTGACCAGGTTATAGCTGGTCAGGCCGCCGCCATTGGTGGAAACGAAGGTCGCCGTCACCGCCGACGAGATGTCGGTCAGGCTGGAGATGGTGAAGGTGTAGCTATCGGTAAAAGACTGGTTGGCCAGGTACTTGGGCGAGCTGATGGACGCGGTGCCACCCGTGGTGTCCAGTACGAAGGAGGTGGCGTGGGCCGCAGTGCCGGCCATCGACAGTGCCAGGGCAACTGCGGAAGTGGCGAGAAGTTTTTTCATGGGATCAATCCTTAAGTTTGTAACTATGTGTAATGAGGATTGCGCGTGGCGCTCTCCATTCAAAAGCAGATCAACTCACTTTGCTGCCGGATTGCCCTCGGACACTTGCGTCGTGGCCAATCTTTTTATTGCCTGAAATCAATCGATTCCTGACAAATTCTGACGAATGTTACAAAAAATGTGCTGATGTCGGAACTATAACATTCTGACCCCAGCTGAGCAATGAAATTTAGGCTGAAAATTCACTTTTCCTGATTTTTTTCATCGGCCGGAAACCCGCTCCAGTAAAGGATTTCAACAATTTCTGCCGGGCACTAATGCAGAGTTGTGCACTGCGGAAACTAAGAAATCCGTATGGCAATTATTTTGTTTTATTGATAACGATTTTAGCAGATTTAGTTAATTAAATAACATCTAAAATTGCATTTTAAATAATGTCTAAATGAAAACTAAATAGAAGTGATCTTTACCAGTATCAGGATTGCCAGAATGACATCCAAATTGCATTGAGAGAGGCGGGGTGTTGTTTTATTGATAAAGCATCCGTACGTTGATTTCTCCGCTGGCATTCAGCGCAGAAGAGCGGGCTTAGATCGTCGGGCCGGAAGATGCGAACGCATTCCCGATGGAGGCAGGGAGCGTTGAGGTGAGGAGGGGGAGGTGGGTGGTACCAAGGCAGACCGGTCGGTCTGCCCTGGTACCGCCAGAGCGGCTCAAGCTTATTGGTCGACGCTGGCGTGCCACAGGCGCGCCAGTTGTTCGCCGCTGTCCTTGAGCAGGTCAGGCGCCTGTGCAATGGCTTCTTGCAGGCTCATGGGACCGAAGGCAATCGAAAAGCAGCCGGAGAAGCTGGTCTGCAGTTTTTCCAGTGACTTGCGGTCGATCCCGCCGGAGAGCAGAGTCGTTGGAACTCCGGCGCGACGCGCCCGCTGGCTGGCAATGAAGGGGGCCTTGCCGTGCAGGGTTTGGGCGTCGCTGCGGCCTTCGCCGGTAATGAGCCAGTCTGCACCGGCCAGGGCCTGATCCAGTCCGATGTGGTCGGCCACGGTCTCTGCACCTGAGTGGAATTGCGCGCCCAGCATCAGCAAGGCGTAGCCCAGGCCGCCTGCAGCCCCGGCACCCGGCCGGGTGGCCGCCTGGTGGCCCAGTGCAGCCTCCAGCACGCGGGCGAAATGGGCGAGGGCGCGGTCGATCACGGGCACCTGTTCCGGCTGTACGCCTTTTTGCGGACCAAACACGGCGGTCGCACCTTCTTCACCGCAGAGGGGATTGTCGACATCCGACATGGCCACGAATTGCGCCTGCTTCACCCGCGGATCCAGCAAGGAAGCATCTACCCGGGCAATGCGCTGTAGCTGTGCCGGAACCGGAGGCACAGGCTCGCCGGCAGCATCCAGGAATTTCACGCCGAGCGCTGCCAGCAAGCCGGCGCCACCATCATTGGTGCTGCTCCCGCCCAGGGCCACCAGGAAATGACGGGCACCGCGATCGAGCAGGCTGAGGATGGCATCCCCCACCCCCAGGGTGGTGCGCTCATCGACGGCCAGCGCGGTGCCGGCTGCATCGGTCAAGCCGACGATGGCCGCCGATTCCACGACTGCACTGCCATTGTTGAGGATGCCCACTGGCGCCGTGAAGGGGTCTCCTGCCGCATTGCGGCAGGTTACGGTCAGGCGCTCGCCACCGGCGTGCATGAGCGCATCCAGCGTGCCTTCGCCGCCATCGGCAATCGGGCATAGCCGGACCTCGGCATCAGGGATGGCGCGCTTGATGCCCGCGCCGATGGCGGCGGCCACCTCTTGAGCCGAGAGTGAACCTTTGAACGAATCGGGAGCGATGACAACAACGGGGGCGCGGTGGGAGGAGGCTGGCATGGTCATGTTGAGCGGCTTGTTCTGAAGCGCGGCACCGTGCAGGGCAAGGCGCGCGGAGGTCTCGTTTTATGATGGCGCCGCACTGGCGTGCGGCATGGCTTGTTGCTGCGCCATTATATAAGTTGCGTGATCCTGCATTATGGTTGCGCGGGTATAGGCAGTAAAAACACCTGGTGAAGATCCGTTTGCCTGCCGACATGTTCATATGCCGACAGGTAGAGCGCGTAACAAAGGGTAAGCGTGATGGCTGCGCCGGGGCCGCTGGGCGATAGTGTCACGTTGGCGCTGCAGCGCCTGAGGAGCCATTCATATGAAGCATCTTTCGCGTCTTGCGCTCTTGTCGTGTGCATTGCCGACGGTTCTGCTGCTCGGTGGTTGCGTGGCAGTCCCTGCAAGCCCGTACAGCGGTGCGGCGGTTTATCCGGCGCAGCCGGTCTATTCTCCTTATTACGGCTATCCCGCTTATCCTGCCTACCCGGCTTACAGTTATCCCTCTTCGTCCTTCTATTTTGGGTACAGCAGTGGTTGGGGTGGTCACCGACGCTGGCGTTAGGGAGGGCGAGGTGCTTGTTCGCAATGTTGTCCGGTTCCCATGACAAAACCGGCTAAAATGGCGCCTTTGCCGATGGGCATGCAGGACAGGGCAAGAGCGGGACGAGGCGCATGGGGCGTTCGTATCCGAGCTCTGCGGCACTGATTGCAGGCCGTTGCGCCGCAGCCGTCTTCACACCGTATGAGTTTTTCCGTTTCGTCGACCCGAACAGAGGTGATTTCCCGATCCCGGCGCCGCACTGCGCTGGGCATTGCCTCGTCGGTGCTGGTCCACGCAGCACTGTTCATGTTCGTGCGCGCCAAGCTGAATGAAGCGCCCCCGAGATTTGATGCGCCCGGCCGACCGGATGCGCCATTGCAGGTCACGTTCGTCAGGCCTGCGGCTCCGGTGGTCCAGCCTGAGCCTCCCAAGCCTGTGCCGGAGCCGAAAAAGCCCGAGCCGGTCCACAAGAAGCCGGTTTCCAGGCCGGCTCCGCGCCACAGCGCGCCAGCGGTGCGCCATTCTGTGCCGCAGCGTACGCCGCTGCCGGTGAAGCAGGCGCCCGGCAGTCAAGCCGCGGCAGCGCCTGCAGCGCCGGCGGAAGACTTCATGACGTCGATCAACCGCAATCGTCAGAAGCGCGAGGAGGCCGAGCAGGCCGCTGCCCAGGAAAATGCAGCCGCGCGGGCGGCGGAAAACCCGTCTGCCAACGATATTGCGCGCGCCAACATCGCCTTCCAGGATCGGCGTGGTCGCGGCACCAATGGCGTTTTCCAGATCATCAGCATGGGCCCGCGCGTGGCGCAATACAGCTTCCGTGGCTGGACGACCGACCAGCGGCGCAGCCAGAACCAGTTGATCGAGGTGGACGCCGGTTTTGGCGGTAACGTGCAGCTGGCGGTGGTCAACAGCATGATCGCGTTGATCCGTCGGTACTATCAGGGTGATTTCAATTTCGATTCACAGAAGCTGGGGCGGGTGGTGACCTTGTCGGCCAGACTGGAAGATACCAAGGGATTGCAGAATTTCCTGCTCAATGAATTCTTTGGCGAGCGGTGAGTATTTGAGTCTTGTGGAAGGGGAGAGCGTGCGGACAGATGCGCGCGAGTCCTCCCGATAAATGATTAAAAATGTTTTGCAGAAACAGTTGATTTAATAACACAGGCGCTCTATAATCTTTGTCTTCAGTCGGGGCGTAGCGCAGCCTGGTAGCGTACTTGCATGGGGTGCAAGGGGTCGTGTGTTCGAATCACACCGTCCCGACCAACAGATGAAATGGCGTCAGCAATATCGGCGCACAAAAAAGCGGCATCACGAATTTCGTGGTGCCGCTTTTTATTTGGACTTACTCTTGATTGCTTGTCGCTGCGTTTTGGGGATGCTTGGCGCGAACGTATCTTGGCGGAAGACGTAAGTCTTGAGCGCAGCGCGCCTAGCGCCAATCGATGTGTTTTGCAAAGTTTGGGAAACTGAGCAATCAGCTTCACCCAGGAGCATTTACGTAGTTCGATGAAAGGTCAAATGGTGCCGCACACATCACCTTTGGGCATCAAACCAAAGGGCTACGAGAAGTGCTCCAAGCGCTGCTATCGAATTTCCAGCCAGCATTCCTAGGATGAAAATTTCTTCAGCAAGATCAAATTCTTGGGATAGCAAAGTGCAGCCCGTCACGCCCGTTAAAATGAATGCTACCCCGAGCTTTGGATGGGCATTCATCCTTTCCCTAAGAATGAGTTTGTTCTCCTGGGCTTCCTGAACTGCAGGTCCCTGCTCCTCACGCGTGTTCATATTCTGTTGCCCCTAATCTACTCCGTCCCCGAGTGCCCGCAGTTGTGCTTGGCCGCGCAATATTACTTGCAAATTGATTAACTGTCAGTTAATTGTCAGATTGTGACGACAAATGCACTGCCAGTTGAAGAGTCTTGACGGAGGAGGTCGTGATGGGGCCTGACAAGCTCAGAGTGGCGAGAAAGAAGCCCGTGCCAAGACTAGGTGCTGCATCTCTGTTCTCACCTGGAAAACTAAGGTGCGTCAGCAATTGGCACACAGGAGGGCGACGCAACGAATTTCCTTAGTCGCTTTTGTTTCTGGCTATCGATGGCGCGTGGTCGTGGATGATCTCGCGGTCTGCTTCTGGCAGAAGAATGGCTGCCTCAAAGATCAGCCCGTCCAAGCCTCGGCTTGCCGCGCTGCTTATTTCAACTGCCCGCTGGTCGCAGATGCCGAAAATGCCCGTCCTCGTTCTCCGATGACCTTGCGCACGGGCGCGTCATAGAAGTAATGCAGCACCCATGCGATCCCGATCAGGAGGGCAAGAAACGTGATTCCAGCCCACGGGGCAAATTCGGACACCAGGCGACCGCTCGTGAAGATCGGGAAGGCGTGTCTGATCAGTTCGGCCAGTGGACTATGGACGATGTAGATCGGATAGGAAATCACGCCGAGGAACTGGCAGATCCGGGCCAGACTGCCCGATGGCTGGTACCGCATTCCCGCATAGACCAGGAGCGGGAAGATGAGGCACACCGCCACCACATCGTAGAAGGGGACAATACCAGCGGAGGGTGATGCCATCAGCGTCAAGGTCACCGCGATAATGGCCAGGCCCGCTCTGCCATTGCCGAGCACGGCGCGATGGTTGACGCGTACAAGCCAGCGGTACAGCAGAACGCCCGCCGCAAAAGAAAATCCCACACGTAACAGGCTGACATGGTAAGTGCGTCGATGGAAGCCGGCGTCCAGGCTATGTTGTGAAGACATGGCCACAAAAAGAATCATTCCGGCCAAGCAAGTCAGCATCAGTGCCGCCAAGGCGCGGTCGTTGAGCCGGCGCACTTTCCAGCCATAGATGAAGTTGGCGATCATTTCCGAGGACAGCGACCAGGCCGGGCCATTCAGTGGAAAGAGCAGGCTGGAGTACAGTGCTGGCAGCATGAGCAGGCCCGCCATGGCCGCAATCGGCAGTTTCCCCTGGAAGGCTGACAAACCGGTCAGTACCGCCAAGATGCCGATGCAGATTCCGAGAAAGTACAGCGGATAGAGCCGTAGCAGGCGAATCCACATGAACCGGGGCAGATTCATGTCAGTCTTGAGGCGCTGCTCGTAGGAGCGCGCCACCACTGCGCCACTGAGCAAAAAGAAAAGATCGACGGCCAGATAGCTTGAAAAGAACGGGTTGTCACCGAAATACGCAGTGGTATGACGGAGAACCACGAGAATGGCAGCAATGCCCCGGAAACCGTCCAGGGTGAGGAAGTGATCTTTGTGGGTCATGCTCAGCTCGCGGTTCTTGTTCAATTGCCCTGACTTGACTGCGCGGCGCTGAGCCGGGCGTCGAAGCTGCTGGCAATTTGAGCAATGCTGGCCGAGTAGTTCCCTGATGAGCTCGGGTATATTTTTACGGCGTTGCTTGACGCGTTACACAAACACACAATTTGGCGTCCTCTGCCGAATGCTTGAGCTCGTTACCTGATCACCACCCCCAAGTGGTTCCGGCGCCTTCGGGCGCCGGCCCTTTCCGCCAAACAAAATCAGGAGCAAGCCCATGAAATCCCTCGTATTGATACCGGCGTTGGCCGCGGCCTTCGGCCTGAGCGGCTGCGTCGTGGCCCCGCCCACGGTGCGGCCGGCCTATGTGGCCGAGCCGGCTTACGTGGCACCGCCCGGCGTAGTGTACGTGCAGCCCACCTATGCCTCGCCCGGTCCCGGCTGGGTCTGGGAATATCACGCCCACTATGGCTGGGGCTGGCATCATCCGCGCTACGGCTGGCATCGCGGCTGGCGCTGAACCTGAGCCCAACGGATGGGCCAGACGCAACAACAGCGGCCTCGGCCGCTGTTTTTTCTTGATCCCTCCCGGCACCCGGTGCCACCTGTTTATCGGGCTTGATGCAGTTCCAGTGTCAGGTGGCGCAGCTCGGTCACGGTCGCCAGTTTCTGGCGCAGTTGCGCCTCCGTCATGACCTGCCTGGCCGATACGCTGACAATGGCCGCCCGCGCCGCAGGACCGATGCGCCAGACATGCAGGTCCTCGATCTGCACCGGCGCATCGGCCAGCGCCCGCTCGATCCGCGTCGCCACCTGCGCATCGGTCACGTCCAGCAGCACTGCCGCACTGGAGCGCAACAGGCTCCACGACCAACGTGCAATCACCACCGCGCCCACCACCCCCATCAACGGATCCAGCCAGGTCCAGCCCAGATAGAGCCCCGCCAGCAGAGCGGCAATGGCCAGCACCGAAGTGAGGGCGTCGGCCACCACGTGCAGATAGGCCGAACGCAGGTTGTTGTCCTGCCCTTCGTGATGATGGCCGTGATGATCGTGCCCATGCCCGTGGTGATCCTCGTGAGCGGGATGTGCATGCGCCGCTTCATGGGCATGATCTTGACCATGCCCATGCCCCTCCATCAGCAACAGGGCACTGACGATGTTGACGATCAGGCCGACGACCGCAATCGGAATCGCCTCGCCAAAATCCACCACGCTGGGACTGGCCAGTCGCCACAGCGATTCGCCGCCGATACCGATGGCGATGACCGCCAGTACCAGCGCCGAAGCAAAGCCGGCCAGGTCGCCGACCTTGCCGGTGCCAAAGCTGAATCGCTCGTCGTGCGCATGCCGACGGGCAAACACGTAGGCGCCCGCGGCAATGGCCAGCGCCCCCGTGTGGGTAGCCATGTGGAAGCCATCAGCCAGCAGGGCCATGGAGCCGGTCAGGTAGCCCACTGCGATTTCGGCCACCATCATCACCGCCGTCAGGGCGACCACCCACAGTGTGCGGCGGGTGTTGCGGTCATGGTTGGCGCCCAGATAGTTGTGGTCGTGGCGGTAAGTGGCGTGGCTGTTCATGCTGTCTCCTTTGATCTCATTTGGCATAGCGGCGGATCGCTTCCAGGAGCTCTTCCAGCCCCTGTTGGCGTTCTTCGTCGCTCAGACCCGATCGGGCCACGTGTTCGCGGGCATGCGATTCGATCAGTTCATCCATCAGGCCGTGCACGGCACCGCGAATGGCCGCCGCCAGGTGCAAGGTCCTGGCGCAGTCGGCTTGACCTTCCAGCGCGCGCTCCAGCGCCTGCAACTGCCCACCGATGCGACGCACACGATTGAGCAGGGCATCCGTGTGCTGTGTCAGATGAGCCATATACCATACCCCCCTATCCTATAAAGTGAGGCGATTATAGTCGTACCGGAGAAAAAGTGTTGGGTGCCCGGTGCGCGAGGTATCGGGCCTGTTGTGATGTGGCAATATGGGATATGAAGATTTGGTCGTTCAGTTAGGCGTAAGCTGGCCGCTATAGCCTCTAATGACTGCGGCGTGTTCCGTCCGCAGTCAAGCCTGTGTGGGATCAGGTGAAGAAAAGCGGAAAAATCCGCGAGGAGACAAGAATGGGGAAGATCACGGAGACCGGTGCATCCGCCCGGACATGGAGCGGCGCATTGCCCTGGATGGCGGGCCTGGTGCTGGGCGGCGCAACGGCGCTGGCGCTGCATGCTGCCGGTGCGGCGCAGTGGCTGAGCGCGCCAGGCTGCAGCGGCGTAGCTGTCCTGCTGGGCCTGTTGGCGTTTTCGCTGGCGCAGCGGCGCGGGCAGACCGGGGATGGGCAACTGGTGGACAAGATTGGTGGGGAGATCGATCACATCATGATCGGGGCGGCCGAGACGTCCTTCTTTGTCGATACCATCAAGACCAAGATCAGCAAGGACGTGGTCGCTGCCGACCGCATCACGGCCAGTGCCGAGCAGAACGCGACCACCACCGAACAGATTGCGGCCAATGCCGAGCGCGCCTCGGCCATTGCGGCAGAAGTCCGTACCGAAAGCGTCAGCGGCCGTTCCGAGGTCGACCGAGGGCTGGAGCAGATCGGGCAGGCGCGTACGGATGCCTTGTCGGCGTCGTCGATGATGGCGCAGTTGCAGGAAAAGTCGCGACGCATCCATGGCATCACCGAAGTGATCAGCGAGATTGCCGCCCGCACCAACCTGCTGGCCTTGAACGCGGCCATCGAAGCGGCCCGTGCCGGCGAGCAGGGGCGCGGGTTTGCCGTGGTGGCCGGGGAGGTGCGCCAGCTGGCCCAGCGCACCAAGGAAGCCACCGACGATATCGGCGTGATGGTGCGCGCCATCACCGAAGAAGCCGAGCGTGCCGCCACGGGCATGAATTCGCTCAGCAGCCGCGTGCTGGAGGCGGCGCAGAACGTGGAAAAGGTGCATGGGCTGCTCAACAGCATCGAACGTTCCGCCAGCCAGTCGCAGGAACAGATCGAGGAAATCGCGGTAGCCTCGCGCGAACACGTGCAGACTACCCAGGAGATCGCCGAGGCCATCACCGACATTCGCAACGGCATGCTGCAGACTGATCACGAACTGCCGCGCGTGGCGGCGTCGGCCATGCTGCTCTCGGAGCGGGCCGAGGCCGTGTTCGAGGCCATCATCGATGGCGGTGCGCGCAGCGGACACGACGCCATTCGTCTGGCAGCAAGCGGTGCCGCGCAGGCGGTGGGCAAGCTCTTCGAGGCCTCGATCCGGTCCGGTCAGATCAGCGAAGCAGCCCTGTTCGACCGCAGCTACAAGCCCATTCCCAACACCTCGCCACAAAAGCATTCCAGCCAGTTCGACGGTTTTACCGACCGCGTCCTGCCGGCGATCCAGGAAGCACTGCTGGCCAGCATGCCGCAACTGGCCTATGCGGGTGCCGTCGACAATAACGGTTACTTTCCAACCCACAACAAGAAGTTCTCCCAGCCCCTGACCGGTGACTACGACACCGACCTGGTCAACAACCGCACCAAGCGCATCTTCAGCGACCGCACCGGCAAGCGCTGCGGGGCCAACACCAGACCCTTCCTGTTGCAGACCTATAGACGCGATACCGGCGAGGTGATGCACGACCTGTCGGTGCCGATCTACGTCAACGGCAAGCACTGGGGCGGGTTCCGGGTAGGGTATCGGTCCAGCCATACTCCGGCGCAGTCTTCCGCACTGGCTCCAGAGGCTGCGGCTCCGGTCAGCAAGGCCGCAGCACGCTCGCCGGGGAGTGGGCGTCCCGCGCGGCCGGTGAGGATTTCCAAGGTTTGAGAAGCCTATGCACGTCGGCCCCTGATTGACTTGCCGCAATAGGGGGGTAAAACCGTTTCATTTCCACGGCTGATTCGCTTGACCCCGCCAGACGGCTGATAGATTATGCGCCAAGGGGGTGTCCGTCCTGATAGGGCGGGCGATAGACAGCAAGCAGCGTCTCAAGGGGCGCTGCGCCAGGGAAGGAAAGACAGTGAAGCCGACGGTACCAGGCAAGGGCGAATCATCCGGCAAGGAGTTCGATTTCAACAGCCGTGATTTCGAGCGTGTGCGTGGCCTCATCTACCAGCGGGCCGGCATCGCGCTGGCCGACAGCAAGCAGGAAATGGTTTACAGCCGCCTGGCGCGGCGCCTGCGGGCCACCGGCATCACCTCCTTCCAGCAATACCTGGACATGCTGGAGCGCACCCACGACTCCGACGAGTGGGAAGCCTTCACCAATGCGCTGACCACCAATCTGACCTCGTTCTTCCGCGAGGCGCATCACTTCCCGATCCTGGCCGATTTCCTCAAGACCCTGAAGGAACCCGCGACCATCTGGTGTTCGGCGGCCTCCACCGGAGAAGAGCCCTATACCATCGCCATGACCGCCTGCGAAGCCTATGGCTCGATGACGCCACCGGTACAGATCGTGGCCACCGACATCGATACCAATGTGCTGGCCACCGGCGCCAATGGCGTCTACCCCATGGAGCGCATCGAGAAGATGTCGCCCGAGCGGGTCAAGAAATTCTTCCTGCGCGGCAAGGGTAGCCATGAGGGCTACGTACGCGTGCGTCCTGAACTGCGCAAGCTGATTACCTTCAAGCAGCTCAATCTGCTGGGCGACGGCTGGCCCCTGAGCGGTCAGTTCGACGTGATCTTCTGCCGCAACGTGATGATCTATTTCGATAAACCGACCCAGAGCAAGATCCTGTCCCGATTCGTCCCCTTGATGAAGCCTCATGCCCTGCTGTTCGCCGGCCATTCGGAGAACTTCCTGTATGTCTCCGATGCCCTCAAGCTCAAGGGCAAGACGGTCTATGAACTCAATGCCACGCAGCGCGTCGCAAGGACCAAGCCATGAGCCAGGCCTCGGAGCAGATTGCCACCAATCTCTATTACGATCGCACCTTCGATTGCGATGCGGCCAAGATCTTGCCGGGCGAGTACTACTTCACCACCAAGGACATGATGATCGTCACCGTGCTGGGCTCCTGCGTGTCGGCCTGCATCCGTGATCGCGTCTCCGGCATCGGCGGCATGAACCACTTCATGCTGCCCGACGGCGGCGGCGACGACGGCAGCCCGGTCTCGGCCTCGGCACGTTACGGTACCTATGCCATGGAAGTGCTGATCAACGACGTGCTCAAGTCCGGCGCGCGACGCGAGAACCTGGAAGCCAAGGTATTTGGTGGAGGCAATGTGCTGCGGGGCTTCTCGGCCATCAATGTGGGCGAGCGCAATGCCGAATTCGTGCGGCGCTACCTTAAAGCGGAAAACATCCGCGTGGTCGCGGAAGATCTCAACGACATCTATCCGCGCAAGGTCTATTTTTTCCCGCGGACCGGCAAGGTGCTGGTCAAGAAACTGAAACAGATGCACAACGACACGCTGGTCAATCGCGAAAAAGCCTACGCCAGCAAGCTGGTCACCAAGCCGGTCGGTGGCGAGGTGGATCTGTTCTGACGGGGTGGGGCGGGCACTGCCCGGCCGTAACCGGGGCAACCTGCAATATTGAGTTTGAGTGACTGAGTGATGAAAATTAAAGTTCTTATCGTCGACGATTCGGCACTGATCCGCAGTGTCATGCGCGAAATCATCAGCAGCCAGCCGGACATGGAAGTGGTCGGCGTGGCGCCGGACCCGATCATTGCGCGCGAGCTGATCAAGCAGACCAATCCGGACGTGCTCACGCTGGACGTGGAAATGCCGCGCATGGATGGCCTGGATTTCCTGGAAAAGCTCATGCGTCTGCGCCCCATGCCGGTGGTGATGGTGTCTTCGCTGACCGAGCGCGGCTCCGAAATCACCCTGCGCGCGCTGGAGCTGGGGGCGATCGATTTCGTGACCAAGCCCAAGATCTCGATCCAGAGCGGCATGCAGGAGTATGCCGACATGATCGCCGAGAAGATCCGCGCCGCCGCCAAGGCGCGCGTACGCGCCCGTCCGTCGCGCGCGGCCGAGCAGGCCGCCACGCCCGGCGAGGCCTTGCCGCAGATTCGCAATCCGCTCACCAGTAGCGAAAAGTTGATCATCATTGGCGCCTCCACCGGCGGCACCGAAGCCATCAAGGAATTCCTGATCCGCATGCCCTCCGACTGCCCGGGTATCCTCATCACCCAGCATATGCCGGAGGGCTTTACGCGTTCCTTCGCCCAGCGTCTGAACAACCTGTGCAAGATCTCGGTGGTGGAGTCGGCCGGCAATGAACGCGTGCTGCCCGGCCATGCCTATATCGCACCGGGCCACTCGCACCTCAAGCTGGTGCGCAGCGGCGCCAACTACATGACCCAGCTCGATCAGGGACCGCCGGTGAACCGTCATCGCCCCTCGGTGGACGTGCTGTTCCAGTCGGCCGCCACCTGTGCCGGCAAGAATGCGGTGGGCGTGATCCTGACCGGCATGGGCAAGGATGGTGCCCAGGGCATGCTGGAGATGCGCAATGCCGGTGCCTACAACTTTGCCCAGGATGAAGCGTCCTGTGTGGTCTTCGGCATGCCGCGCGAAGCCATCGCCATCGGTGCCGCGCACGAAGTCCTGTCGCTGCAGGCCATGCCGGGCAGGGTGCTGGCGTGGCTGGCGGAACACGGAAGTCGCGCACTGCGCGTCTGAAGCGGGTTTCGGCGCGGATTGTTCTGCCGATTTTGTTTTGCTGCACTACAATGCGAGGCAGATGAGGGGCAGCACGGGCGCTCAGCCCGTGCTGAGGTGAAAAGAGGTATCGGTTCAAGTTGGCTCATGCACTTGCCGATAACCAAGAATTCAATTGTTCAGATGGAGTCTTAGCATGTCGGGTCCCAATACCAAGTTCTTAGTCGTCGACGATTTTTCGACCATGCGCCGCATCGTGCGCAACCTGCTCAAGGAATTGGGCTATACCAACGTGGATGAGGCCGAAGATGGCGTGCAGGCGTTGCAGAAGCTGCGCAGCGACCAGTTCGACTTCGTCGTCTCCGACTGGAACATGCCCAACATGGACGGCCTGACCATGCTGCAGGAAATCCGCAAGGATCCGGCCCTCTCCAAGCTGCCCGTGCTGATGGTGACCGCCGAAGCCAAGAAGGAGAACATCGTCGCCGCCGCCCAGGCCGGTGCCAACGGCTACGTGGTCAAGCCTTTCACCGCCGCCACGCTGGATGAAAAGCTGGGCAAGATCTTCGAAAAGATGGCCGCAGGTGGCTGAGGTGGACAACGCTGCCAATCCTGCCCGTACCGCTTCCGGCGAGGGTGCCGGGGTCAACGACGAGGTGCTGGTCCGCATCGGCCACATGACGCGCAACCTGCACGACAGCTTGCGCGGTCTGGGTTTCGACCGGCTTCTGGAGAAGGCCGCCAGCGACATGCCCGACGCGCGTGACCGCCTGGAATACGTGGCCCGCATGACCGAGCAGGCGGCCCAGCGCGTGCTCAATGCCACCGAACTGGCCAGTCCGCTGCAGGAGCGCATCAATGAGGGTGCCAGCGAACTCAAGGCGCAATGGGATGCAGCGGCCACCGGCAGCTTTGCCGAAGCCGATGTCCGCGCCCTGGCGGCAAAGACTTCGGCCTTCCTGGCCCAGACCAGCGAGGACAGCAGCCTCACCAAGCAGCAACTGCTGGACATCATGATGGCCCAGGACTTCCAGGACCTGACCGGCCAGGTCATCAAGCGCGTCACCAAGCTGGCGCATGACCTGGAGTCGCAACTGGTGCAACTGCTGGTGGACTATGCCCCGTCCGAGACCAAGCGCGAAGATACCGGCCTGCTCAACGGTCCGCAGATCGATCCGGCCGGCAAGGATGTCATCGCCAACCAGGGCCAGGTGGACGACCTGTTGGAGAGCCTGGGCTTCTGAAGTCGTTCTCTTCCTGCCGTTTTACCCGCAAACGCTCCGTGACTTGCCATTGAGGCAACTTCGGAGCGTTTTGTCTTGATGTGGCCTGTACGCCACGCGGGACCTGCCTTCCGGGCCGGGCAGGTGGCCGCGAGGGCCCGTCCGGCTTGACTTTCTTCATCTATTGCTGAACCGATACGCAGCGTTTTGTCGCAGGCAGACCCTTGGGTTTTTGCCTAGTCCGAAATGGGGCAGCTTTTCGCCCTTATTCCCCTGATGCTCGGGGCGCTTGCTCGCCAATAATCCTAGCCTATTGTTCTAGAAATCCGTCCAGCGCGTGCAGTGCTGGAGGAAAAGCGGTTTAGCAGGGGGATACGGCGGATGGCCGAAGACAGCGACATGGAGCGGACCGAACCCGCCACGGGCAAACGCATTGAGCGTGCCCGTGAGCAGGGGGATGTCCCGCGTTCGCGTGAATTGGCCACGACCTTGATGCTGCTGGTTGGTGGCAGCTGTGTCTGGCTCTTCAGTGGTTCGGTGGTCACCAGCCTGGATCGCGTGCTGGTGGCGACCATGAGTTTTGAGCGGGCGGCCGCTTTCGATCCGGTGGTGATGTTCGACATGCTCGCCGCGCACCTGCTGGATGTGGCCATCGCGCTCATTCCCATCGCCTTCATGATGGTGCTGGCGACCATCGCGGCCCCGCTGATGCTGGGGGGCTGGCTGTTCAATGTCGAGTCGCTGGCGCCCAAATTCAGCAAGCTCAACCCCATCAGCGGCCTGTCCAACATGTTTTCGGTCAATTCGCTGGTGGAACTGGGCAAGGCCGTGCTCAAGACTCTCTTGGTGGGAATCGTGGCCTGGATGGCCATTCGCAGCCAGCTCGATGCCGTGCTGGGGCTGGGGGTGGAGTCGCTCAAGACCGCCGGCGCGCATTCGGCGCAGTTGCTGTGGTTCAGCTTCATCACCATGGTCTCGGCGCTGATCCTCATCGCCGTGCTGGATGTGCCTTACCAGATCTGGAATTACGGCCGCAAGCTGCGCATGACGCGCGAAGAGGTCAAGCAGGAGCACAAGGAATCCGAAGGCGACCCGCACATCAAGGGCAAGATCCGCGCGATGCAGCGCGCCATGGCCCGTCGCCGCATGATGGCTGAAGTGCCCACTGCCGACGTGGTGGTCACCAACCCGACCCATTATGCGGTGGCCCTGAAGTACGCCGAAGGCAAGATGGGCGCGCCCAAGGTCGTGGCCAAAGGTGCCGATGACATCGCCGCCAAGATCCGCGAACTGGCCCGCGAGCACAAGGTTCCGCTGCTGGAAGCGCCGCCCCTGGCGCGTGCGCTGCACACCCATACCGAGATCGGCGACGAGATCCCCGAGGCGCTCTACACCGCCGTGGCAGAAGTGCTGGCCTATGTCTTCCAGCTGCGTACCTATGGGCAGTTCGGCGGCAATCGTCCGGTCGAACCGACCGATCTGGCCGTGCCCAGAGAGCTCGATCCGGCGACCGCGCCCAAGAAACCGCGCGGACCCAAGAATAGAAACAGACGGTAACAATGGCAACCAAACTCAACACCATGAAAATCCCGGCCTGGGTCCCGATCAAGAATGGTCGGGCGCTGGCGGCGCCCATCCTCATCATCATGATGCTGGCGATGATGGTGCTGCCCTTGCCGGCCTTCATGCTGGATCTGCTGTTCAGCTTCAACATCTCGCTGTCGGTGATCGTGCTGATGACTGCGCTCTACACCGTCAAGCCACTGGACTTCATCGCCTTCCCGGCGGTGCTGCTGGTGTCGACCATGCTGCGCCTGTCGCTCAACGTGGCCTCCACCCGTATCGTGCTCACCGAAGGACATACCGGCCCGGATGCGGCCGGCAAGGTGATCGAGGCCTTCGGTCACTTCCTCATCGGTGGCAATTACACCGTCGGTATCGTGGTGTTCGTGATCCTGACCATCATCAACTTCATGGTGGTGACCAAGGGTGCCGGTCGTATCGCCGAAGTGGGCGCACGCTTCACCCTGGACGCCATGCCCGGCAAGCAGATGGCCATCGACGCCGACCTCAACGCCGGCCTCATCGGTGAGCCCGAGGCGCGCGCCCGCCGCAAGGAAGTGGCGCAGGAGTCCGAGTTCTACGGCGCCATGGACGGTGCCTCCAAGTATGTGCGCGGTGACGCCATCGCCGGCATCATCGTGACCGTGGTCAACATCGTCGGCGGCCTGGTGGTGGGCATGGTGCAGCATGACCTGGCCTTCGATGCAGCCCTGAAGAACTACACGTTGCTGGCCATCGGTGACGGCCTGGTGGCGCAGATTCCCTCGCTGATCATCTCGACGGCCGCCGGTGTGGTGGTCTCGCGCGTGGCCAACGATCAGGACGTGGGCGGACAGCTGATCAATCAGCTCTTCGCCAAGCCGGAGGTACTCTACATCACCGCCATCATCATCGGCGGCATGGGCATGATCCCGGGCATGCCGCACATTGCCTTCCTGCTGCTGGCGGCGGCCATGGGGGGCGGCGCTTATGCCATCGGCAAGCGTACCGAAAAGGCCAAGACCGAGGCTGCTGCGTCGGCGCCCCAGGCAGCGGCTTCGGCCGCCGCGCCCTCCGAGGCCGAGGAGGCCACCTGGAACGACGTCATGCCGGTCGATACCCTGGGCCTGGAAGTGGGTTATCGCCTCATTCCGCTGGTGGACAAGGGGCAGGGCGGGGAACTGCTCAAGCGCATCAAGGGTATCCGCAAGAAGTTCGCCCAGGAGGTCGGTTTCCTGTCGCCGCCGATTCATATCCGCGACAACCTGGAACTGAAACCCTCGGCCTATCGCATCACCTTGAAGGGCGTGGAAGTGGGCAATGGCGAGGCACATGCCGGCCAGTACCTGGCCATCAATCCCGGCATGGTGACCGGTCCGCTGCCGGGCATGATGACCTCGGACCCGGCCTTCGGCCTGCCGGCCGTGTGGATCGACAGCGGCCTGCGCGAACAGGCTTCCACCATGGGTTATACCGTGGTCGATGCCGGCACCGTGGTGGCGACCCACCTCAATCACCTCATCACCACCCATGCCGCCGAGCTGCTGGGCCGCCAGGAAGTGCAGAGCCTGCTGGACCACCTGGCCAAGGAAGCCCCCAAGCTGGTGGAAGACCTGGTGCCCAAGATGCTGCCGCTGGGCACCCTGCAGAAGGTCTTGCAAAACCTCTTGCTGGAAGGGGTGCATATCCGCGATATGCGCACTATCATCGAAACATTGGCCGAGCATGCCGCGCGCATTCAGGACCCGACCGACCTCACGGCGATTGTGCGGATTGCCTTGGGCCGGGCCATCGTGCAACAGATTTTCCCGGGCGAGAACGAGCTGGCCGTCATGGCCCTCGATTCCAAGCTCGAACGCCTGCTCATGCAGGCACTGCAAGCCAGCGGCGAGACCGGCGGTATCGAGCCGGGCCTGGCCGATTCGCTGGTACAGCAGACCGAGATGGCCGCGCAACGCCAGGAACAGATGGGCCTGGCGCCGGTGCTGCTGGTCGGTGCACCGCTGCGGACCTTGCTGGCGCGCTTCTTGCGCCGCGCCATGCCGCAGTTGCGCGTGCTGTCGCACGCTGAAGTCCCCGAGTCGAAAACGATTAAAGTTACCAGCCTAGTTGGAGGGCAAGCATGAACGTCAAGAAATTTATCGCCAATTCTTCTCGCGAGGCCTGGCGCCAGGTTCGCGAGGCGCTTGGTCCGGATGCCGTCATTCTCTCCAACCGCAACATTCCTGACGGGGTGGAGATCCTGGCCATGGCCAACGAGGACATGACCACCCTGGTGGCGCCGACCGGCGCGCGCGATCCGAACGGACGTGCCCAGGCGGCTTCGCTGCAGCAGCAGTCGGGCTTGCCCAGCGCCCAGCAGCCGCGGCGTCCGGCCCTGCTGTCCTCCCCGGTGGCGCAGCAGCCCACTCGCGCAGCACGCCCCGAGAACGCGCCACTACTGGATCAGCCCGCCCAGGCGCGTACCCCGGCGCGCGCGGCAGAACCTGCATCGGCCAGCGACGCCCGCGTCTGGCGCAGCCGCCGCGCCGAGCAGGCCGCTGGCGGCCGGGCAGCGACCTCGGCGCAGCAGGCGCAGGAGTCCGGCGAGCAGGATATGCGCCCGCGCTCGGCGCTGCCCGAATTCGATGGCAAGGACTATGATGAAATCCTGTCCGAGGTCATGAGTGAAATCCGCTCCATGCGCGGTGTACTGGAAACCCAGTTGGCCGAGATTTCCTGGGGCGGCACGCAGAAGCGCGACCCGCTCAAGGGTGTAGTCCTCAAGGAAATGCTGGCGGCCGGTTTTTCGGCCAGCCTGTCGCGTCTGATTACCGAAAACCTGCCCGCCAACTCGAAGTCGCAGGACATCATGTTCTGGGTCAAGTCGGTGCTGGCACGCAACCTCAATACCCTGGCCAACGAAAACGAGCTGCTCGAAAACGGCGGCGTCTTCGCCCTGGTCGGCCCCACCGGCGTGGGCAAGACCACCACCACCGCCAAGCTGGCGGCGCGCTGCGTGATGCGCCACGGCTCCGGCAAGCTGGCCCTGATCACCACCGACGGCTACCGCATCGGCGGTTACGAACAACTGCGCATCTACGGCAAGATCCTGGGCGTGATGGTGCACTCGGTCAAGGATGAGACCGACCTGCGCATCGCTCTGGAAGAGTTGAAAGGCAAGCACACCGTGCTGATCGACACCGCCGGCGTGGGCCAGCGCGATCAGATGGTGGCCGAGCAGGACGCCATGCTGGCCGGTGCCGGCGTGGACATCAAGCGCCTGCTGTGCCTGAACGCCACCGCCACCGGCGGGACCCTGAACGAAGTAGTGCATGCCTATTCCAGCTCCGGTCTGGCCGGCTGCATCATCACCAAACTCGATGAAGCCGCCACCATCGGCAATGTGCTCGATGTGGTGATCCGCCACAAGCTCAATCTGCATTACGTCGCCAATGGTCAGCGCGTGCCGGAAGATCTGCACGTGGCCAACAAGCTGTATCTGGCCGACCGCGCCTTCAAGCAGAAGCGCGAAACCGCGCCCTTCGAGTTCCAGGAGGGCGAGTTGCCGGGCGTGATCGGGCCGACCGCGATGTCGATGAATGACAAGGGCCTGCGCGAGGTGAGCTTTGGCTAGTTACGACATCGACCAGGCAGCAGGACTGCGCCGGATGCTGGAAAGGCCGGTGCCGCGACTGTTTACCTTCTTCTCCGTCCTCGGCGAGGAAGAGAAGAGCGCCATGCTCATCAACCTGGCGGCCTCGCTGTCCCAGGCCAAGCACAGTGTGCTGGTCGTGGATGGCGACGTGGCCAGTACCGGACTGTTGACGCGCATCGGCTTGCGCCATGACGTGGCCACGCTGCAGGAGGTGGCGCGCATGGAGCGTCCCTTGATCGAGGCTACTCGTCTGCTGCCGGAAGGATTTTCGATGGCGCGCATCGCCCGCCGCAGCGTTCCTTCGGCCACCGACCCGCACGCAGGACGGCTGGCCGAGATCTTCGACAGCCTGATCGGCCAGGCCGAGATCACCCTGGTCAATGGCGTGCTGGCGCGCGACCTGTCGCTGCCGGTGCCGACCATGGAAATGGGTGAGATCGTGATTCAGGTGTCGACCACGGCCTCGTCGATCAAATCGGCCTATGTGCTCCTGAAGAGCCTGAGCGACCGTATCGGTCGCCGTCCCTTCAGTCTCATCGTCAACGATGCCACCGAAGCCGAAGCCCGCACCGTCTATGCCAACATGGCCCAGGCTGCCAGCCGTTACCTGGCGGCGCAATTGAATTTCATGGGGTCGATTCCGGCCGATGACCATATCCGCCGGGCCACCGGGCAGGGCCGGGCAGTGATGGACGTGTTTCCCTTCGCCGGGGCGGCGCTGGCGTTCCAGCGCCTCTCCAAGCGCTTTACGGCGACCCCGGACGCGACCGGCAGCAGCTACCGCATGGCCACCGACGGTGCCAGCCTGGGAGTGTGACGTGCATGTATAACGTCAAGGGAAAAAAGGGCAAGAACGACGTGCTGGAGCAGCATGCGCCGCTGGTCAGGAAGCTGGCGCATCAGCTCAAGGCCAAGCTGCCCCCCAGCGTAGAGGTGGACGACCTGATCCAGGCCGGCATGATGGGCCTGCTCGACGCCGTCAACCGCTATGAGGAAACCCATGGCGCGCAGTTTGAGACCTATGCCGTGCAGCGTATCCGTGGCGCCATGCTCGACGAACTGCGCAGCAGCGACTGGCTGCCGCGCAGCATCCGCCAGAATGCGCGCAAGGTGGAAGAGGCCATGCAGACCCTGCTGCAGCAACTGGGCCGCCAGCCGCAGGAGGCGGAAGTGGCGCAGCACATGAAGATCAGTCTGAGCGATTACCAGGCCCTGCTGACCGACTGTGGTGGCCATCAACTGATTTATTACGAGGACTTTCACGACGACGAGGGCGGTCATGAGCACTTCCTGGACCGCTATCAGACCGGCGAGGGTGAGGATGATCCGCTGCAGAGCCTGATCAACGGCGGTTTCCGTGAAGCAGTGGTGGATTCCATCAAGGCCCTGCCCGAGCGTGAGCAGCTCCTCATGGCGCTGTACTACGAGCAGGAAATGAACCTCAAGGAAATCGGTGCGGTCATGGGTGTCTCCGAATCGCGCGTATGCCAGCTGCACAGCCAGGCGATTTCGCGCATGCGTACCTATCTGCGCGAGCATTCCTGGAGCGGGGTGGCCTGAGTCCGCAGTACGACAATGAGCAGCATGCCGTATTTGCCGATGCCACATTTGCAGACACGTTAACGACAAAGCCCGGCCATGCCGGGCTTTTTGCTGGTCACCGCGCCTGAGCGGGAAGCGTTACACCACACCCAGTCGACGGCCCGAGGATTTGATGCTGTTCTGACCGTCGGGGCCATAGAAATTGCCAGTGCCGGTCTTGCCTTGCAGAATCGTGAGTGCGCTCTGGTTGATGGAGAGCTTCTTGCCGATCAGCAGGCCATTGACGCGGTTCAGTTCCTTGGCATCCTGGGCCAGTTCGAAGAGGCCGGCCCAGAGATCGCGGTCGGCCTCGCTGGCCTGTTCATTCATCCACTTCTGCATGCCGGCTTCATCTGCGCTGTAGCCCAGCGTACCCAGCAAGGCATGACGGTTGCCAGCCAGGGTGGACATTTCAGCAACGATGGCAGCTTTTTCGGAAATGATGTCGGTCAGCCCTTCCGCAGTGGCTTCGGCCAGCAGAGCCTGTTCCTGGGTCAGTTTTTCCACCAGGCGCGACATGGCAGCGTGTTCCTGGGACAGTTTGCTGGCCGGATTCATGCGAAAGATCCTCTGCAAAAACGAAAGGTGATCAGGCCGGGCGGGCGCTGATGAGGGTCTTGACGGTATCGATCAGGCCATTGGCGACCTTCTCGGGATCGATCTGGAAGGTGCCATTGGCAATGGCGGCCTTGATCTCGGCCACTTTCTTGGCGTCAAAGCTGCTGCTCTTGCTGTCGCCCTTGGTTTCCAGCGCCTGGTAGGTGCTGGACAGGCGCACGCTGTCCGAGGTGGCGGCGGTGGCAGCCGCGCCGTTGCCGGCGGCAGCGCCGCCCTGGGCGGTGGTGCGGGCTTGCGTCTGCGTCTGCTCGGTGTTGAGGGCAGCGGATTTGAGGGCGTCGTTAACGTTCACGGCAGTATTCCTTGTAGGGTGGGGGCGCAGCGCACCCGCCTGTCGTATGGATTATCGACCAGTTCTGGGCAAACTTTAACATTCCCGCACCTGAAATCAGCGCATTTCGGGTACTTTTCTTCACATTCCTGCCAGGGCGATCCGCTGCGTTCCGCCTGGGCGTTGCTCTCCGGGAAATTGCTTCATATCAATAAAGAAACCGGCCTGGCCGGCTCAATAATTGATTTCCAGGATCCCGCCGGCCTTGGCAATGCCGCTGACGACCTGGCCGGTTGCCGTGCGGGCCTGGGCCATCTGGCCTTCGTTGGCATTGGTCAGGGCGCGTGCTTCGGTGGAGATCTGGAAACCCGGTCCCGTCGAAACCACACGCACCGCCTGGCCCTGCTGCACTACGCGCTGGTTGCGGATGGCATCCAGGCGCAGGGGCGTGCCGGCGCGCAGAGACATGTTGGCCACCCGGCCGACCACTTGCGATTCTTCGGTGACGACCCCGCTGGGCAGGGTCGACATGTCACCGTGGATGCGGGTGACGTCACTGGCGCTGATGGTCTGGCCCTGGGCCAGCGGTACGGCGGCGACCAGGTAATCCGAGATCACCTGGACGTTGGCGCGCAGGTAAATGGTCCAGGGGGAGGGCGCCACGCACTTGACGCCGACCGTGGTGCGGCCGAACAGGCGGCCGCCATTGGGCATGAAGGCTTGCGGTTCCAGGCAGGCCGCCAGTGTGAGGCGTGTATCGACCGGGTCGATGGTGACCGTGACGCTGCCGGGCAGGCCCGAGGTCTGGCCTTTCAGGAATTCTTCCGCCACTTGTTGCAAGGCTGATAAGTCCTGCTTTTGCGGCGTATTGGGAGTATTGGCCGTGCTGGCGCCGTTGGCGCTGATCTGGGCGTGTGCGGGCGCAAGCGTCGCCAGGCCGGCTGCCAGCAGGGCCAGGGCGGCGAAGGTGCGGCGCAGGGCGCGCAAGGGGTGGTTCAGGTGTTTCATGTTGTGCAACTTGCCGGCAGGGCGTAGGCGAATCTTGGCAGTGATGTTACTTCGCGCGCGCGAGGTCAAAAGCGCAAACAGGGGAGGCTTTTCTCTCTTTATCGCCCCTTAGAGTCCGGGGACCGAACGTATGATCAAGCCTACGTAATTCCATCATCGGCGCAGTCCGCAAGCGGCCAGGCAAGGGCAGGCGAGAGCGGCGCAGCGACGGTATTTCCGGAGGACCCGATGGTCTCTAAGCTCGACGATTTTTTCCGTTTCAACGAGATGGCGCTGAACCTGCGGGCCCAGCGCCAGCAAGTGCTGGCGTCCAACATCGCCAATGCGGACACGCCCAACTACAAGGCGCGTGACGTCAACTTTGCCGATGCGCTCAAGAATGCGCTGGACAGCAAGAGCACCACCCTGCCGCCCCTGCAGCTGGAGCGCACTGCCGCGGCCCACGTGGCCGGTACCGCGCCCGACAATGGTCCGGGCAGCATCGGCGGTTCGCCCTTGCAGTACCGTACGCCGGCCCAGGGCAGCGTGGACGGCAACACGGTCGATCTGGACGTGGAACGCAATGAATTCGTCGACAACGGCCTTCGCTACGAAGCCGGCGTCACTGCCGTGAACGGCCAGATCAAGGCCATGTTGAACGCCATCCAACCGGGTTGATAAACCATGTCTCTTTCCAACATCTTCAACGTGGCCGGCTCGGCCATGAGCGCCCAGGCCCAGCGGCTCAATGCCACGGCCAGCAACATCGCCAACGCCGACAGTGCCACCAGCCCCGACGGAACGCCCTACAAGGCCAAGCAGGTGGTGTTCGAAGCCATTCCCGTGGGCGGGGTCAAGGACAGCGGCGTGAAGGTCGCGGCCGTGGTCGAGGACCAGGCCCCGCCCAAGCTGGTCTATGACCCCAAGCATCCCATGGCCGATGGCAATGGCTACGTGGCCATGCCCAACGTCAATCCGGTCGAGGAAATGGTCAACATGATCTCGGCTTCGCGCTCTTACCAGACCAATGTGGAAACGATGAACACGGCCAAGGCCATGCTCGTCAAGACCCTTACCATCGGCCAATAACCAGGACCTGAATCATGGCAATCGTCTCCAGTGACCTGCTCACCGCAATGAATGGTACGAGCAGCAGCTCGTCCACCACCACCAGCTCTTCCAGTCTGGACGACAACAGCCCGGACGCGATCCAGAATCGCTTCCTGACGCTGCTGATCGCGCAGATGAAGAACCAGGATCCCAGCAACCCGATGGACAACTCGCAGCTCACCACCCAGATGGCGCAGCTCTCGACCGTCTCGGGTATCAGCCAGTTGAACAACTCGCTGTCCACGCTGATGGGCAATCTCAATTCCTCGCAGGCACTGTCCACGGCCAACATGATCGGTCACAGCGTGCTGGCCCCGGGCAACAGCATCCAGCTGACCTCCGATACCACCAAGGACAGCAGCGGCAATGATGTCACCAGCCAGAAGGCCGTCTTCGGCGTGAACCTCTCCGGTACTGCTTCCTCGGTGGTGGTGACCATCAAGGATTCCACCGGCGCCGTGGTGCATACCACCGATCTCGGTACCCAGGCGGCCGGCGTGGTGCCGGTGATCTGGGATGGCACCAACAACACCGGCGGCAAGGTGGCCGATGGCAACTACACCTTCACGGTCAGCGCCTCCAACAACGGTACGGCGGTGAGTGCCTCGACCTTGTCCTTCGGCACAGTATCAAGCGTCTCGACTGCGTCGGACGGCGTCAAGCTCAACGTCTCCAACATCGGCACCATCAAGCCGACCGACGTCGTGCAAATTCTTTAATCGTCATTACCGACAACATTCGGAACAAGGGGATATCTCATGAGTTTTCAACAAGGTCTGAGCGGACTGAACGGCGCAGCCAAGAGCCTGGACGTCATCGGTAATAACGTGGCCAACGCCAGCACGGTGGGTTTCAAGCAGTCGCAGACGCAGTTTGCCGATATGTATGCCAATTCGATGAACCGTTCCGGCAATTCGCCGGTGGGCATCGGCGTGACCGTCGCCAACGTGGCACAACAGTTCACCCAGGGCAACATCAGTTCGTCCAACAATCCTCTGGATATCGCCATCAATGGCGATGGCTTCTTCCAGGTGGCTCCGTCGCTGACCGACCTGTCGCCGATGTACGGCCGCAACGGCCAGTTCCAGCTGGACAAGAATGGCTACATCGTCAATCCCAGCATGAACGGCGCTTACCTGATGGGCTGGGCGGCCGGTACCTCGGGAGGGGACCCGGTTGCGCTGCAGATCGATACCTCGGCCATTCCGGCCACCACGACGACTTCCATCACCACCAAGGTGAACCTGGATTCGCGCCTCGATACGCCGACCACCACGCCGTTCAATGCGGCCGATCCGACGACCTACAACAATTCCACGGGCGTGACCATCTACGACAGCCTGGGTAATCCGTACAGCGTCCAGACCTACTACGTCAAGCACGACCCGGACACCACCGTGACGCCGCCCACCACCAGCTGGGACGTCTACGCCAAGGTGGGTGACAAGACCCTGGTGACCACCAGCGGCGGTTCGGTCCCGCTGTCCCTGGGCACGATGACATTCGATTCCACCGGTGCGCTCATCAGCGGCGGCACGATGAGCATCGACCTCACCGCGACCGGCGCGAACTCCGATGTGGCTGCCGGCGGCGGCAACTTTGCCAGCGCCATCTCGCTCAGCTATACCGGCTCGACCCAGACCGGTTCGGCCTTCGTGAACCTGGCGCAGAGCCAGAACGGCATGCCGCCCGGCACCCTGTCCAGTTTCTCGATCGACAAGGACGGTTCCATCGTCGGCTCCTACAGCAATCAGCAGACCAAGAACCTGGGTACCGTGGTGCTGGTGAACTTCGCCAACCCGAACGGCCTGCAGCCGCTGGGCAACAACCTGTACCAGGCTACCGGCGCAGCCGGCAGCGCGCTGGTGGGCAAGCCGACCACCGGTACCTTCGGCACTCTGCAGGCGCGTGCGGTGGAAGACTCCAACGTCGACCTGACCGCCGAGCTGGTCAACATGATCGTGGCCCAGCGCGTCTACCAGGCCAACTCGCAGACCATCAAGGTGCAGGACACCGTGCTGCAGACCCTGGTCAGCCTGCGCTGATAAGTTTCACAGGATGTGCCTGGCGCGCCGTGCGGCGCGCCTGCTTCAAGGCTGCCGGCGTCGTCGGTGGCCGGTTTGAACCGATGGCGCCAGGGATGGACGCCATTACTAAGGGGTGATATGGATCGTCTGATCTATACAGCGATGTCGGGTGCCAAGCACACGCTTGAGCAGCAAGCCAGCGCCAGCAACAACCTGGCCAATGCCACGACCACGGGTTTTCGCGCCCAATTGAATACCTTCCGTTCGGCGCCGGTGGTGGGCCCGGGCCTGCCCACGCGCGCCTTCGTGGTGGATTCCACGGCCGGCAACGATTTTTCCCAGGGGCCGATTCAGGATACTGGCCGTGCTCTGGATGTGGCAGTGCAGGGCCGTGGCTGGATCGCGGTGCAGACCGCTGACGGTGGCGAAGCCTACACCCGCAACGGCAGCTTCAAGATCAACGAGAACGGCATCCTGCAGACCCAGAACGGCCAGTCCGTACAGGGTGACGCCGGTCCGATCACGATTCCGCCGGATACCACCGTGGCCATTGCTGCCGACGGCACGGTGTCCTCGATCCCGACCAACGGCATTCCCAATGCGGTCAACGTGCTGGGTCGTATCAAGCTGGTCAACCCGGACGACAAGAATCTCCAGCGTGGTGATGACGGCCTGTTTCGCACCATCACCGGTGCCGCCCAGCCCGACGCCAACGTGCGCCTGGCCAGCGGTGCGCTGGAGGGCAGCAACGTGAACGTGGTGGAAGCGATGGTCAACATGATCAACCTGTCGCGCCAGTTCGAAATGAACATGAAAGTGATCCAGACCGCCGAGAGCGATGCGACCAAGGCGACCTCGATCCTGACGCTGTCCTGATGCTGGTCACGCACTTGACCTCAATGATGTACCCGCAGCGCAAGCGCTGATTACCGGAGAAACAAATGATTCGTTCCCTGTGGATTTCCAAGACCGGCCTGGATGCGCAACAGACGCAGCTGGACGTGATTTCCAACAACCTGGCCAACGTCAGCACCAATGGTTTCAAGCGTTCGCGCGCTGTCTTCGAAGACCTGCTGTACCAGACCGTGCGCCAGCCTGGTGCCCAGTCTTCGCAGCAGACGCAATTGCCCTCGGGCCTGCAGATCGGTACCGGCGTGCGTCCGGTGGCAACCGAACGCATCTTCACCCAGGGCAACGTCAACCAGACCAACAATGACAAGGACCTGGCGATCCAGGGCAATGGCTTCTTCCAGATCCTGCTGCCCGACGGCACCACCGCCTACACCCGCGATGGCTCCTTCCAGACCGACAGCCAGGGCCAGATGGTGACCTCCAGCGGCTACACCCTGCAGCCGCCGATCACCATTCCGCTCAACACCACCAAGCTGACCGTGGGCCGTGACGGTACCGTCTCGATCATGCAGGCCGGTTCCACCGCTACCACGCAGATCGGTACCATCCAGGTCGCCACCTTCATCAACCCGGCTGGCCTGGAAAGCCGTGGCGAGAACCTGTACGTCGAAACCGCCGCTTCCGGTACGCCCAACCCGAACACCCCGGGGACCAACGGTGCCGGTGCCCTGTGGCAGGGTTACGTGGAAACTTCCAACGTGAACGTGGTGGAAGAGCTGGTCAACATGATCCAGACACAGCGCGCCTATGAAATCAACAGCAAGGCCATCACCACGTCCGACCAGATGCTGGCCAAGCTTTCGCAGCTGTAAGGCTTCGCGCAGTGGATGTTGAACAAGGTAGTCGGTAGCAGAAGAAGGACGAGGCAGAGATGAAGAGCATGCTGAAATTGGTCACCATGGCGGGCGTGTTGAGCGTGAGTGCTTGCACCACCGTTCCCGACAGTATCGTGACAGGTCCCAAGACGGCGCGTCCGCAGCCGGCGTCCTACGCGCCGCCGACCTCGGGTGCGATTTTCCAGTCGGCGGTCTATCGCCCCTTGCTGGAAGACCGTCGCGCGCGTTTGGTCGGTGACACGCTCACCATCATCATCAACGAGAAGACCAGTGCTGCCAAGTCCGCCGCGAGTTCGGCCAGCAAGACCGGCGAAGTGGCCTCGCCCGCACCGACCATCTTCGGCACCTCGATCAAGGAATTGTCGGCCTCCGGCAGTTCCTCCTCCAAGTTCGATGACAAGGGCGCCACGACCTCCAGCAACACCTTCACCGGTACCATCGGCGTGACGGTGGTGGAGGTGCTGCCCAACGGCAACCTGGTGGTCTCGGGCGAAAAGCAGGTGTCACTGGACAAGGGCGTGGAATACGTGCGCTTCTCCGGCACTGTCAGCCCCGACAACATCCAGACCGGCAACACCGTTTCCTCCACGCTGGTGGCGGATGCGAAAGTCGAATACCGTACCAACACCCGCGTGGACATGGCTGACTTCATGTCTTCGCTGGGCCGATTCTTCTTCAGCGTTTCTCCTTTCTGATGTGGAGTAGTGCAATGACCCGGAAAGGATTTTTCGCCATGGACATGATCAGGATGGGCAGCAAGCTGCTTTCGGCGGCAGCCGTCGCAGCGCTGTGCCTGGCAGCGGCCATGCCGGCCCATGCCGAGCGTCTCAAGGACCTGGCCAGCATCCAGGGCGTGCGCCAGAACCAGCTGGTCGGTTATGGCCTGGTCGTGGGTCTGGATGGCAGTGGCGACCAGACCACGCAGACGCCGTTTACGGTGCAGAGCGTCATCAGCATGCTGCAGCAGCTGGGCGTGAACGTGCCCTCCGGCACCAGCAGCAACATGCAGTTGAAGAACGTGGCTGCCGCCATGGTCACGGCCACCTTGCCAGCCTTCGCCCAGCCGGGCCAGTTGATCGACGTGACGGTGTCCTCCATCGGCAATGCCAAGAGCCTGCGTGGCGGCACGCTGCTGATGGCCCCCCTGAAGGGTGCTGACGGCCAGATCTACGCCATCGCCCAGGGCAACATCGTCATCGGCGGTGCGGGCGGTTCGGCTGCCGGCAGCAGCACCATCGTCAACCAGCTGTCGGCCGGCCGCATTTCCGGCGGAGCGACCGTGGAACGGGCCGTGCCCAGTTCGCTCGGCGGCGGCGACGCAGTCGTGCTGGAGCTCAATGACTATGATTTCTCGACTGCCAGCCGGGTGGTCGATGCGCTCAACAAGCGTTTCGGCAGCGATACCGCCGTGGCTCAGGATGGCCGTGTGATCCGCGTGCGCGCGCCCATTTCCAGTGGCGACCGGGTAGCCTTCCTCGGTGCCCTGGAAAACGTGGATGTCACCCCCGGCAAGCTGGCGGCCAAGGTGATCTTGAATGCCCGTACCGGCTCGGTGGTGATGAACCAGAGCGTGATGCTGGAGACCTGCGCGGTCTCGCACGGCAACCTGTCGGTAGTGATCCAGGCCGACAATGCGGTCAGCCAGCCCAATGCCCTGGCCGGTGGCCAGACGGCGGGGGTGCAGAATGCCCAGGTCTCCATCAACAAGGAGCCGGGCAAGGTCATGCTGTTGAAGGGCGGTGCTTCGCTGTCGGACGTGGTCAAGGCGCTCAACGCCATCGGCGCCACTCCCCAGGACTTGCTGGCGATCCTGCAGGCCATGAAGGCGGCCGGTTCCTTGCGCGCCGAACTCGAAGTGATCTGACGCTGCGGGTCGATCCAACATCCAACGCTTTCCACCAAGGTCATCCATGCTCAACAAGATCAACCCATCCAATCCGACCGAGAGTCTTGCCGTCGATGCGAATGGGCTGAATGGCCTGCGCGAGGCCGCCAAGCAGAATTCACCGGAATCCATCAAGGGCGCCGCCAAGCAGTTCGAGGCCATGTTCCTGAACATGGTGATGAAGAGCATGCGGGATGCCACGCCGCAGGATGGGCCGTTCGACAACGAGCAGACCAAGATGTTTACCTCCATGCTGGACCAGCAACTGAGCCAGAGCCTGGCCCAGCGTGGGGTCGGGCTGGCCGATGTGCTCACGCGCCAGCTCTCGGCCTCGCTGCCCAAGAAGCTGCCTGATGCCCAGGATCTGGACGGCAATACCGCTGCGGGCGATGATGGCCTGCCGATGGGCATCCCGCTGGTCAAGGAAATGAGCGATGCCGACCGCGCCAAGTTCATCCAGAGCTTCGCCAGCCAGCAGACCGCCGAGAGGACGGACCAGGACGGTCGCAACAAGCAGCGCCGCAGTTCCAACAAGCCGGCCCATGTGGAAGCCTTCCAGAACCGTTTGCAGGCCGATGCCGAACTGGCCAGCAAGATGACCGGCATCCCGGCCAAGTTCATGCTGGCGCAGGCGGCGCTGGAAACCGGCTGGGGCAAGAAGGAAATCGTCAGCCGCGACGGCCGTTCCGCCCACAACCTGTTCGGTATCAAGGCGACCGGCAACTGGACCGGCAAGGTGGTCGAGGCCACCACCATCGAATACATCAACGGCAAGCCGCAGAAGCGCGTCGAAAAATTCCGCGCCTATGATTCCTATGCGGATGCCTTCAAGGATTACGCCAACTTGCTGCGCAGCAATCCGCGCTACGAGAAGGTCCTGGCCAGCGCCCAGGATGCCCACGGTTTCGCATACGGCCTGCAGCGCGCCGGTTATGCCACCGATCCGCACTATGCGGAAAAGCTCTCGCGCATCATCCGTACCTCACTGTCGGCCTGATCCCGCGCCGCCGCAGGGCATGATCGCGCGGCAAGCTCATCGGTTCCGACCGGAAACAAATTCGGGCCGGAGCCGCTAAAGTTTTGGTCAATCCTGCCGTTGACTTGGTTATTCCGCTAAAAGCTTTCAGGGACGACAACCTAGCATGGCAACTAACATCTTCAGTATCGGGCAAAGCGCGTTGCAGGCGGCCATGGCGGCGCAGGCCACCACCAGCCACAACATCTCCAACGCCACCACTCCCGGCTACAACCGCCAGGAAGTCGTGCAAAGCTCGGCCGGCGGCATCAACTATGGCTACGGCTTCGTCGGCCAGGGTGCCCAGGTCACCCAGATCAAGCGCATCTACAACGATTTCCTGACCAAGCAGGCACTGGCCTCGCAGAGCTCGGCGAGCTCGCTGGATTCGTATTACTCGGAGATCTCGCAGATCAACAACACGGTGGCCGACACCAAGGCCGGTCTGTCGCCGGCCCTGCAGGATTTCTTTGCGGCCGTGCAGAATCTGGCCTCCAACCCGAATACCCAGGCCTCGCGCCAGTCGGTGCTGTCGCAGGCGTCGACCCTGGTGGCGCGCGTGTCCAGCATCAACGACCAGCTCGCCCAGAGCAGCGCCAGCGTCAACAGTCAGATCACCTCGACGGTGACCACCATCAATTCCTACGCGCAACAGCTCGCCCAGTTGAACCAGGCCATCGTCAATGCCGTGGGGACCGGCGGCGGGCAGCAGCCCAACGATCTGCTGGATCAGCGCGACCAGTTGGTGGCGGAGCTCAACAAGTACGTCAAGATCACCACGGTGCCGCAGGATACCGGGGCGGTGAGCGTGTTCATCGGCACCGGCCAGTCGCTGGTGACCGGTGACCAGGTGACCCAGCTGGCGGTGACCAATTCGCCCACCGATGTCTCTCGTCTGCAGGTCGGCCAGGTGCTGCCCGGTGGCGGCACGGCGACCATTCCCGACAGCTTCTTCTATGACGGTGGCAGTCTGGGTGGCCTGCTGAAGTACCGTACGGAAACCCTGGATCCGACCCAGAACGCCCTGGGCCGCATCGCCATCGCCATGGGGACCGCGTTCAATGAACAGCAAAAGCTGGGGCTGGACCAGAACGGTAACGCGGGCACCGACATGTTCAACGTCAGTTCGCCCAACCTGATCGGCTATCCGACCAATACCGGCACCACCAACCTGACGACGACCATCAGCGACCCCTCGGCGCTGAGCACGAGTGACTACACGCTGACCTACGACGGCACCAACTACACCTTTACGCGTCTGTCGGACAACACCAAGACCGTCAAGGCCGCCGGCGACTTTCCGGTCACGCTCGACGGCGTGACCTACTCCGACGGTGGCTCCCCGGCGGGCGCGCCGACCATGGCCAGCGGCAATATCTACAAGATCCAGCCGACGGCCAACGGTGCTGCGGCCTTCTCGCTGCTGCTGAGCAATACCCAACTGCTGGCCACGGCCGCGCCGATCTCGACCTCGATCAACGCGACCAACAACGTCAACGCCAGTACCGGCGCCAGCAACACCGGCAACGCGATCATTTCCAACACCTCGCTGGATCCGAGCTCGTTCAAGCAGGGTTCGTCGGTATCGTTCAGCACTACACTCGATACCACGGTGACGCCGAACCAGCTCCAGCTGGCCGCCACCTGGACCAACAATACGCCTGCGCCGGACGTGACCTATACCAACCCGGACGGGACCACCGGTACGGCCACGGGCGGGGCCGCGTTCAATTACACGCCGGGCATGACCATCAGCAGCGGCGGCGTGACCTATACGCTGACCGGTACGCCCAGCACCGGTGACACGTTCAATTTTGCCCCGGTGGCGGCCAACAAGGGCACGGCGACCATCAGTACCGGTTCGGTGACGGCGGACTACCTGACCACGACCACGCCGCTGACCAAGCCCACCACGCTGAGCTACGACAGCACGGCCACGCCCCCGGTGTTCGTCATGTCGCCGGCAGCGCCAGGTACAGGCACCATTACCCATCTGGACGGCACGACCACCACGATCAATGCGGGTGATACCAACATCCCGTACAAGGCCGGCGATACCTACGAGATCAGCGGTGTGAAGTTCCAGATCTCCGGCCAGCCCTCCAATGGCGACCAGTTCACCATCTCGGCCAACACCAATGCGGCGTCGGACAATCGCAATGCGCTGGCCATGGCCAACCTGCAGACGGCCAACACCATCAATGGCACCAGCTTCCAGGGTTCCTACTCGCAGCTGGTGGCCACCATCGGCAACAAGACCAACGAGATCAACGTCACCAATACGGCCGAGAAATCGCGCCTGACGGCGATCCAGACCCAGCAGCAGTCCGAGTCCGGCGTCAACCAGGACGAGGAACTGGCCAACATGATCCGCAACCAGCAGCAGTACCAGGCTGCGGCCAAGATCATCCAGGCCGCCAGCGACATGATCAATGTCCTGCTCACCCTGGGCAGCTAATCAGTTAAAGGAAGATGACCATGCGTATCAGCACCCAGATGCTCTATCAGTCGAGCAACAATGACCTGACCAGCATGCAGGGCCAGATCCTGAAGCTGACCCAGCAGGTGACGGCGCAGCAGAAGGTCTTGCTGCCCTCGGACGACCCGGTGGCCGCCGCCCGCGCCCTGGACATGACCCAGACCTCGGCCCTGAACGACCAGTACAAGACCAATCGCCAGAACGCCAACAGCGCCCTGTCGACCGTGCAGGGGACCCTGGACAGCCTGACCAACATGCTGACCAAGCTCAAGTCCAATGTCATCACTGCAGGCAATGCCTCGTATTCGAATGCCGAGCGCATCAACATGGCTTCCGAGATCAAGGGCAACCTCAACGAAGTGCTGGGCTATGCCAATGCCCAGGACGGCCAGGGCAATTACATCTTCGCCGGTTTCAAGAGCACCACCCAGCCCTTCACCCTGGACGGCACCGGCGGCGTGGTCTACAACGGCGACCAGGGCGCCATGACGCTGCAGGTCGACTCGACCCGCCAGATGGATATCAGCGCCTCGGGCCAGACGGTGTTCCAGGGCAATGGTCAGGATATCTTCAAGACCATGACCAACATGATCAATGTGCTGTCCGTGCCGGTGACCGAAGCGGCCAACACTGCCGACGAGACCGCTGCCAACAATTTCGTGTATCCGGCCGGCTCCGGCCAGACCCCGATTGCCGCCTACAAGACGGCACAATCTGAACTGGATGCCCTCAAGCCGGACGATCCGACCTATCAGGCCAAGTTCACCGAAACGGCGGCGCTCAAGCTGCAGGCCGATGCTGCCGATGCGGCGCGTACGCCGGTGGCGGGCAGCCAGGCAGCGCTGTCGCGCAACCTGGCCAAGTTCAATACCCAGATCGACTCGATTGCCAGCAGCGTCTCCACCGTCAAGGCGTCCATCGGTGCCCGCCAGAACGAGCTGGACAACCTGGATGCGGCCGGTGAGGTCAACAAGGAAAACTACACCCAGACCATCAACAACCTGCTGGGCCGCAATCTTTCCGATACCAGCGAGCTGATCAGCGACCTCACGCTCAAGCAGACCTATCTGTCGGCAGCCCAGAAGGTCTTCGTCACCACCAGTGGCCTGACTTTGCTGAATTACCTCAAATAATGAAGTTACCTTCACAGCGACGGCGTTGCAGGCCGATCGCAGTGAAGGAAAATGCAAAAAGGCGAACCCGCGGGTTCGCCTTTTTGCTTGGGGCCATCGCGTTTCACCGGGGAGGAGTCGCGCGGGCATCGCCACCCAGGGCCTGGTATAGCGTCATCTGGTTCTTCAACTGGTTCAGCCGCACCTGGGCCAGAGTGTCCTCGGCGCTGCGGCGCTTGTCCTGCTGGTCCAGCCAGGCTTGCAAGGTGGCCGAGCCGGCCCGGTAACGCAGCGCGTAGAGCTGCTCGGCCGCGCGTGCCACCTCGACGTTGCGGGCCTGCAGCGCCTGCTGCCGGGCATATTGCTCGCGCGCCGACAGGGCGTTTTCGACATCGCTGAAGGCGGCGTACAGGGTCTGGCGGAACTGCGTGAGGGCACTGTCGTAGTCGGCCTGGGAGACGCCGACCTTGAGCTTCATCTGGGTCTGTTGCAGGAAGGGCAGGGTCAGTTGCGCGGCCAGCGAAGCCACCGGATTCTGCACCAGACGCAGCAGGGCATCGCTGCTGGTGCCGAGCGAGCCGGTCAGGCTCAGCTGCGGATAAAAGCCGGTCCGTGTCAGGTCGACATTGGCCAGGGCTTCGCGCAGTCGCAATTCGGCTGCCCGCAGATCCGGACGTCGTCCCAGCAGTTCGGCCGGCAGGCCCGCCGCCAGGGACGGCAAGGGCTGCTCCGGCAGGGCCGGCGGCAGTTGGCGACGCTGGCCGGGCGGACTGTCGAACAGGATGGCCAGGGCATTGTCATTTTCCACCCGCTGCTGCACCAGTTCGGTATAGCTGGATTGCTGGCTCAGCAGGTTTTGCCGGGCCGTGAGCACCTCCAGGGATGACACCGCACCAGCACGGTACTGGGTATTGACCAGGTCCAGCGTCTTCTGCGCGTAGGCGATGCTTTGTTCGGCGTTCTGGATGCGCTGGTTCAGGTAGGCGCCGGTCCAGTAGAGGTTGGCGGTGGTGCCGACCAGGGCCAGGGCAGTGGCGGCGCGGTCCTGCTCGGTGGCCAGGGCTTCCCAGCGGGCCACGTCGTAGTTGGCGCCCAGGCGGCCCCACAGGTCGACTTCATAGGACAGGCTCACCGAATTCTGGCTGGCGCGGGTGGTCTGGCCGTTGCCATCGAGCGCTTTGCCGGCACTGCTGCCGAGCTGGGCGCTGAGGGCCGGGACGAAGGCATCGTTGGCGATCCCGGCCTGCAATTGGGCGCGCCTGAGCTTGATGGTCGCCACCGCCAGGTCGTTGTTCTTGCGCAGGGCCTCATCGATGAGGCCGTTGAGGGTCTGGTCGCCGAAGGCTTGCCACCATTGGCTGGCGTTGACGCCAGCGGCCGGGTCACCCTGTTGCCAGGCCGCAGGGGTCCGGGTCGCCGGTGCGGTGTAGGGAGTGCGCACCAGGCTGCTGCAGCCGCCCAGCAGGGCCAGTGCCAGCAACAGCGTCAGGCGGGAAAGTGAAGGGAAATTCGGGAGCTTGGACATGGCGTGCAATTTCATTCGCGGGCGAGGGCGTCCACCGGATTGAGGCGCGCGGCATTGCGCGCCGGCAGGAAACCGAACACCACGCCGATCAGGGTGGAGCAGGCAAAGGCGCTGACGATGGAGACAGTCGAATAGATCAGGTGGAAACTGCTGACGAAGTGGGCAAACACCGCGCCAAAGGACAGCGCCACCAGCACGCCCAGCAGTCCGCCGGCCAGGCAGACCAGCACCGCTTCGATGAGGAACTGCTGCATGATGTCGCCCTGGCGCGCGCCCACGGCCATGCGCACGCCGATCTCGCGGGTACGCTCGGTGACCGAGACCAGCATGATGTTCATCACGCCAATGCCGCCCACCACCAGCGAGATCAGCGCAATCATGGAGACCAGCAGGGTCAGCGTGGCGGTGGCCTTCTCGATGGTCTGGCGGATGCTGTCGGTGTTGAAGATGTAGAAGTCCTTGGTGCGATGGCGCAGCGTCATCAGTTGCGTAATGCCCTGCTCGGCGGCCGCGCTGGGGACCTTGTCGCTGACCCGCACGGTGATGCCGCTCAGGTAGCGCTGGCCGATCACGCGGGTCATGGCGGTGGTGTAGGGCACCCAGACATTGAGGGCGCTGTTGTTGCCGAAGCCGTTCTCGCGCTTCTGCGTCACGCCGATCACGCGGCATGGCACGCTGCCCAGGAAGATCACTTCGCCCAGTGCATTGCCGCCGTTGGGGAAGAGCTTCTTGTAGGTATTGGCATCGATCACCACTTCCTGCGCCTGGCGGCGGATGCCGTCGTTGTCGAAGCTCATGCCCTGCGCCATCTTCAGCCCGCGTACGCGGAAATATTGCTCGCCCACGCCGTTGATGGTGGCGCTGACCGAGATGTTGCCATAGCGTGCGGAGGAGGCCGTGGACACGCTGGGTGTGACACTGTCGACATAGTTCTGCTCGGCCAGGGCGGCGGCATCTGCGGGTGTGAGGGTGCGGATGGCGGCTGATTTCATGTCGCCGAAATCGGTGCCGGGGAAGATGTCGATGGTATTGGTGCCCATGGCGCTGATGTCCGACAGGATCTGCGCGCGCGAACCGCTGCCCAGGGCGACCACCGATACCACCGAGGCGATGCCGATGATGATGCCCAGCATGGTCAGGAAGCTGCGCAGGCGGTGCGCATTCATGGCCAGCAAGGACATGCGCAGCGCTTCCTTGAAGCGATCCAGTCCGGCGCGCCAGGCGCTGGCCTGTCGGCTCTGCTGGCCTTGCTGCTTGTGCGCGCTGCTCACCGCTGCCGCTGCGGGTACCTGGTTGCGGCGATCCGCAACGATCACGCCGTCCTTGATCTCGATGATGCGCTGGGCATTGCCGGCCACCTGCATGTCATGCGTGACGATGATGATGGTGTGGCCTTCGGCATGCAGTTCCTTGAGGATGTTCATCACCTCGTGACCGCTGTGGCTGTCCAGCGCGCCGGTCGGTTCGTCGGCCAGGATCACGTCGCCGCCATTCATCAGCGCGCGCGCAATCGAGACGCGCTGCTGCTGCCCGCCCGAGAGCTGGCCCGGCTTGTGGTGGCCGCGCTCGGCCAGGCCCAGTCGCGCCAGCAGTTGCGCGGCGCGCTGGCGGCGCTGGGCCGGTTCCTGACCGGCATAGACCGCCGGTACTTCCACGTTGGCCGTGGCATCCAGGTCCGAGAGCAGGTGGTAGCGCTGGAAGATGAAGCCGAAATGCTCGCGCCGCAATTGCGCCAGTTCGTCCGGCTCCAGCTTGCCGGTCTCGCGTCCGGCGACCAGGTAGCTGCCGGCACTGGGCTTGTCCAGGCAGCCGAGGATATTCATCAGAGTCGACTTGCCCGAGCCGGAAGCGCCGACGATGGCGACCATCTCGCCGGCAGCGATGTCGAGGTTGATGTCGTTGAGCACGGTGATGGTGTCATCACCGGCGGGAAAGTCGCGGCGCAGTCCGCGCAGTTGCAACAGGGGCGTCGTCATGGCCGCCTTACATGCGCGGCGGCGGGCCACGGCGCTCGCTGCTGCTGTCGGCGCTGCCCGCCAGGGCGGTGCCGGTCACCACGCGCTCACCGGCCTTGAGTCCTTCGATGATCTGTACCTGGGCATTGGTGTTGATGCCGATGCGCACCTGGCGCTCCTGTGCCTGGCCTTGCGCATCCAGCACTCGCACGGTGTAACGGCCCTGCGCATCCTTGGCCCCCAGTGCGGTGGAGGGCACCACCAGCGCATCCTTGGCCTCGGCCAGCACGATGTTGACCTGCGTGGTCATGGAGATGCGCAGCTTGCCATCCGGGTTGGGCAGGTCCAGCAGGCCGTTGTAGTAGATCGCCGTGGAGCTGGAACTGCTGCTGGTACTGGTGGTGGTGCTGGTACTGGTGTCGTCCTGCAGGATCGAATCCGGGGCCGGCTCGATGGCGCGCAGGGTGGTGCGATAGCGGTGGTCGGGGTCGCCCAGGATGGTGAAGTACACCGGCAGGCCAGGCTTGACGCGGACTACGTCCGCTTCCGAGATCTGCGCCTTGACCGTCACAGTATCCATGCGGGCCACCTTGATGATGGTCGGAGTGGACTGGTTGGCGTTCACGGTCTGGCCTTCCTGCGCCACGATGGCCACCACTTCGCCGTCGATGGGGGCGGTGATGCGGGTATAGCCCAGGTTCAGGCGGGCGGTATCGACCTTGATGGCGCCGTCCCTGATCTGCGCCTGCAGGGCGGCGATGTCGGCGCGGGTGGAGTTCAGGGTCGCCTCGGCGCTCTCGAAGTTCTCGCGCGAGCTGGCCTCACCGGCCAGCATCATCTGCTGGCGCGCATAGGCCAGTTGCGCCTGCTTCAAGGTGGCTTGCTTGGAACGCAACTGGGCCTGCAGGTTCTGCAGCGAGTATTCGGCGCTGGCCAGCGCATTGGCCTGGGTCAGGGAATCGATCTCGGCCACCAGTTGGCCCTTCTTGACGTGGTCTCCGAGCGCGACCTTGAGTGACTTGATCTGGCCCGACACCTGGGCTCCCACGCTGACCTGCTTGTAGGCCTTGACGGTACCGCTGGCCAGGACCACGTCCTGGATGTCGGCGATGGCCGCGGTGGCGGTAAGGTAGGCGGGCGGCGGCGGCGGGGTGAAGGCCCGGTACCCCAGATAGCCTGCGAGCAGCAGGATGGCAAGCGCGGCGAAGATGATCTTGGGACGGCGGAAATAGGCGATGTTCATGCGTCAGAAGGCAGTGCGAAGGAAGGCCCTGCGGACCTGGCCGCAGAGGCGACAGTGTGAGGCAATTCGGCCGGAGTGCACGTCAGGAGACGTAAATTTTGTGCAAGCGGAGGTTGCCGGCCTCAGGGCCTGGGCAAGGCATTGACCGGCGGTACGCTGCCCAGCAGCCGCACCATCTCCACGCCCTCGACCAGGAAGCGCTGCAAGGGGGTGAGCATGTAGGGCAGGGCCAAGGCGATCAGGACGAAGCCAGCCAGCATGGTAATCGAAAACCCGATGCCGAACAGATTCAGTTGGGGAGCCGCACGGGTAAGGATGCCCAGGGCAAAGTTGGTGATGAGCAGGGCGATGAGCAGCGGTAGCGACAATTGCACCCCCATGCTGAATACCTTGGCGCCCCACAGGCCCAGTTGATGGAAGCCTTCGGTGGTGATCGGTACGCCGGTGATGGGCAGGGTGTGAAAGCTTTCGGCCATCACCTGCAGCAACACCAGGTGGCCATTCAGGCTCAGGAAGACCATGGTCGCCAGCAGCGAGAAAACCTGGCCAATGACGGCTGTGCGCCCCTGTGTCTGGGGATCGAAGAAGGCCGCGAAGGACAAGCCCATGGTCGAGCTGGTCAGCTCCCCGGCGGCCTCCACGGCGGCAAAGACGATACGCATGGCAAAGCCCATGGACAGACCGATCAGCAGTTGCTGCAACAGGATCAGCAGGCCCGTCATCGACATCGGATCGATGGCCGGCGGCACCGGCACATCCGGTGCCAGCACCGCGCCGATGGCAATGCCCAGCAGCACCTTCACCAGCATGGGGACACTGGTGCTGCCGAAAGGCGGCGCAATGGAGAGCAATCCTAGGATGCGCGTGGTCGGCCAGATGAACATGGCGACCCAGGCATAGAGCTGCTGGCTGGAGAAGGTGAGCATGGTCGGCAAGCGCAGGGCGGCGGCCCCGCGCGCGGGCGTGCTACTGGACCATGGCGGGGATGCCGCTGAACATGGTGTGCATGTAATCGAGGATGATGGTCAGCATCCAGGGACCGGCGATGATCATGGCCAGGAACACGCCGACCAGCTTGGGGATGAAGGCCAGGGTCTGCTCGTTGATCTGGGTCGCGGCCTGGAAGATGCTCACCAGCAGTCCGATGAACAGGGCAGTGAGCAGCATCGGGGCCGCGACCAGGAGGGTGACTTCGATGGCCTGGCGGCCCATGGTCATGACGCTTTCGGGTGTCATAGTGATCCTTGCCTTGGTCGGCGACTAGTAGAAACTCTGGGCCAGGGAGCCGATCAGCAACTGCCATCCGTCCACCAGCACGAACAGCATCAGCTTGAAGGGCAGCGAGACGATGGCCGGGGACATCATCATCATGCCCATCGACATCAGGATGCTGGCCACCACCATGTCGATGATGAGGAAGGGAATGAAGATGGCAAAGCCGATCTGGAAAGCGGTCTTCAGTTCACTGGTAACGAAGGCCGGTACCAGCAGGCGCAGCGGCACGTCTTCCGGGCCTTGCAGGGCCGGTCCGCGCGAGAGCTTCACATACAGTGCCAGGTCGGCCTGGCGGGTCTGCTTGAGCATGAATTCCTTGAGCGGTGCGGCCCCCTTGTCGAGCGCTTCCATCATCTGGATCTTGTTTTCCGAGAAGGGCTGGTAGGCCTCGGTGTAGATGCGGTCGAACACCGGACTCATCACGAAGAAGGTCAGGAACAGCGACAACCCGACCAGCACCTGCGTGGGTGGCGTGGACTGGGTGCCCAGTGCCTGGCGCAGCAAGGACAGCACGATCACGATGCGGGTGAACGAGGTCATCATCAGCATCGCCGCCGGAATGAACGACAGCGAAGTGAGCAACAGCATGGTCTGGATCGGCAGCGAATAATTCGTGCCGCCGCCTGGGGCGGGCATGCTGTTGAGCGCGGGCAGGCCCTGCTGGGCCGAGGCCGCCAGCGGCAGGCACAGCAGCGCCAGCCACCAGTAGGGGCTGCGCAGCAACGCGGCGGTGCGGTGGCGCAGGAAAGAGAGTGTGCCTCGCGGCTTAGGATGTGCTGCCATCATTACCCGGACGGTCGCCGTTGCCGGTACCGCCATTTCGTTTGTCCATGGTGTGCTTGAGCCAGGTGGCAAAGGCCGGTCCGGCCGTGACCGGTTGGGCCGCCACGCCTTCCTGGCGCGGCAGGGTGGCCAGGGCATTGACCCGACCGGGAGCCACACCGACCACGATCCACTGGTCGCCGACTTCGACCACCATCACCCGCTCGCGGGTACCCACCGACACGCCGCCGACGACCTTGGCCACGGCGTTGCCGCTCATGCCGCTGGCCAGGCCGAAGCGCTTGAACAGCCAGGCGACTGCGGCCATCACGGCCAGTACCGCGACCAGCCCCAAGAGCATGGTCAAGACACTGCCGGTGGAGGAGGGAAGAGCGCCGGCTGCTGCCGGTGCCGGGACAGCGACGCTGCCGGCGGTGGTGTTGTCGGCCCGGCTTTGGGCCGTGACAGCCAGACTGCCGCCCAGAAAGATCAGGGCGGACACCAGGTCCGCCCGGGACTGACGCAAGGCTTGTCTCATCGATGCTGCGTAAATACGTCTCATGAAACGGAAGTCATTGCGCTCAGCGGTTGAGCTTGCGAATGCGTTCGGCCGGCGTGATGATGTCGGTCAGGCGGATACCGAACTTGTCGTTGACCACCACCACTTCGCCTTGTGCGATCAGGCAGCCGTTGACCAGTACGTCCATCGGTTCACCGGCCATGCCATCGAGTTCCACCACCGAGCCCTGCGCCAGTTGCAGCAGGTTCTTGATGGCGATCTTGGTGCGGCCCAGTTCCACGGTGAGTTGTACCGGGATATCGAGGATGAAGTCGATGTCGTTGGGGGTATTGGTCTTGATATCGGCCGCACTCAGGTCCTTGAAGACGGTGGCCATCGCAGGGGCTGCGGTGATGCCTTTCTCGTCTTCCATCTCGCCTTTTTTCTGCGCCTCTTCGGCCTCGCTCTGCTCGGCCATGGCCGCGCCCCACGGATCGTCTTCCGCTGCGCCTGCGCCTGCTACGTTCTCATCAGCCATTGCTAATCTCCTTGAAAGCTTTCCGGTGTTTCTTGATGGGTGATGGACAGCAGTTTCTCCACGCGCAGGGCGTATTGACCATTGGACTGGCCATAGCTGCATTCCATCACCGGTACGCCGTCAACCTGTGCCTCGACGGTCGTATTGGTCTGCAGCGCGATGACGTCGCCGACCTGCATGTTCAGCAGATCGGTGAAATTGACTCGGGCAGTACCGAAATTGACGATCAGTTCGACCTCGGCGGTCTGGATCTGCTGCTTCATCAGGCGGATCCAGCGCTTGTCCACTTCCAGCGCTTCGCCCTGCATGCTGCTGGTGAGACGGTCACGCACCGGCTCGATCATCGAGTAGGGCGTGCAGATGTGGATCTCGCCCGACACCGGCCCCAGCTCGACGGTGAAGGTGGTCGAGACCACCACTTCGTTGGGCGTGGCGATGTTGGCGAACTGGGTATTCATTTCCGAGCGGATGAATTCGAATTCGATCGGATAGATCGGTTCCCACGACTTGGCGTAGGTCTCGAAGGTGATCTCCAGCACGCGCATGATGATGCGCTGCTCGGTGGGCGTGAATTCGCGGCCTTCGATGCGGGTATGGAAGCGACCATCGCCGCCGAACATGTTGTCCACCAGCATGAACACGAACTGCGGGTCGAACACCACCAGCCCGATGCCACGGAAGGGCTTGATGTGGACCAGGTTCAGGTTGGTCGGGACCACCAGGTTGCGGATGAATTCACTGTACTTGGACACCTTCACCGGACCGACCGAGATCTCGGCGGTACGGTGAATGAAGTTGAACAAGCCGATGCGGAACAGACGCGCGAAACGCTCGTTGATGATTTCCAGCGTGGGCATGCGCCCACGCACGATGCGTTCCTGCGTGGCCAGGTTGTAGGTACGTACCGTACCAGGAGCTTCTTCGACGATTTTTTCTTCGTCTTCATCTCCCGTCACGCCCTTCAAAAGGGCATCGACTTCTTCCTGTGATAGAAAATGCTCGGCCATGGTCGACGATCTCTGACTTCGATACGGTGTTACTGCTGTTGGATCACGAACGAGGTGTAGAACACGTCGGTGATCTGCGGTCCCTTGCCCTTGCCCGAGAACGGCTCGCCCAGTTGGTCGATGATCTCGTCGGTCAGACGGCGCTTGCCTTCGCTGGTGAGCAGTTCGGACGCCTTCTTGCTGGAGAGCACCATCAGCAGGCGGCTGCGCACCTGGGGCATGTACAGCTTGAGGGCTTCGGCGGTCTGGCTGTCGGGCACCTGCAGGGTCATGGCCACTTGCAGGTACTGGTCGCCGGTTTCCTGCTGCAGGTTCACCACAAAGGGTTCGATCACCACGAAGGTCGGCGCCTTGGCCTCGACCTTTTCTTCGGCATGATCCTCACCCTTCTTGCCCTTGCCACCCATCATGAAGAAAGCTGCTGCACCACCGATCACCAGTACCAGCACGACACCGATGATGATGAAGAGCATCTTCTTGCTGGATTTTGCCGGTGCTGCTTCTGCTTCAGCTCCCTTGGCCGGGGCTTTTCCTTTTGTTGCCATCTACTATTCCTTTCAGTTCGTCAGCGCGGGTTGAGGGCTTATCTGCTTATCGGCAGCCAAATCGCATTGTTGAGTCCCGCACGGACGAAAATTGCATGTTTTTTAAGGTTTCCGGTCTCGGCGCTTACACGAAGGTATCGACCAGGCCCAGTCCACTGGAGGTTGCGGCTGCCGTGACGCTGCCGCTGAGGGCGACGTCGCCCTCCTGTTCCTTGCCGAAGCTGGAGGAGGACCCGCTGCGCGCCTGCTGCTGGCCATTGCCTGCCCCCTGATGCTGGTTGGGCATGCCGGTCTGGACATTGGCCTGGCCGAGCTGGATGCCGGCCTGGTCCATCATTTCGCGCAGCTTGGGCAGGGCCGCTTCCAGCGCCTGCTTCACTTCCGGCTGGGCGGTGATGAAGGTGGCATCGGCTTGTTGGTTGTGCACGTTCAGGACCACCTGCATCGGGCCCAGGTCCGGCGGGTTCAGGCTCAGCGAGGCACTCTGCATGCCGGCGGTGGCCATCCAGGTGATCTTGGTGCCCAGGGCCTGGTTCCAGCCGGCGCTGCCGACGTTGGACTGGATCTTGTCGCTGTAGGCCGGGGCGAACACGGCCTGCGTCTGGTTGGCCGCAGCGGTTTGCTGCATGACGGGCAAGGCCAGCGGCTGCGGGGCCGCCTGGGCCTGGTCCTGTCGGGCAGGCGCTGCCATCTCGGGCGCGGTCTTGTTCAGCTGGGCACGTGCGGCCAGGGCGCTGGCATCTTCCTTGGGCTCGGCCTTGGCGGCGGCGCTGAGGTCGATGGCTGGCTTGCCGTCCTTGCCGTGGCCGTTTTGCTGGGGCGGGTTGGCCTCGGCGTTGCTCTTGCCGGCCAGTTCGCCGGCGGCGGCACCCTGCTTGCCTCTGGCGGCAGCCAGGGCATCCTGCAGGGCGGTCGGATCGAGCTTGCCTTGCTTGTCTTCGGCCAGGGCTTGCTGCTGATCCGCCAGGGACAGCTTGCCACCGCCGCGCTTGGCCTGGGCCAGCAGGTCGGCCTCGCTGCTCTCGCCCTTGGCCTTGCCATCGCCGGGCTTGACGGCGTTCTGGGCGATGTTGGCCACCAGGGCCAGCAGTTCGGCCGAGGCCTGGGTGGTGGTGTCGCTGCCGTCTTCGTCCTTGTCCTTGTCGCTGACCTGGCTGCTCTCGTCACTGCCGTCGCTCTTGCCGGCGTGACTGGCGCTGTTGGCGGCGTTGGGGGATTGCTGGCTGGCAGCCGATTGACTGGCGGCCGCCTGTTTGGCCGCAGCCTGGGCATTGGCGGCCTGGTTGTCGGCGTTCTGCTGGGCCTGGCGCGCCTGGGCCTGGTTGTCCTGCACGCGCGTGCTGACCTGGCTGTTGAGCACCTGGTTGAAGGGGACATCGGCCGAGAAGCTGTCGGCAGGATTGCCCGAGCGCGCGCCTGTGGCGGCCTGGGAGCCGGTAATCACGTTCAACAACGGCAGGGAAGTGTTCATGATGGTGGGCCTGTCGGTAAGTGCTGTCTGCTGCTCTAGGATGCGGGTTGTGGTGCGTTGCGTACGGTTTCGGTATTGCGTGGCCGGGTGTTTCAGCGCTCAGCGCTTGTAGAAACTGATGCGGGCGGCATGCTCGTCCATGGACTTCTGGTCGCGCTTGTTTTCCTTGCGCTGCTCCTGGTCCCGGGCGCGGGTGGCCAGGGTGTCATAGGACATGCGCTTGCGCTCGCAGGCCTGCCATGCTGCACGGGCTTCGGCCACACGCTGCTGGCTGCTTTGTACCACGTTGACCTGGCCGTCGATGGCGTTGTCGATCTTTTCCAGGAACAACTGGAAATTGCGATAGGCCAGCGCAGTCAGGCCATTGGTCAGTGTTTCCTGGAAGCGCGCGGCGTAATCGTCGCGGTATTGCTGCAGGATGCCCAGCTTCTGCTGTGCTTCTTCACTCACGCGAATAGCCCGACCGAGGCGCTTGGTCGCTTCGTCGGTCTCTTTGGTCGCCAATTCAATCAGCGTATCAAGTGCGGAGGGAGTAGCCATGATCGCTCTGATTATATTTTTGAGGATGCGCGCTCAATCACCCGAATAGAGCGGTAAGTTGCCTCAAGCTCTCTGATACATCGGCTTGCTCATGGATGCCTTGCTGCAAAAAGGCTTCCATTCTTGGCAACAAGGCAATGGCTTCATCCAGGATCGGATCGCTGCCGGCGGCATAGGCGCCCACGTTGATGAGGTCGCGGTTGCGCTGGAAACGTGAATACAATTGCTTCAGATGGCGTGAACGGCGCTGATGGTCGGCGTCGGTAATGCTGTGCATGGCACGGCTGATGGATTGCTCGATGTCGATGGCCGGATAGTGGCCGGCTTCGGCCAACTGGCGGTTGAGCACGATGTGGCCGTCCAGGATGGCGCGGGCGGCATCGGCGATCGGGTCCTGCTGGTCGTCGCCTTCGGTCAGCACGGTGTAGAAGGCGGTGATGGAGCCGCCTCCCTCATCGCCATTGCCGGCGCGTTCCACCAGGGCCGGCAGCTTGGCGAAGACCGAGGGCGGGTAGCCCTTGGTGGCCGGCGGCTCGCCGATGGCCAGGGCAATTTCGCGCTGCGCCATGGCGTAACGGGTCAGCGAATCCATGATCAGCAGCACATCCTTGCCCTGGTCGCGGAAATACTCGGCAATGGAAGTGCAATACGCGGCGCCCTGCAGGCGCATGAGCGGCGGGGTGTCGGCCGGTGCAGCCACCACCACCGAGCGTGCCAGGCCCTCGGCACCAAGGATCTGTTCGATGAATTCCTTCACTTCGCGGCCGCGCTCACCGATCAGGCCGACCACGATCACATCGGCGCTGGTATAGCGCGCCATCATGCCCAGCAGCACGCTCTTGCCTACGCCGGAGCCGGCGAACAGGCCCATGCGCTGGCCCCGTCCCACGGTAAGCATGGTGTTGATGGCGCGAATGCCGGTGTCCAGGATGTCGCGGATCGGTGCGCGTCCCAGCGGGTTGGCGGCGCGCACGGCCAGCGGGGCCGAGCGTTCAGTGTGCAGGGGGCCGAGATTGTCCAGCGGACGGCCGGCGCCGTCGAGCACGCGGCCCAGCAGTTCGTCACCGACCGGCAGGCGGCGGCTGTGCTCGTCGGCGCGGCGCGGGGTGAAGCTGATGGGGCCGGTGCGCGGCGGTGGACGCACCGGTTCGACGGGATAGACGCGGGTGCCGGGAACGATGCCTTCGACATCGCTCTGCGGCATCAGGAACAAACGTTCATCTTGAAAACCGACGACTTCGGCTTCGATCATCGTGCCGTTGGGCAGTGGCACATTGCAGGGGCTGCCCACAGGAAGCTTCAGTCCGACCGCTTCCATCACCAGTCCGGCCACGCGCGTGATGCGCCCGGCCGTGCGGGTAGGCTCGGTCATGGCCACCAGGCTGCGACAGTTGTGCAGATAGGCTTGCCACAGGCTGCTATGGGATGGCATCGGGGAGTTCATGCGGGTCTCCCGTTCAGGTCGGTATCACGGCGGACACCTCATTCCAGCCAGTCGAGCTGCTTGGACAGCGACTCGCCCAGACGCTGCCAGCGCGTCTGGGTGGTGGCATCGATCTGGTTGGTGCGGGTTTCGACACGGCAGCCGCCGCGGTCGAGCAGGGCGTCTTCCTCGATCTTCCAGCCTTGCTGGGCCAGTTCTTCGCCCAGGTGCTTGCGCACCAGCGCAGCATCGTCCGGGTGCAGTGTCAGGCTGGCCGGCAGTTGCAGCACGGGCAGGGCGTGGATGGCGGCACTCACCGTCGGCAGGATCAGTTCGGGGCGCACGTTCAAGGCCGTCTTCAACATGGACTTGGCCAGGTCCAGTGCCAGGTCCAGCAGTTCGGGGGCCATCTTTTCGCTGCACTGGGAGACTTCGGTGCTGAAGTTGACGGCGATCTGGCGGAAGTGCTGGATGACTTCGTTGACTTCCTGCTGGCCTTGCTGCAATCCGGCCATATAGCCCTCCGAGCGGCCGGCCTGCAGGCCGTGCCCGCGGCCTTCGGCAAAGCCCTCCTGGCGTGCGGCCTCGCGGATGGCGTCGAGCTGCTCGGCCGTCAGTTGGGGGACTGGCGGCGGTTCTTCCAGAAACTCTTCCTCTTCCGGCAGCGGTTCCGGCTCCGGTTCGGGTTCTTCGTTGAAGGACGCCAGCTCCCAGCGCTGGTAGGGCGTCATCTCTTCCTTGGGTATGATCTTTGCACGCATGGCTTCTTTGACTCCTCAGGCCGGCATGCCGACAGCATCCTGCATGGACCGCTTCAAGTGCATCAGATGAACGCGTCCTCGCCCTTGGCACCCAGCACGATCTGGCCTTCGTCGGCCAGGCGGCGCACGATCTGCAGAATGGCCTTCTGTTGCGCATCCACTTCGGACAGGCGCACCGGTCCCTTGGACTCCAGGTCTTCCTTCATCATCTCGGCCGCACGCTGCGACATGTTGGCGAAGATCTTGTCGCGCAGGCCTTGCGAGGCACCCTTGAGGGCCACGATCAGCGACTCGGACTGGACTTCGCGCAGCAGCAGCTGGATGCCGCGGCCGTCGATATCGATGATGTTCTCGAAGACGAACATCTCGTCCATGATCTTCTGCGCCATGTCCTCGTCGTAGGAGCGCAGGTTGTTCATCACCGAGGTCTCGTTCTCGCCCGACATGAAGTTGAGGATCTCGGCCGCAGTGCGGATGCCGCCCATCTGTTGCTTCTTGAGGCTTTCGTTGCCGGTCAGCAGCTTGGTCAACACGTCATTGAGTTCGCGCAACGCGGCCGGTTGCACGCCGTCCAGAGTTGCAATACGAAGGATGACGTCGTTGCGCAAACGTTCCGTGAAATTGTTGATGATGCCGCAGGCATGGTCGCGCTCCAGGTGGACCAGGATGGTGGCGATGATCTGCGGGTGTTCGTTGCGGATGAGCTCGGCCACGGACTGCGCGTCCATCCACTTGAGGCTTTCGATGCCGGACGCATCGCGTCCGCCCAGGATGCGGTTGAGCAGGGAGGTGGCCTTGTCGTCGCCCAGGGCCTTGGTCAGCACGCTACGGATGTATTCGTCCGAATCCAGTCCCAGCGAGGAGGCCTGGCCGGTCTCGGCGACGAAGGCTTCCAGCACTTCGTTGATTTCTTCGAAGCTGACATTGCGCAGGGCCGACATGGCCGCGCCCAGCTTCTGGACCTCTTTCGGACCCAGATATTTCATGACTTCGGCGGCCTCATCCTCGCCCAGGGCGAGCATCAGGATGGCGCCTTTTTGAACGCCGTCGTTACTCATTGTTCACCCATGACTTGATGATGCTTGCCACCAGTTTCGGATCATTCTTGGCCCACTGCTTGGCGGTTTCCAGATTGGCCTTGTACTGGGCACGTTCGTCCACTGCCGGCTCGCCGGAGAGGTTGACGATGGCGTCCGGATCGTCCGGATCGAAGCCGGCGGCAACCGCTGCGGCAGCGGCGGCGGCTTCGGCCTCGGCCTTTTCCTTGGCCAGACGTTCGCGTTCTTCGCGGCCCGACAGCTTCCAGACGATGGGGCGCAGCACGCGGAAGTAGAGGAACAGCAGGACCGCGGCCACCAGCACGTACTTGCCGATTTCCTTGGCCAGTTCGATCATGCCCGGCTGCTTCCACAGCGGCACTTCCGGTTCCATGTCGGTGCTGAACTGGGTGTTGACCACGTTGAGCGAGTCGCCGCGATCCTTGTTGTAACCCATCGCCTCCTTGACCAGATCGGTGATCTGGTTGCGCTCGGCTTCGGTCAGCGGGCGCATGACGATCTTGCCGGTGTTGTCCAGGGTGCGCTTGTAGTTCACCACCACGGCCACCGTCAGGCGACGCACGCCACCCATGGGTTGCTGGGTGTAGCGCACCGTCTTGTCGACCTCGTAGTTGATGGTCTCATCTTTGCGCGAATTGCCGCTGGCCGCAGGAGTCGGTGCTGCGCCATTGGGCGTGGCCGCAGTATTCTGGTTGGCTGCACCATTGGCGGCCGCCGGATTGACGATCTGGGCGGTGGCCGGGGCAGGGGGCTGGTTGGTCAGCGCGCCGGGTACGCCCGACGTGCCGGAGGTGGCGCTGTTGGACTCGCTGCTCTGCTTGCTGCGAACGGCGGCGGTGTCACGGGTCTGATTGGGCTTGTAGGCTTCGGAAGCCTGCTCGGAGCGGGAGAAGTCCACATCGGCCGTGGCCTCGGCACGCACGTTGCCGTTGCCGACGATGGGTGCAATGATGGATTCGACGCGCTTGACGATATCCTGCTGCAGATCCTGGACATACTTCAGCTGGGTCGGATCGAGGGTGTTGGTCTGGCCTTGCTTGGTGGTGTCGGAGAGCAGATTGCCGTTCTGGTCGACGATGGTCACGGCCTTGGGCGAGAGCTCGGGGACGCTGCTGGCGACCAGGTGCACGACGGCACTGACCTGTTGCTGATCGAGGTAGCGGCCCGGATAGAGGCTCAGGATCACCGAGGCGGTCGGCTTTTGCTGGTCGCGCACGAACACCGAGGCTTTGGGCAGGGCCAGGTGCACACGGGCGGTCTGGACCGGCGCCAGGGATTCCACCGAGCGCGCCAGTTCGCCTTCCAGGGCGCGCTGGAAATTGACTTGTTCCAGGAACTGGGAAATGCCCAGCTTCTGGTTCTCCATCAGCTCGAAGCCGACATTGCCACCCTTGGGCAGGCCCTGGGCGGCCAGTTTCAGGCGCGCGTCATGCACCATGTTTTCGGGCACCAGGATGGCCGTGCCGCCTTCGGAATACTTGTAGGGCACGTTCATCTGCTGCAACGAGGCCACGATGGCGCCACCGTCGCGGTCATTGAAGTTGGCGAACAGGACGCGATACTCGACCTTCTGGCTCCACAGCCAGATGCCGGCCATCAGCGCCAGAGTCGCGGCGGCGGCAATGATGAGCAGAATACGCTTGCCCTGGGGCGAACGGGCGTAGCCCATCATGCCGCCCTGGGCGGACTGCCCCTGGGGCATGCCCTCGTTGTTGCCGAGTTCGCCCGAATTGTTGGTCTCGCCGGTCATCGTGCCGTCGGCTGCTACCGCCATGATTTCCCCTCTGGCGTTCCCTCGATTGCCAGCTTGATGAATACTTTGATCACTGCCTACCTTTGTGAGGTTTTTTGCTCAGTGTGGATTGTCCGTTGGTAGCGGGAATTTGATCGGCCGAACAGAATGGCAAATTCCCCGCTTATTGGTGCGATTTGTCAATGCAGCAGTGTTAAGGTGCTGCTGTAGATGGCGAAGGTGCGCGTGGTACTTTTGCCAGGCGGCAAAATGAACTCAAGAGGTGGGAAATGGCAATTGACAGCGTGATCGACACCAGCAAGATCGAAGCAATGGTAGCCCAGTTGAAGGCGGCAGCGGCCCGCGCCCAAGGGGGTGTGGACCCGGTTCAGAGCAGCGTGGCAGCCGAAAAACCGGCCCAGCGGGTGGATTTTGCCGACGTGCTCAAGGGCGCGATCGACCAGGTCAACGATTCTCAGCAGAAGGCGGCCAAGATGTCGCAGGCCTTCGCCATGGGGGATGACAACGTGAACCTGTCGGATGTGATGATCGCTTCGCAGAAAGCCAACATTTCCTTCCAGACCAGTATCCAGGTGCGCAACAAGCTGGTCTCGGCTTACCGTGACATCATGACCATGCAGGTGTGAAGTTTTCTGCTTGAGGTCGCCCCTGGCAAGGGGCGGTCGTGCATGACAAAACACCCCAGAACCGGTGATTCGGTTGCTGGGGTGTTTTGTCATTGGCGCGCCCGGCGGGGCGCACCGGCTTACATCATGCCTGAGGCCTTGGCGTTCTGTTCGCGTTCAAGCTTGGTGATGAAGCGCTGGATCGCGGCCAGTACCGTACGCGGGATGTCGATGAACTGCAGACCGAAGCGATTGACCACCTTGCCATTGGTCATCTTGAATTCCTTGCAGTCGCGCACCTGCAGCTTGACCGATACCAGGGTGTTGTCACCCAGCTCCAGCTGGCAATCTTCGTAGGTCACGCCCGGAGTGGTGGGGAGCAGCTTCTTTTCGTCGGTGATGCCCACGCCGCCGGCGCTGATATTGTTGAGCAGCGTAACGACCGTGATGAAGGAGCCATCCGGCTGGGTGATGCGGAAAGTGCAGCGCAGCGGCTTGGCGATCGGCGTGGGGATGCGGAAATACTCGCGGCGCTGCAGGCGCACCAGGCTTTCGGGGATATCGACCCGCAACGCCGGGCGGCTCTGGTATTCGACCTGGCGTGCGCCGTCGACGGCAAAGGTAATGCGGATGCTGTTGTAGAGCGCCTCGAAATTGATGCGCTTGCTCGACACGATGCTCTCGTTGAGCATGGCGCTGGGGGCGGCGTCGATGATGAGCGAGTCGTCATCGTCATCGACTTCCAGAATGGAAGTGATCACGGACTCGGATCCGCCCTTGATCAGCAGGCTCAGGAGCTGGTTCTTCTCCATCATGCTGGTCAGCAGGGCAATGATCTCCCTCCGTGAATGAACCCGGTATGGGCTGTCGTCGTCGATCTCGTCGTGGTTAGCCATCTGTGCGTCTTGTACGTCTGAATTCAGCGAGTGGGATCGCTTTCCCCTGAGGATTTGTTGGAATAATTTAACCCCGTATCATACATCACTGACCCGCTTAATTGCATATTTTCAATACGATATAGCCAGGCCAGCAATTCCGCCACGGTGCGGTACAGGGCAGGGGGGATCTGCTGGTCCAGTTCGACCTGCATCAGCAGTGAGACCAGCTCCTTGGATTCATGGACATAGACGCCCGCATCGCGCGCCCGCGCAATGATGGCTTCGGCCACCAGGCCGCGGCCCTTGGCCACCACCTGCGGGGCTGCCTGGCTGGCGTTGTAGGCCAGGGCCACGGCGTTTTGCAGGGGGATATTAGGTTTCTCCATCGGCTTGCTTGACAATCAGTGAGTCCAGGGAGGTGCCGGCAGCCGCCATGGCACCGGAAAACAGCGCGCTGTTGCCGCGCAGGGCAGCGGCGGCGGCTTCGTTGTCGGCTTTCAGCTGTACGTGGATCTGCTGACCAATCAACCGGATCGAGGCCGAGACGCTGCCCAGGTGGGCAAAGTTGAAGCGCACCACGCTATGCCAGGTGGGCGTGTTCTCGTCCTCGGCGCCGGCTTGTTCGCGGCTGTTCTGGCCCTGTTCCTGATTGATTTCCCATTCCATCTTCTGGCCGGGCCAGACTTCGCCGTGCCAGACCACGCGCTGCTGTTCCAGGGCGTTGAGCTGGAGGTTGATGATTTGTCCCAGCTGATTCTGGGAGGGATCGCTGTCGCTGAGCAGATTGATGTCGCCACCCTGTCGCGCAGCGACCTGGGCTTGCGGTTCCTTCATCAGGTCTGCGGCCGGACGCTGGCCGGCGGCCCAGGCGGCCACGTGCGACTCGTAGAAGACGCCGCTGTTGGCAATGGCATCCTTCAAGGCTGCGGCCATCTGTTCGGGGGCGACCCCGGCCTTGGGCAGCAAGGGGGTGGCCGCATTGATGTGATCGGCCACGTCGCCCTGTTGGGATGCGTGCAACAGCGTGTCGATCAGGCGGCCGGCATGGCTGAGCGTGGTGGTGGTACTGGCGGGAGCGCCCGATTGCCCCTGGCGTGGGCCCTTGGCCTGGGCATCGGCAGCGATATCCTCGTTCTGCGCGATCTGTCCCGCACCGCTTTCGTCGCGGGTAACGAACTGCAGCGACTTCAGGTCCTTCTGCATCGCGCGCCCGGCACTGCTCAAGGCTACGGAGGCGCTTTCCTCGTCAGGGTGGATGCTGCCTTCGTTGACCGAGAAAGTCGGGCGGGGATCCTTCGAGACCAGCGTCAGGGTCAGGGTATCGCCTACCTTGGCGCTGTTGGGCAGCACCATGCGCGCGGCCGTATTGGCGATGCGCACCAGGAAGGTGCCGTCGTTGAAATTGGAGAGGATGCGGCCCGACATCTGCTGGCCCACTGCAATCTGGGCCAGGCGACTGAAGGCTTCCTGGCGCGCATCGGCAACCGAAACGACGGCGGTCGCCGCTTCGACAGGATTGACGGGCTGGACGGCGCTGGCAATATCGGCCCGCGGCAACATGGTCAACTACCCATGCCGTAGGTATTGAGGAGCTTCTGTTCGGTCTGGTTGCTCTGGATCATTGCCGACAGTTTGCGCAATCCCGGTTCGGTGAGGTTGCGGATGTCGCGGTCGTCTTCGAGGATCTTCTTGATGATGTCGACCTTGCGATGGCGCAGCGGCTCGGGCAGGGCGACATGTTCCTCGCTGTCGCGCAGGCTGGCGATGTGCTTGCCGCACTGGGCTTCGAGTGCGGCCAGCAAGTCCCAGTCACCGGCACGGGCGGCCGACAGCATCTCGTTGGTCAGCTTCGAGATGGACTCGTAGAGCGCGATGACGTCGTCACCGTTCATGTCAGTCATGCCTTTGCAAAGCTGGAGAGAGGGACGTCTTGCACCATGGCCATCGGCGCAGCGGGCTGCGCTGCATTCGGACCGATCTGTTCCCACGCGGAACGGATATCCTCAAGCAGTCCGTGGATCTCGTCGAGGATGGCCGGGTTGTTGGTCGCGTTGGCCTCGAACAGGCGGCGGCTCATGTATTCATAGAGCGAATCGAGATTGAGCGCCAGTTCGCCGCCGACTTCCTTGTTCAGGCTGGCGCGCAGGCCGTTGTCGATGATCAGGATGGCCTTGGTGATGGATTCGCCCTTGTCCTTGATGTTGCCCTCGCCCATGGACTTCCTGCCCAGTGCGATGGCCACCAGTGCGCCGTCGAAGAGCATGGTGATGAGCTTGTGCGGACTGGCCGCAACCACCCCGGTTTCCACGCCGATATTTGCGTAGGCGTTGGCCCCGCGTTTCATGGTTCCGAACATGACGTTCTCCTATGTTCGCGGTGTCACTTCAACTGCTCTTGGCCAGGCTGGCCAATTGCTGGGTCAGGTAGCTCTGTGTGGACTGCATGCTGGCCAGCGTGACGTTGAGGCGGTTGAACTGATTGGTATAGTCGTCTTTGAGGTTCGACAGACGGGTCTGCACCGTGGTCTGGCGATCCTGGTTGATCTTCAGACTGGCTTGCAGTCCGTTGGTCTTGGAGGCAATGATGCCGGTATCGCTGAGCAGATTGGTCATCAACGTCTGCAATTTGGTGACGATACCATTTTTGGACGATGTGGTGTTGGTCGTATCCGGATCAGTGGCAGTGAACAGATTGGCAATGCCCGCGAAGTTGTTGGTGGTCGCCGTCGACAGCTTGGTGGCATCCAGTGCCAGGGTGCCGTCCTTCTGGAAGGCGATGCCGATGTCGGAGAGGGTGCTGATGCCGTTGCCGCCATCCACACTGGAGAACAGGGTGTTGCGCAGCTGGCTCATGATGGTCTGCACCGACGACTCGCTGGCCAGCGGTGCAGACGTATTGGCCTCGCCCAGGGTGGTCGAGGGTGTCTGCGAGGTCATGCTGGCCACGGCCTTGGCCAGGGTGTTGTAGGCCGATACGAAACTGTTGGCCGCCGTGGTGATGCCGGAGGTGTCGTTGCTGATGTTGAGCGTGAAGCTGTCGGACGAGGTGGTGACCTTGGACAGGTTCAGCGTCACGCCCGAAATGACGTTTTCGACCTTGTTGCTGGTGCTGGTCACGGTCACGCCGTCGATGGACAGCTTGGCATCCTGTGCCTTGAGCAATTGGCCCATGCCGCTCATGGTCAGCCCGGAATAATCACCGGTCCCGGTCAGTGAAACAGCCGCCGTCGCGCTGCTGCCGGTGGGTGTGAGCACCAGGTGGTCGTTGCTGCCATCGTTGCTGATGGAGGCGGTCACGCCCGCGCTGGCGCTGTTGATGGCGCTCATGACCTGGTTCAGGTCGATGTTGCCGCTGCCGTTGGCAGTGGGGTTGATGGCCACGGTGGTGTCGCCCACCTTCAGGTTCAGCGTGCCGGAACTGTAGGTCTGGCTGGTGCTGACGTTGGGTGAGATCACCGTGCCGCTGGGGTCCGAGCTGAACACCGAATAATTGCCGGTGCCGGTGATCTTGATGGTGTTGGCCGCACCGCTGTCCTTGGCCGTGATGACCAGGTGGTCGTTGGTACCGTCGCTGACAATGGTGGCGTTCACGCCGGCATCGCTGCTGTTGATGGCATCACGCACGCCGGTCAGGCTATTGGTGGCAGGCTGGATGATGGTAGTCGAGCCGGTGCCGGTCTTGATGGCCAGGATGCCACTGTCGAAGGTGGTGCCGGGGGCGATGCTGGCCGAACTCAGCTTTTGAGTTTGCGCCAGCTGCGACACGCTGACCGAATAAGTGCCCGAGGCCGCCTTGGTGGCGTCACGCGGCGCCTGGGTCTGGGTCATGGTGCTCGGTGTCGAGCTGGACGGGTCGTAAGCGAAGGCGGACAGGCTGTTGTTGGCGCTCACCTTGATGGTGTTGGCCGTGCCGCCGGTGTTGGACTCCAGCACCAGGTGATCGCCGCTGCCATCGGTGACGACGGAGGCGGTCACGCCAGCCTTGGCGGCATTGATCGCGTCGCGTACGCCGGCCAGGGTGGCGTTGGCCTTGAGAGTGATGAAGGTCGGTGAACCCGTGCCGATCTTGATCGCAATCGAATCCCCGGCATTGTAGGTGGTGCCGCTGCTCACGCCGGCCGACTGGATCTTCTGCGCCAGGATCTTGGTGGAGTCGTCGCCGTTGATATCGGCGGTGAACGGATCGGTGGTCAGAGTGGACCCGGTACCGGCGTTGTTGACTGTGCTTTTCTGCGAACTGAAGCTGGCCGACGTGAGCGACTTGATCGCCGACTGGTAGCTCGACAATGCACTCTTGAGGCTTCCATACGCGGAGATGAGCGTGTTGTAGCTGCTCGCCTGGGTGGTCAGCGGGGTCAGTTGCGATTGACTCTCGGCCGAAACCAGCTGGCTTACGAGAGTGGCTACATCAAGCGGGCCTGCCGATGTGGAAATGGTGCCGGTGGAAGTCGCCACGGTTCAACTCCTGATACTTTGCGTGAAGCACAGCGCTGTGCAGTTTCCAGCGCGGTCAAGAGGAGACGGGCTCTCGAGTACGGCGTCGGGGAAAGAGGGACGCTGTGCGGGATGACTATCTGAATCCGTTATGAACTAGAGTAGTCGAACCCGACATGCGCAATGAACGAGCATTGACGCATGCGGTTATTCGAGCCACTGCAGTTCGTACCAGACTCGAGCTGACACTCAAGCCTTGTCCTTGATCAACAGGCCTTGCATCTTGTCGATGGACTTTGCGATGGCAATCGCTTCTTCGCTGGGAATCTGGCGAATCACGGTGTCAGTGGCAGTATCAACGACCTTGATGATGGTCTTGCCGGTATCCTGGTCCTTGGAGAAATTCAAGGCGGCGGCATTGGCGGCGGCAAAATCGTTGAGTTTGCCGACGGCATCATTGACTTCGCTTTCGGTTGCGCGGCGGGCTTCCGGAGTGGCCGCCGGTGCGACCGTCGATACCACGGGATTGGGCTTGTCGGCAGCCTTCGGTGCTGCATATGCAGTACCGGAGTCGCCAGCAGCAGTGATGTTAAGTGGGGCAATCGACATGGTACTACTCCCTTCCTTAAAGGAACGTGCGGAGAATAAGGTCTATCCCCCGCACGTCATCCTACCTAGCTATCAGGCTTATTTCAACAGCGACAGCACTTGCTGGGGTGCCGAGTTCGCCTGCGACAGCATGGCGGTACCAGCTTGTTGCAGGATCTGCGCACGGGTCAGGTTCGCGGTTTCCTGCGCGTAGTCGGTATCCATGATACGGCTGCGCGACGAGGTGATGTTCTCGCTCGACACTTGCAGGTTGCTGATGACGGCGCTGAAGCGGTTCTGCACTGCACCGAACTCTGCACGCTTGGAGGAGATCAGGCTGATGGCCTTGTCCAGGTTCTTGATCGCCTTCTGGGCATCGCTCTGTGCCGACGGAGCAGCCACTGCCTTGTCCAGGGACAGCTTGGCGCTGTCCACGGCCTTCTGCAGGGTCACAGCCGAAGCAGCCAGGGCGCTGGCCGACAGCGAGGAGCCGGTGGCGAACAGGTTGTCCAGGGCAGCCTTGGCCGAGGTGTAGGTGGTTTGAGCAGCGCTCACGCCGGAGGTGTCGCCCAGACCGATCAGACCCTTGGCGCTGGTGCCGATGACGTCGGCCATGGTGCCGTTGTTGGACAGGTCATCCAGAGTGATGGTGATCTGGTCGTTGAGCTTGTTGTCCGACACGTTGGCGCCGACCTGGAAGGACAGGGTCAGCGAAGCCTTGACGTTGGCCGACGAAGAGCCCACGCCAGCCGAAGCACCTTGACCGACACCGGTGAACAGGTTCTGGCCGTTGAAGCTGGTGCCGTTCAGAACGCGGAACACTTCCTGCGACAGCTGGGTGTATTCGTCGTTGAGGGTCTTGCGGTCTTGTGCGCTGTTGGTGCCGTTGGCAGCCTGCACAGCCAACTCACGCATACGTTGCAGGTTGTCGCCGACGGTCGACAGAGCGCCTTCAGCGGTCTGCGCCATCGAGATGCCGTCGTTGGCGTTACGCTGTGCAACTGCCAGGCCCTTGATCTGGGCGTTCATGCGGTCGGCAATGGCCAGACCGGCGGCGTCGTCCTTGGCGCTGTTGACGCGCAGGCCCGACGACAGACGTTGGATCGAGGTGTTCAGCGACGCTTGCGACGAATTCAGATTGCGCTGGGTGTTGAGCGACGCAATGTTGGTATTAATGACTGCTGCCATGTTAATTCTCCTAAGATTTGAGACCGATGATCCGAGTTTCAGTGCTTAACTTTGGTCTTCTACCCATGAGCCCCAGGCGTTTCAACCGCTGTTGATTGCTTTATCGGGCAGTCTTGGAAAAAGTTTAGGGTTTGCTGCAAAAAAATCTTTTTCAAGGCTTTCCGACCTAAAACTACGTGCTTTGAAACTCCAAGCACATGTTTTTCGACGGCACTTCAGAAAACTTTAGCGATTTTTTGTTGAAACTGAGAAATTTTGTCCGCCGCTGACAAAAAGCCCCGCTGGTGCTGCGCACAAAGCGGGGCGGTCTCTGGAGAGGGGCGTCTTATCCCTGCATTTTTTTCTGTTGCAAGATGACCAATTCGTCGGCAAGCCGGGTCAGGACCGAGTCCCAGTCACTGATGGCGGGCTGGCGGAACAGGCGCATGCTCGGATACCAAGGGGAGTCGTCGCGATTCTGGAGCCAGCGCCAATCCGGTACATGTGGCACCAGGGCCCAGGTCGGATGGCCCAGGGCACCGGCCAGGTGAACCACGGAGGTGTCGACGCTGATCATCAGGTCCATATTGTGGATGGCTGCGGCGGTATCGGCGAAGTCCGTGCACAGATCGCCCAGGTTGTGAACCTTCTGGTCTGGCGGCAGGGTGCGCAGCCCTTCGGTGGGCTTGCCTTTCTGTAAAGAGTAGAACTCGATGTTTGGCAGGCTGAACAATCTGGCAAATTTGTTCAGGCTGATGGAGCGATGGCGGTCGTTGCCGTGTTCCGGATTGCCGGCCCAGACTACGCCCACACGCAGCTTGCCTGGTGCCGCGCCGCCCATGGCGGCGATGCGCTCGCGCCAGACCTCGACCAGGGCCGGATCGGCTGCCAGATAGCTCGGGAATGCCGGGATGTCTTCCACCGTATCGGTTCCCAGTGCGTAGGGCAGGCTCATGAGCACATAGGCGCAGTCGCAGGGTGGCAGCGGATCGCTTTCGCGGATGAGCGTGATTTCCGGTGTGAAGGACTGGAACAGCCGGTACAGAGGATTCTTGACGTGCAGCGCCACCCGCGCGCCCTGTGCGACCAGCAGCCGGACATAACGGAGGAACTGGATGCTGTCGCCGAAGCCTTGCTCGTGCATCAGGAGGATGTACTTCCCGGCCAGCGAGGACTTTCCATCCCATTTCGGGATGATGCCGAAGAGCTTGTGGATCAACTTGTAGACATGGGCGCGCTCGCGCGTGACCAGACGGCTTTCGTGGCAGGCCCAGCCTTCCTTAAGTTCGCCGTGCAGCAACAGGCTCAAGGCCAGGTTGTGTTGCGCCGTCGGATAGTTGGGGCGCAGCGTCAATGCCTTGCGGAAGTTGGCTACGGCCTCATGGGTGTCGCCGTGATCATGCAGGACTGCGCCCATGTTGTTGTAAGTCAGCGCCTGCCTGGGATCCAGTTCGAGGGCCTTGTTGAAGAGCTGCATGGCATCCTCGAAGCGGTCCTGGGTCGCAAAGAGGCTGGAAGCAAGGCGGATGTAGCTGTTGGGATCCCTGGGGGCAATCTCGATGATGCGTTGCAGGTGCTCGTGCGCTTCGCTGATTTTCTCCAGTTTCAGATAGGCATCGGCGATCTTGATCTGGGCATAGGTGTCTTGAGGGTCGAGCAGGATGGCCGTCTTGAGCGATTCCAGTGCTTCCTTGTACATCTCCATGCCGTAAAACGCCTCGCCCAAGGCGGTATGTCCGGGTGCGAAACTGATGTCCAGTTCCAGCGATTTGAGAATCGTGGCCACCGCCTCCTGGTAGCGTTTGGCCTCGACCAGGGCGCGACCGAGGTGGGACAGGGGGCCGGGAGCATCCGGCTCCCGTTTGACTGCGTCCTCGAAGTAGGCAATGGAGGCTTCCGGGTCATTCTTTTCGTGCAGCGCATTGGCCAGGCCGATGCGTGCTGCCCGGTTTTCCCGGTCTAGCGAAATGGCCTGCTCGTACAGCTTGATGGCCTCGTCCACCCGGTCCTGTGCCAGCACGGCGGCGGCCAGGTTGCTGAGGTATTCGGCATTGGCGGGATCGGCCGCAAAGGCCTTGCGCAAATAGTGCTCAGCCTCCGGGTGCAGTCCCTCCTGGGTGGCGATCAGGCCGCGCGCGTGATTGGCGAAAACCAGTTCCGGGTCGCGTTTGAGAACGGCCACGCAGATGGCCTTGGCTTGTTCGGTCTGGCGACTGTCCAGCAGATCGAGACTCTTGCGGACATCCAGCAGATCCTGCAGGTTGGCCTTGGCGGCGGCCGGGGCCGGAACGGGTTTGCCGTGCTTGTTGCTGCTCTTGCGCGTCGACATCGAAAGGGGTCCTCTTGGTTGGGCGCATCGCTGGCGCCGGACATAGCTATCCAGCAGGCATGATATGCGCAACCCGTCACTTGCGAAGAGCTGAATAGAAAGCAAAAAACCTCCGTTTTAGGCGGAGGTTGATGCAGCAAGAGACGGCGCGCAGCCTGCTGGAGCGGCTTGCGGCCTGCTCGCCTGGTGCGGGGCGGTGGGCTGCCCCGGGGATCAGTTCCAGCTGCGCAGCAATCCGACGGCCAGTCCTTCGAGGGCGAACTGGTCTTCTTCCGGCTTGACGATGATGGGTTCGAATTCCGGATTCTCGGGGAAGAGGGTGATGACGCTGCCGGTCTTCTGATAGCGCTTGACCGTGACTTCATCGGCCAGGCGGGCCACCACGATCTGGCCGTTGCGCGCCTGATCGGCGCGGCGCACTGCCAGCAGATCGCCGTCGAGGATGCCGGCGTCGCGCATGGACATGCCGCGCACCTTGAGCAGGTAATCCGGCTTGGCCGGGAACATGGCCGGGTCGACCTGGTAGGTCTTTTCCACATGTTCCTGGGCGAGGATGGGCGAACCCGCCGCCACCCGTCCGATCAGTGGCAGGCTCAGCTGCATCAGCGCCGGATGGGGCAGGGCCATTTGTCGTGCTGCCACGGATCCTGGGAGCGCGCAGGACTCGCGCAGGCGGATGCCGCGCGAGGTGCCGGGAGAAATCTCGATGGCCCCCTTGCGGGCCAGGGCCTGCAGATGCTCTTCGGCCGCATTGGCGGAGCGAAAGCCCAATTCGGCGGCGATCTCTGCGCGCGTGGGAGGGAAGCCGGTGTTCTCGATGGCGTTCTTGATCAGGTTCAGGATCTGTTCCTGGCGCGCAGTCAGTTTGAGCATGGGGGTGGCCTTTCTCGGAGGGAAGGCTGTCTGGATGAACAGTCTGTATTTTTATACAGGTACAATCCTTGTGTCAACGGCAACATGCACTTTGCGAGGCGGAAAAGGCAATCTTTCTCCTGCATATATATAGGCAGACACATGAGATTTGATGCCGCCAAGTCGGAAAGTGTGGCGCGCTGACCGCTCGATCTCACCGCCGGGGCGGCGTTTGTGGGCTCCGACATTGCCCTGGTGGGCGAAAGCTAGTATGATCTCGGGTTTTCCTCTTCCCACACCCGTCTTGACGCCGGGGTGGGCGTCTTCAATAAGTCCATAAGGAGTCTACATGCGTCATTATGAAATCGTATTTATCGTCCACCCGGACCAAAGCGAGCAAGTGCCGGCGATGATCGAGCGTTACAAGGGCATCGTCACCACCCGCGGCGGCAAGGTCCACCGTGTCGAAGATTGGGGCCGTCGTCAACTGGCCTACCAGATCCAGAAGCTGGCCAAGGCTCACTACGTCTGCCTGAACATCGAAGTCGACAGCGAAACGCTGGCTGAAATCGAAACCGGCTTCAAGTTCAACGACGCCGTCCTGCGCCACCTGACCGTCAAGATGAAGAAGGCCGAAACCGGTCCTTCCCCCATCCTGAAGGCAGTGCAGAAGGAAGACGCGGCCAAGAGCCGTACCGAAGCACCGGCAGCTTAAGCGCTGCGAACATCGCGGAGAGTGAACCAGTTTCAAGTCATCGCCAGCCTGGCAGAACGTGATGTTTTACGTTACACGCCGGCCGGTATCCCGATTGTCACTGCCAGGTTGCAGCATCAGTCGGAACAGATGGAAGCTGGCATGCAGCGTCAGGTCGAATTCGAGATCGCAGCGCTGGCAGCAGGGGAAATCTCCGGTGCCCTCAACAAGGCGGCACTGGGGGAAGTCTTCCGGTTCACCGGCTTTCTGGCCCGCAGGAATCGCAACAGCAAGAGTGTCGTGTTTCATATCGTTGATTTTGGCCCGGTCGCGTCGGATTGAAGACGCAAGGTAGCCAAACAGACCTTACCCAATTTTTAGATACAGGAGCCAACCATGGCATTCGGTAAAAAGTTCGATAAAAGCAAGCTGAAAAACAAGCGTCAACAGCAAAACCCGCTGTTCAAGCGCAAGAAATTCTGCCGTTTCACCGCCGCTGGCGTTGAACAGGTCGATTACAAGGACGTGGACACCCTGAAGGACTTCGTCCAGGAAAACGGCAAGATCATGCCGGCACGCCTGACCGGTACCAAGGCCCACTACCAGCGTCAAGTTGACACCGCCATCAAGCGCGCGCGTTACCTGGCCCTGCTGCCGTACACCGATCTGCACAACGCCTAATCAGCGTCGAGAAATAGGAGAAAAACATGCAAGTCATTCTGTTGGAAAAAATCGTGAATCTCGGCGGTCTGGGTGATGTCGTGCGCGTCAAGGACGGTTTCGCACGCAACTTCCTGATCCCGCAACGCAAGGCCCGCCGCGCTACCGATGCAGCCATCGCTGAATTCGAAGCCAAGCGCGCCGAGCTGGAAAAGGCCGCTGCCGAGAAGCTGGCCGCCGCTCAAGCCCAAGGCGAAAAGCTGGCTGGCGCCACCGTGGAAGTCGCTCAGAAGGCCGGTGTTGACGGTCGTCTGTTCGGTTCCGTGACCAACTTCGACATCGCTGAAGCGCTGGGCAAGAAGGGCTTCGCCGTCGAAAAGTCGCAAGTGCGTCTGCCCAACGGCCCGCTGAAGATCGTTGGCGAACACCCGGTGTCGGTGGCTCTGCACACCGACGTGGTGGTCGACGTCACCATCGCAGTCAAGGGCGAGCAAGCGTAATACGCCTGTTTGCTGCAATTCGTTTTGCAATGGAAAAGCCGGGTTCGCCTGGCTTTTTTATTGTCTTTGCCTCCGGCGTCCCGCTGGCGGTCGTCGCGATCCGCCGGGATGTCGGGGGCTTCATATGGCATTCGTTCATATGAAGTGGCAGGTCGTGCAAAAACGTTCGGCCTGACCTACGGCTTCACATCAGCAGGTTATAATGCGCGCCATGAAAGAATCGTCCCGCGGCAATCCAGAATTTTTCCGTGGCCAGAAGGAGTCCTCCGATCCCCAGATCGATGCGCTCCGCGTGCCGCCACACTCCATCGAGGCCGAGCAGTCGGTGCTGGGCGGCCTGCTGCTGGACAACGCAGCCTGGGACCGCATTGCCGATTTCGTCAGCGCTGACGACTTCTATCGCTACGACCATCGCATCATCTTCGAGCACATCGTCAAGCTCATCAACAGCACCAAGCCGGCTGACGTCATCACCGTCTATGAAGCCATGTCCACCAGCGGCAAGGCCGAAGAGGTGGGTGGCCTGGTGTATCTGAATGCGCTGGCGCAAAACACCCCTTCTGCTGCCAACATCCGCCGCTATGCCGAGATCGTCCGTGATCGCGGTATCCTGCGCAAGCTCATCACGGTGGCCGACGAAATTTCCGGTAACGCCTTCAATCCGCAGGGCAAGGATGTGAAGTCCATGCTGGACGAGGCCGAATCCAAGATCTTCGCCATTGCCGAAGAAGGTTCGCGTGGCTCCCAGGGTTTCATGGAAATCCAGCCGCTGTTGACGCAGGTGGTCGAACGCATCGACGAACTCTACAACCGCGACAGCTCCAGCGACATCACCGGCGTACCCACCGGCTTCATGGACCTGGACAAGATGACTTCCGGCCTGCAGCCGGGTGACCTGATTATCGTCGCGGGTCGTCCTTCCATGGGTAAAACCGCTTTCTCGATCAATATCGGCGAACATGTGGCCATCGAGTCGGGTCTGCCGGTGGCCGTGTTTTCCATGGAAATGGGCGGGGCCCAGCTGGCCATGCGTATGCTGGGTTCGGTCGGTCGGCTGGATCAGCACCGCCTGCGTACCGGCCGCCTGCTCGACGAGGACTGGCCGCGCCTGACGCACGCCATCCAGAAGATGAACGATGCTCAGTTCTACATCGATGAAACCCCGGCGCTGTCGCCCATCGAATTGCGCGCACGTTCGCGCCGCCTGGCGCGTCAATGCGGCAAGCTGGGCCTGATCATCATCGACTACCTGCAGCTCATGTCCGGCAACGGCGGCAGCTCTTCCGAAAACCGCGCCTCCGAAATCTCGGAAATCTCGCGTAGCCTGAAGGGCCTGGCCAAGGAACTCAATTGTCCGGTGATCGCCCTGTCGCAGCTGAACCGCTCGCTGGAACAACGTCCCAACAAGCGTCCCGTGATGTCCGACTTGCGCGAATCGGGTGCCATCGAGCAGGATGCGGACGTCATTTTGTTCATTTACCGCGATGAAGTTTACAATCCGGACTCGCCCGACAAGGGCACGGCGGAAATCATCATCGGCAAGCAGCGTAATGGCCCCATCGGCAGCATTCGCCTGTCCTTCCTGGGGATGTATACCAAGTACGACAACTATATCGGCAATCTGGCGCAGCCTTACGGCGGCGACTGAGGCCATGGGCGACGCGCCGGTCAGGTGCGTCGCCGGAGGATCACGGGCAGCCTTTGGGCGCCCGTGGCATGCAAGGCGGACGGCTCCCAAGGCCGTTCGTGCAGGACCGGCAGGGCGGGATACCGGCTTCCATGGGGGCAGCCGCAGGCCGGTTCGAAACGGCGCTTGAACCGGGCGCTAACCATTGATGAGAGAGAAAAATGTTTGGACGATTGATGCCGACTGAAGGCAAATTCTTTGACCTTTTCAATCAGCATGCAGAGCTGGCGGTCAAGTGTGCGAAGGAAATGGTAGCGCTGATGACCAATTTCGATGACCTCGAAATCCGTGTGCATGCCATTGAAGCCGTCGAGAAGGAAGCCGACAAGATCACGCACAATGCCATCGAACTGCTGCACAAGACTTTCATCACGCCGCTGGACCGTGATGACATCCACCAGCTGATCACGCGCATGGACGATATCCTGGACCTGCTGGAAGACGCTGCCCAGACCATTTCGCTGTACGACATCAAGTCCATCACGCCGGAGGCCAAGCGCCTGGCCGAGCTGTGCCTGTCCTGCGCCGAGAAGGTGCAGGCGGCCGTGGGCCTGCTGTCGAACATGGACAATTCGCGCCAGATCCTGGCGATCTGCCAGGAAATCGACCGCCTGGAATCCGATGCCGACCACGTCATGCGTGCGGCCATGTCCAAGCTGTTCCGCGATGAACCTGATGTACGCACCCTGATCAAGCTCAAGGCCATCTACGAAATCCTGGAAACCGTCACCGACCGCTGCGAAGACGTGGCCAACATCATCGAAGGCATCATCGTCGAAAACGCCTGATCTGTCGGCGTAGCGGCGATTCCCTCGATTTCCGACGGGGACGCCGCTGGTTTCACACAACGGTTTCCCCATGCAAACAATCCAAATCAGCTTACATATTCTCGCGTTGTTGATCGTCCTGGCCTTGCTGTTCGATTTCATGAACGGTTTCCACGATGCCGCCAACGCGATCGCTACCGTGGTCTCGACCGGCGTGCTGCGCCCGCAGACCGCCGTGGCCATGGCGGCCTTCTTCAATCTGGCCGCCGTGTTCGTGTTTCACCAGCTGCACGTGGCGGCCTCGGTGGGCAAGGGCACCATCGAGCCAGCCATCGTTGACCAGTACGTCATCTTCGGTGCCCTCATCGGCGCCATCTTCTGGAACCTGGTGACCTGGTACTACGGTATTCCGTCCTCGTCCTCGCATGCTCTGATCGGCGGCCTGGTCGGTGCGGCCGTGGCCAAGGCCGGTACCGGGGCGCTGATCTCGGCGGGTCTGTTGAAGACGATCCTCTTCATCGTGCTGTCTCCCTTGCTGGGCCTGGTGTTCGGCTCGCTGATGATGCTTGCGGTATCGTGGATCTTCTACCGCTCCACGCCGCGCAAGATCGACGGCTGGTTCCGGCGCCTGCAATTGCTGTCGGCCTCCATGTACAGCCTGGGCCACGGCGGCAATGATGCGCAGAAGACCATCGGCATCATCTGGATGCTGCTGATCGCCTCCGGCTATTCCTCGCCGGATGCACCGCCGATGTGGGTCATCATTGCCTGCTACTGCGCCATCAGCCTGGGTACGCTCTTCGGTGGCTGGCGCATCGTCAAGACCATGGGCCAGAAAATCACCAAATTGAAGCCGGTCGGTGGTTTCTGCGCCGAAACCGGTGGCGCGATCACTCTGTTCATCGCCACGGCGCTGGGCATTCCGGTCTCGACCACGCACACCATCACCGGCGCCATCGTCGGCGTGGGGGCAGCACAGAAGATGTCGGCCGTGCGTTGGGGCGTGGCCAGCAACATCGTCTGGGCGTGGATCTTCACCATCCCGGCCTCGGCCTTCGTGGCGGCGATCGCGTGGTGGATCGGCGTGCACGTGCTGTAAGTCGTTCCCGTTGGCGCGGCACTCGCCGCGCCGTGCAAAAGCAAAAAGCCACGTTTTCACGTGGCTTTTTGCATTGATGCTGAAGAAAAATGATTACAACACGTCGCTGGCGTGATCGGCCAGGCGCGAGCGTTCACCCCGCGCCAGGGTGACATGCCCGCTGTGCGCCCAGCCCTTGAAGCGGTCGACCACATAGGTCAGGCCGCTGGAGCCTTCGGTCAGGTAGGGCGTGTCGATCTGGGCAATGTTGCCCAGGCAGACGATCTTGGTGCCGGGACCGGCGCGCGTGACCAGGGTCTTCATCTGCTTGGGCGTCAGGTTCTGGGCCTCGTCGATGATCAAGAACTTGTTCACGAAAGTGCGGCCGCGCATGAAGTTGAGCGACTTGATCTTGATGCGCGAGCGGATCAGATCCTGGGTTGCAGCGCGACCCCATTCACCGGCATCGCCATCGGACTTGTTGAGCACTTCGAGGTTGTCATCGAAGGCGCCCATCCAGGGCCCCATCTTCTCTTCTTCCGTGCCCGGCAGGAAACCGATGTCTTCACCGACCGGCACGGTCACGCGGGTGACGATGATTTCGTTGTAGAGCTTGGTCTCCAGCACCTGCGCCAGGCCCGAGGCCAGTGCCAGCAGGGTCTTGCCGGTACCGGCCTGGCCCAGCAGGGTGACGAAATCACACTCCGGGTTCATCAGCAGGTTCAGCGCGAAGTTCTGCTCGCGGTTGCGCGCAGTGATGCCCCAGACACTGTTCTTGGCATGGCCAAAGTCGCGCAGGGTCTGCAACACGGCGGTCTTGCCGTTGATCTGGCTGACCTGACCGTAGAAGGCCGGCTCGCCATTCTTGGGTTCGATGAAGACGAACTGGTTGACCAGCAGCGACGGCACGTAGGGGCCGGTCACACGGTAGTAGGTATAGCTGCTGCCGTGACGGCTTTCCTGCCAGGACTCCATGCCCTTGCCGTGCTTGTTCCAGAAGTCATCCGGCAACTGCTGGATACCCGAATACAGCAGGTCGGTATCTTCCAGCACATGGTCATTGAAGTAATCTTCGGCGGGCAGACCGATGGCACGCGCCTTCAGACGCATGTTGATGTCCTTGGAGACCAGCACTACCGGACGTTCCGGATACTGCTGGTCCAGTGCGCGCACCACACCCAGGATCTGGTTGTCGGCCTTGCCCTCGGGCAGGCCTTCGGGCAGGGCGGCGTTCTGCAGCTTGGTCTGGAAGTACAGACGGCCCTTGGCATCCTTGTTGCCCAGCTTGGACAAGGGAATGCCCAGGTCGATCGCATCTTCGGCAATATCCGACACCAGCGCATCCAGCGAACGCGAAATCTGGCGCGCATTGCGGGCCACTTCGGACATGCCCTTCTTGTGGTTGTCCAGTTCTTCCAGCGTGACCATGGGCAGGTAGATGTCGTGTTCCTCGAAGCGGAACAGCGAGGTCGGATCGTGCATCAGCACGTTGGTATCCAGCACGAACAGCTTGGACTTGCCCAGCTTGTCGGCTACGCGGCTGGTGGGCGACTTGGGACGGACTTCGGTGCTCTTGGGAGCGACCTTGGGTTTCTCGGCCACGGCGGCAGTCTTGCCGGTGATGCGCGCACGGGGCGCAGCGACCTTGGTGTCGGAGACGTCGGCAACGGCAACTGCAACTTCTTGTGGTGCAACTACGGCAGCGGAGGTTTCAACGAGAGTGATGTTCGGTTTGACGGGCTTGTTGCGATCGGCCTTGGGATAGTCCTCGGGAGACAGCATCGAAGCTGGTTTGCTCGGCATTTTGGGCAGGGGCATCAGGACCTCGGAAGTGGATGAAGAAAACACCGCTTTGTCAGAGCGAACAGGTGAAGCAATACATCAGACAGCAAAGGGAGGGATCTTGCTGCGGGGCCGGGCATGCCAATGAAATCCTTGCACCTGTCGTGCAGCGTGCCGGACGGGTCCGGACGGTATGCCGACAGGCAATGGGCGAGGGCTTGATTGGCCTGGACGGCGAGGGTGGCAAAGTAAAAAGTAAAAAAGCCGTTTCGGCAGGCCTCGGGCCTTAACCTGAAACGGCTTCCAGCAAACGTTTTTCTGTTTGAATTCAATGGCTTGTATCGTTTGACCGCATGGTTGGAACACGTCGCAGGCACTTGCCAGGTACCGGCGCCGCGGCCTGAATCGAAGTCTGCTGCCGGAGGCTGGACGCAGCAGCCTGATGGGCTATTGCGATGCAGCAACCGGACCGCCTGTTCAGGTATGAAACTTCATTCAGGCCAAGGTTTTGATGAAGGACAGCACCTCATCCACGTGTGCAGGAACCTTCACTCCACGCCATTCTTTCACCACTTTGCCTGCGGCGTCAATCACAAACGTGCTGCGCTCCACGCCGCGCACCTGCTTGCCATACATGTTTTTCATCTTCATGACATCGAACATGGTGCACAGGCTTTCGTCGGGATCGGAGATCAGCTCGAAGGGCATGCCCAGCTTGCCCTTGAAGTTTTCGTGGGACTTCAGGCTGTCGCGGCTGATGCCGAAGATTTCGGTATTGGCGGCCTGGAACTCGGGATGCAGGTCGCGGAACTGCATGCCCTCGGTGGTGCAGCCGGGGGTGTTGTCCTTGGGATAGAAGTACAGGACCAGGTTCTTGCCGCGATAGTCGGCCAGGTTGAAGGTCTTGCCACTGGTCATGGCGGCCGAGAAGTCCGGCACGGTCTTGTTCAGGAGGGATGGTCGGTCTGTCAAAGTGGCGCCCCGTAGGTGAAATCTTGTTGGTGGAGGGTTGGCTGGCGGGATTACATGGCCTGCACGATCATCTCGCCTGAACGGCCGGGCAACTCGCCCCAGGCGATCGGCAGGATGGGCAGGACATCATTCTTGATGCTCTGGTAGTAGTCGCCCATGGACACCAGTTCATAGCCTTGGGCACGCCAGCCGGTGAGCAGTCGTTCGAAAATGGGGCCGAGTTTCTGTCCTTCAAGTTCCGCGTGCAGGGTGAAAACGTGATCACGTGGTTCTTTGGTCAACTGAAGCAAAAACTCAGCGGCATTGCCCGCATCGATCATCTTGCCGCCGATCTCGCGGCCCAGGATTTCGTCCAGCGTGGGCAGCGTGGTCGGCAACTGCACGCAGGACAGCGGTTTGCCGAAGGCCGAGAGGCGATGCGGGCCCGCATCGGCATCGGCCAGGCGGCCATCCTCGCGCAACTGCGCGCGACCGTCCGAAGAATAGGCCATGCCGAACTGGTCCAGCTGGACGAAGGCGTGATCATTCATCTGCCAGCCGGCTGCACCGTGGGTACGCGGCGCCTGGCCGAAGATCTCGCGGTAGCGGGCATGGGAACGGTGCATGGTTTCGACCGTCCATTGGGCCGGGGCGGTGCGCACGTCGTCCTGCCAGACGCGGTGGTCCCAGGTATGGATGCCGCATTCGAAGCCGGCATCCCGGGCTGCGCGCATGAATTGCGCGCAGGTCTTGCCGATATCGGGGGCCGGCAGCAGGGTGCCGTACATCAGGGTCTTCAGGCCGTAGTGTTCCACCACCGAGGTGCGCGAGACCTTGCTGAAGAAACCGGGGCGGAAGATCTGTTTGAGTGCCCAGCCGGTATGGTCTGGGCCCAGCGAAAAGAGGAACGTGGCGCCCGCACCATGGCGACGCAGCTGATTGATCAGGTTGGGGACGCCCACGCGGGTGCCGCGGTAGGTATCGGCGTCGATCTTGAGAGTGAGTTTGGGCAATTCGCTGGACCGGAAAAGAAGGTAATCGGCGGTGGTCCGCCATGTTCTGGGCGTGGCGCCAGGCGTTGGTCTGCGGTGACGGACGACAAGTTGCGAGACTAGCATCCTGCGCGGGATAGAACAATATGCAGCGGCGCAGCATTGAGGGGCAATGCAGTGTCAGCTAAGGGATCTGTTCTGCATTCAAGCCGGCCGGGAAATGAGCAAAAAAGCAAAACCGCGCCGAAGCGCGGTTTGCCTTGGTCCATCTGACAAGCAGACGATCAGTCCATCAGCGCACGAGCCTGAGCCACCTGGCTGCGGTAGGCGTCGAAGATATTGCGCAGGGTGTCGGCCATGGTGGTCTTGGGCGCCCAGTTCAGTTCTTCGCAGGTGTTGGTGATCTTGGGCACGCGGTTCTGCACGTCCTGGTAACCCTTGCCGTAGTAGGCAGCGGAGGTGGTCTCGACCAGTTGCACCTGCTTGGCGGTCTCGGCGTACTCAGGATACTCGGCGGCCAGCTTCAACATCATGTCAGCCAGATCCTTGATGGAGTAGTTGTTGGTCGGGTTGCCGATGTTGTAGATCTTGCCGGAGGCTACGCCGCCTTCGTTGGCGATGATCTTCATCAGGGCATCGATGCCGTCATCGATGTAGGTGAAGGCGCGCTTCTGCTGGCCGCCGTCGACCAGGGAGATGTTCTCGCCACGGACGATGTGGCCGAAGAACTGGGTCACCACGCGCGACGAACCTTCCTTGGGGGTGTGGATCGAGTCCAGGCCGGCGCCGATCCAGTTGAACGGACGGAACAGGGTGAAGTTCAGGCCCGATTCCATGCCATAGCCCCAGATCACGCGGTCCATCAGCTGCTTGGCGCAGGAGTATATCCAGCGCGGCTTGTTGATGGGGCCGCAGATCAGTTCGGATTCTTCCGGATCGAACTCCTCGTCATGGCACATGCCATAGACTTCCGAGGTCGAGGGGAAGACCAGGTGCTTCTTGTACTTGGCCGCCGAACGCACGATCGGCAGGTTGGCTTCGAAGTCCAGCTCGAAGACGCGCAGCGGGGCATTCACGTAGGTCGACGGGGTGGCGATGGCCACCAGCGGCAGGATCACGTCGCACTTCTTGACGTGATATTCCACCCATTCCTGATTGATGGTGATGTCGCCCTCGAAGAAGTGCATGCGCGACTTGTAGGCCTCGTTTTCCAGAATGTCGGTGATGCGGTCGGTCATCATGTCCATGCCATAGACGTGCCAGTCCGTGGTTTCCAGGATGCGCTTGGACAGGTGATGGCCGATGAAGCCGTTGACGCCGAGAATGAGGACTTTTTTCATAATGTTGAGAGCTAGTGAATGGCCGGACTTCAGGAGGCCATGTATTTCAGGTAATTGTTGAGTGAAGCATCCTGATCATTGATCTGGATGCCCAGAATCTGCAGGAAGTTGCCATCGCCACAACGGGCGTACAACTTGCCACCTTCGAAGAACTTGTCCTGCGTACCGTGGGCCCGCTGCAGCGCGGGATGGGCCGCTGGCGGAACCAGCCGGGTTCTCGTGACCGTAATTTTATCACCCGCGATTTCTTCGAAGGCGCCAGGATAGGGCGGGGCCACCGCGCGCACCAGATTATGGACCTCGCCGGCGGTACGACGCCAGTCGATGCGGCCATCTTCGGGCTTGCGGCCGCTGAAGTAGCTGCCTTGCGAGAGCTCATTGGGCAGGTTGGGGGTCTGGCCGGCCAGCATGGCCGGCAGCACGTTCCAGAGCGTCATTTCGGCGGCCACGACGACCTTGCCGAAGACTTCATGGGCGGTGTCGTCGGGCAGGATGGGCACGGCCGTCTGCGCCACGATGGCGCCGGCGTCCGGCTTGACCGTCATTTCATGCAGGGTGGCGCCGGTCTCGGTTTCGCCGTGCAGCACCGCCCAGTTGATGGGCACGCGCCCGCGATACTTGGGCAGCAGCGAGCCGTGCATGTTGTAGGCACCGCGCCTGGCGCAGGCCAGTACTTCCACCGGCAGCATATGGCGGTAATAAAAACTGAAGATAAAGTCCGGCTGTGCGGCCTGCAGCTGGGCCAGCAACTGCGGCGAGCGCGCATCGGCGGGGGTGATGCAGGCAATGCCGTGCTCGCGGCACAGGCCGGCCACCGAACCGAACCAGATGTTCTCGGCAGCGTTGTCCTCATGGGTGACCACCAGGGACACCTGCACGCCGCGGGCGAGCAAGACCTTCAGGCAGCGTACACCCACATCATGGTAGGCAAAGACGACGGCGTTCATAGGGCTTGCTTGTCTTCTGAAGTAGCTTGCTCAAGGATGGCCTGCACCACATAGCGCGGGCGCGAGCGCACCTGCATGTAGATGCGGCCGATGTATTCGCCCAGCAGGCCGATGGAGAACAGGATCACGCCCATCAGGAAGAAGGTGATGGCGAACAGCGTGAACACCCCGCCCACTTCGGCACCGATGAGCAGGCGGCGCAGCACGATGAGGATGAACAGCGCGGCCGAAGCGAACGACAGGGCAATACCCAGCAGCGAGAAGAATTGCAGCGGCACCAGCGAGAAGCCCGTCACCAGGTCGAAGTTCAGGCGGATCAGGCTGTAGAAGGAATATTTCGATTCCCCGGCCGAGCGTTCTTCATGTTCCACCACGATCTCGGTCGGATTGCGCGCGAAGGTGTAGGCCAGCGCCGGTACGAAGGTATTGACCTCGCGGCACTGATTGACCAGGTCAATGACATTGCGACCGTAGGCGCGCAGCATGTTGCCCTGGTCGGTCATCTTGATGCGGGTGATCTTTTCACGCAGGCGGTTCATGGCCTTGGAGGCATAGGTGCGCCAGGCCGAATCCTGGCGCTTGCGGCGGATCGAGCCGACGTAGTCGTAGCCTTCGCGCATCTTGGCCACCAGGTTGCCGATTTCTTCGGGCGGATTCTGCAGGTCGGCGTCCAGGGTCACCACGACTTCGCCACGGGTGGCTTCGAAGCCGGCCATGATGGCCATGTGTTGACCATAGTTGCCATTGAAGAGCACCACACGCGTCACATCCGGGCGGATGCGGTATTGCTCGGCCAGGATGCCGGCGGAGCGGTCGCGACTGCCATCGTTGACGAAGATGACTTCATAGCGGTATCCCAGGGCGTCCAGCGCCGGGTAGAGGCGCTCGAACAGTTTGGAGAGCCCGGATTCCTCGTTGTATACCGGGATGACGACGGACAGTTCTGGTTTCATCAAATATCGTAAATTGCTGGAATTGCCTGGTGTCGGCACGGACGGAGCCGTATCGACGTCCATAAATCAAAGGCCCGATGCGCCACGATCAGCTTCATCGCGGCGTTCAGGCCAGGGAGTGTGCTGCTGCGACATTGCAGGAATGCAAATAAATCGAATTATGCCGAATTTCTTCGCATCAACCGCAAAAATCAGCCAAGCACCAATTTTACCGTTTCAACTGCGCGCTCAACGTCTTCTTTACTCATTGCATTGAACATGGGCAGCGAGACGATGCGCTGGCCGACGCGCTCGGCCACCGGGAACATGCCTTCCTTGAAGCCGCGTTCACGATAGAGCTTCAGCAAATGAATGGCCGGGTAGTGATAGCCGATGCCGATCTGCTTTTCCATCATCTTTTCCATGAAGGCGGCGCGGGTGATGCGTTCCGGCAGGACCAGCTGGAACATGTGCCAGTTGGAGTTCTCGAAGTCGGCCACCGGCAGCTGGGCGCCGTAGTTGGCTTCGAAGTCGCTGCCGAAGCAGGCGAAATAGTGGCGTGCCAGCGCCTTGCGATGGGCGGTAATGGTGTCAATATGGGCGAACTGCCCCAGGCCGATGGCGGCGGCCACATCGGTCATGTTGAACTTGCCACCCAGGACGTCCACTTCCAGGCCGTCGAAGCCGCTGCGGGTGACGCCCTGCAGGCGGTATTTCTCGGCCAGGCGGGCTTCCTCGGCATTGTTGAGCACCAGGAAACCGCCTTCGGAGCTGGTGATGTTCTTGTTGGCTTGCAGACTGAAGGAGACGAAGTCGCCGAAGGCGCCGATGCGCTTGCCGTTCCAGGTCGATCCCAGCGCCTGGGCGGCGTCTTCCACCACGCGCAACTTGTGCTTGGCGGCAATGGCGTAGAGGCGGTCCATGTCCACCGGCAGGCCCGACAGGTAGACCGGGATGACGGCCTTGGTACGCGGAGTGATGGCCGCCTCCAGCTGATCCAGGTCGATGTTGCGGGTGACCGGATCAATGTCGGCAAAGACCGGGGTGGCGCCGGTCTCCAGGATCACGTTGGCGGTGGCGACCCAGGAGATCGGGGTGGTGATGACTTCATCGCCCGGCCCGATGCCGGCGATGCGCAGGGCGATTTCCATCGTGCAGGTGCCGGAATTGAAGGTGCGCACGATGCGCCCGTCCAGGTACTCCGACAAGGCCTTTTCGAAGGCCTGCACCTTGGGGCCGCTGGTGATCCAGCCCGATCGCAGCACGTCGCCGACGGCGGCGATGGTGGCTTCATCGATGGTGGGTTTGGCAAACGGCAGAAAGGGCAGGCTCATGGTGAAATCCGGTCAGACGATATTCAGTGGGGGGGAGGGCCGCGCCAGGCGGCAGGGCTGTTGCCGGCGCGCCGGGCGCACGGCAACGCGGTATTGTAAATCAGCTTCTGGTCAGCAAGACCACACCCACGATGATCACGCCAATGGCCAGCAGGCGCTGCGGGGAGACCGCCTCGCCCAGGAAGTACCAGGCACCGATGGCATTGATGATGTAGCCCAGGGAAAGCAGCGGGTAGGCGATGGTCACATCCACGCGCGACAGGCCGATGATCCACACGCCGACCGAAATCACGTAGCAGGACAGGCCACCGATGATGGGCAGCTGGGTGGCCAGCTTGAGCCCGGTTGAAAACCAGTTGTCCGCCGTCAGGTGGATCGCGCCGACCGCATTGGTGCCGGCCTTGAGCAGCAATTGTGCAACTGCGTTCAGGCAGATGCCGACAAAGATGAAGCCAAATGTCGTCAGGTTCATTTCGCGGCCTTCTTCTCGCCAGCGGCCGGAACGGCGGGGGCCGGATCATTGGCCACGATCACCCGGCGCGGGTCCTGGCCGATCAGGCGCATGGGCAGCTTGCGCTCGACCAGCTGCTTGTAGATGGTCGGATCGATGATGGCGATATCCTTCTTGCCGGCGGTATGGTCGGCCACCCACTGTGCCACGAAGGCATCGACGGTCGGCAGCCACAGCTGCGGTTCCTGCTTGAGGCCGAACTCCATCTCATCGGCATGCTCCACCAGGATCATGGTGCGGCGCAGATAGAAGGGCAGGGCCTGTTCATAGCGGCCGACCAGATAGATCGGGGTTTCCGGCTTCAGTTCGGCCTGCAGGACAGGTACGTAGTCCACGCCTGCGGAATAGCGGCCTTGCGGGTCATGGCCCAGCATCAGCAACTGGCCGGCCAGGAAGGCGGTGGTCGCCAGTGAGGTCACGGCCCAGTCCTTGTGCTGACGCGCCAGACGGATGGCGGCGATGCCGCCGACGAAGAAGATCAGGGCACCCGCATACAGGTAGGGCACGTGGGCTTCGATCAGCGGCAGGGAGTAGGCGTTCTTGGCCAGCGAGGGCACGCGCGGGATGAAGGCCAGCGCCACCGCCGAGGGCAGGGCCACCAGCGAGCCGGCCCAGGCCAGCGCCTTGTAGTCGGCTTCTTCCAGATAGCAGGCGATCAGCAATGCCAGCGCCGGGAAGATCGGCAGGATGTAGGAGGGTAGCTTGGAGTCCGAGATGCTGAAGAACACGAAGATGAATACTGCCCACACCAGCAGCAGTCGCTTGGGCTGGAAGCGTCCGCCGTTGAGACTGTTGTAGCCGGCCGTATCGCGCTGTTCGCGGGTGCCTTTCCACAGGCTCTGGAAGAACACGCCCAGCCAGGGAATGATGCCCAGTACCAGAATGGGGATGAAGTAGTACCACGGACCGGTGCGGCTATGAATCTTGGTGGTGAAGCGCTGGAAGTGTTCGTGGATGAAGAAGAACTGCGGGAACTCCGGATTGCGCAGCGACACCGCCAGGAACCAGGGGGTGCAGATCGCAAAGAACAGGATCAGGCCCTTGATCAGGTGCAGCCGCTTCCAGATCGCCCAGTCGCGCGCGAAGACTGAATAGAGTACCAACACCGCGCCCGGCAGGACGATACCGATCAGACCCTTGGACAGCACCGCCAGCGCCATGCCGGCCCAGCACAGCAGCATCCAGTTGCGCTGGCTCTCGCGGGAGGCGCCGTCGCGCTGCGCCATCAGGAGCGAACAGAGGGCGATGGTCATCATCCCCGACAGCCCCATGTCCAGCGTATTGATGTGGCCCATGCCCGCCCAGAAGAAGCTGGAGGCCAGCACCAGTGCCGCATAGAAGCCCACGCGGCCATTGAAGATGCGGGTGCCGGTATAGCTCGCCAGGCCGATGCCGAGCAGGCCGCACAGGCCCGTCCACAGGCGCGCCTGCCATTCACCCAGGCCAAACAGCTCGAAGGTGATGGCATTCATCCAGGTTTGCAGGGGCGGCTTCTCGAAGTACTTGATGCCGTTCAGGCGGGTGGTGATCCAGTCTTGCGTGGCCACCATCTCGCGCGCCATTTCGGCATAGCGGCCCTCGTCGGTGGGCACCAGTACGCGGGCGCCCAGCATCCAGAACCAGACCAGCAGGAAGAGAATGATCAGCGTCCAGACGAACGCCTTGGATTTGTACAGGTCGCGCATTGACAGTGGTTCCTTGTTGCGTGTTCTTCGGTTTCTTGTCGCGGCAAGTGCCGGCGTCAGGCTTGGGGCGCGATGATCAGCGCCAGGGCCACCTTGCGCCCTTCGGCCATGAGAATGTTGTAGGTGCGGCAGGCCGCCTGGTTATCCATGCACTCCACGCCGATGCGACGCGCGGTCAGCGCCGTGGTCAGCCTGGGATGCACGAAGCGCTGGCGCTCGCCAGTGCCCAGGATGACTACATCGGGCGCGGTAGCATCGATCTGGCCGAAATGCTCGGTGGTGAGTGCCTCGAAGCGCTCTACCGGCCATGGCACCGGTTCACTTTCGGGCAGTACCAGCAGGCTGTTGGTGAACCGGATGGCATTGAGCTCGACACCGTCTTCGTCGTAGGCGGTGACGGTCTGGTATTGCTTGGTTTCGGTCGAATGGAGCTTCATCGCAGATGGGCAGGATGGGTTGCAGGCGGCCCCGCGGGGCGAACGTCCAGGCCATGATGTCAGGTCGACATACATCGCGGCAACGTGGTCGTAAAGTGCGCCATTGTAGCCGTTTCCGACCCTGGCGCACGCCTATTTGATTGATAAAATGCTTAGCTTTGGGCAAAATGGCCGGTTCCCGGCAAGCCCATGGGGCGCCGCCGCAGGCCTCTTTGCAAGTGCTTTACACTGCACTGCAGCAGGCAAAAACATGCAGGAAAATGACGGCAAGCGTGGTAATGGAGAGAACCGCGAGGTAAAGGTTCCGGTCCGGCGCATGCGGCCGATGAAGCAGGGCAGGCCCGGCCGGCAGCCGGTGCGGCCTGGCGCGAAACGAATAGAGGAAGAGCTGTGCGACCGATTCAGAAATCCAAGAAGCTGGCAGATGTGTGTTACGACATTCGGGGTCCCGTGCTGGAAAAAGCGCGTCAGATGGAGGAAGAGGGCCACAAGATCATCAAGCTCAATATCGGCAACCTGGCCGCCTTCGGCTTCGATGCGCCCGACGAGATCGTGCAGGACATGATCCGCAACATGGGCAATGCCTCCGGCTATACCGATTCCAAGGGCCTGTTCGCCCCGCGCAAGTCGGTCATGCACTACACCCAGCAAAAGAAGATCGAGGGTGTCACCATCGATGACATCTATCTCGGCAATGGCGCCTCCGAACTGATCGTCATGAGCGTGAACGCGCTGCTCAACACCGGTGACGAAGTGCTGGTCCCTTCGCCCGACTATCCGTTGTGGACGGCGGCGGTGAGCCTGTCGGGCGGTACTCCGGTCCATTACGTCTGCGACGAGCAGCAAGGCTGGCAGCCCGACATCGCCGATATCAAGAAGAAGATCACGCCCAACACCAAGGCCATCGTCGTCATCAATCCCAACAACCCGACCGGCGCGCTCTATTCGGTGGACGTGCTCAAGGAAATCATCGAACTGGCGCGTCAGCACCAGTTGATCATTCTGGCCGACGAGATCTACGACAAGGTGCTCTACGACGGCAACACCCATACCTCGCTGGCCTCGCTGGCCGATGACGTGCTGTTCATCACCTTCAACGGCCTGTCCAAGAACTATCGTTCCTGCGGCTACCGCGCCGGCTGGATGGTGGTGTCGGGGGAGAAGAAGCATGCCCGCGACTACATCGAAGGCTTGAACATGCTGGCCTCCATGCGCCTGTGCGCCAATGCGCCTGGCCAGTTCGCCATCCAGACCGCCTTGGGCGGCTATCAGAGCATCAACGACCTGGTGGCGCCCAATGGTCGCCTCACCAAGCAGCGCGACCTGGCACACCGGCTCCTGACCGATATCCCCGGCGTGACCTGCGTGAAGCCCAAATCGGCGCTGTACATGTTCCCGCGCCTGGATCCGGAGATCTATCCGATCAAGGACGATCAGGAATTCGCCTACGAGCTGCTGGCCGAGGAAAAGGTGTTGATCGTGCAGGGCACCGGCTTCAATTGCCCCACGCCGGACCACTTCCGCGTGGTGTTCCTGCCCAACACCGACGACCTGACCGAGTCCATGGGGCGCATTGCGCACTTCCTGGAAGGCTACCGCCGTCGTCACGGTACGGCCTGATCCGTTTCTGCAGTCCCCGTCATGCTGCGGCCAGCGGCGTGACGGTCATTTTTCATCAACCACGAAGACAATATGAAATCCATCAAAGTAGGTTTGCTCGGCATCGGCACCGTGGGTTCCGGTACTTTCAATGTTCTCCAGCGCAACCAGCAAGAGATTGCACGCCGTGCTGGCCGGGGCATTGAAATTACCATGGTCGCCGCTCGCAATACTGCCCGCGCGACCGAACTGACCCAGGGAAAAGTCAAGGTCGTCAACGACGGCAACCTGGTGGTGAACGATCCCGAGATCGATATCGTCGTGGAGCTGATCGGCGGCGATGACATCGCCCGCGACCTCGTGCTCAAGGCCATCGCCAACGGCAAGCACGTGGTCACGGCCAACAAGGCCCTGATCGCCAAGCACGGCAATGAAATCTTCAAGGCGGCGCAGGAAAAGGGCGTCATGGTGGCCTTCGAGGCCGCCGTGGCCGGTGGCATCCCCATCATCAAGGCGCTGCGCGAAGGTCTCACCGCCAACCGCATCCAGTGGGTCGCCGGCATCATCAACGGCACCACCAACTTCATCCTCTCCGAGATGCGCGACAAGGGACTGGACTTCGACGTGGTGCTCAAGGAAGCGCAACGCCTGGGCTATGCCGAAGCCGACCCGACCTTCGACATCGAAGGCGTGGACGCGGCCCACAAGCTGACCATCATGGCCTCGATCGCGTTCGGCATCCCGGTGCAGTTCGACAAGGCCCATGTGGAAGGCATCACCAAGCTGCAGGCCAGCGACATCACCTACGCCGAGAAGCTGGGCTATCGCATCAAGCTCCTGGGCATTACCCGCCAGACCGAGAAGGGCATCGAGCTGCGCGTGCACCCGACGCTGATCCCGGCCTCGCGCCTGATCGCCAATGTCGAGGGCGCGATGAATGCCGTGGTGGTGCGCGGCGACGCCGTGGGCGAAGCGTTGTACTACGGCAAGGGTGCCGGTTCCGAGCCGACCGCCTCAGCGGTCATCGCCGACCTGGTCGACATTACCCGCCTGGCGACTGCCGACCCCGAACACCACGTGCCTTCGCTGGCCTTCCAGCTCAATGCCATGGCCGATACCCCGGTGCTGCCGATGAGCGAAGTGGTGACCAGCTACTACCTGCGCATCCGCGTGGCCGACCAGGCTGGCGTGCTGGCCGATGTGACGCGCATCCTGGCTGATTCGACCATTTCCATCGATGCCATGCTGCAGAAGGAGCCGGCCGAAGGCGAGCAGCAGACCGACATCATCATGCTGACCCACCAGACCCAGGAAAAGAACATCGAGGCCGCCATCGCCAAGATCGAATCCCTGGCGACCGTGGTTGGTCAGGTCACCAAGATCCGCCTGGAAGAACTGGGCTGATCAGCGCTCAAGGCAGCAATGAAAAACGGAGCCCGCGGGCTCCGTTTTTCATTAAATCGAGGAAGGGGGGGGCAAGGCCCCCTATGATCATTTCTTCAGTTCGAAATTGCAGACCGCCTGCAGCATGGCGTCGCCCACCGACATCGGTTTGGGCTTGTTGAACTCTTGTCCCTTCAGGGCATCGCTGTGGTCACGCTTGTCGCCCTTGCCATCGTTCTCGGCGAAGATGATTTCACGCACCAGCTTCATGGAGCCGGCCTTGCAGTTGTACTGGTGCAAGTCCTTGTAGGACTTCAGGGTCGGGAAGCTCTGGTCGCCGGTGTTGGGGCGGGCTTGCTTGAAGTTCCACATCGACCAGGCCTCGCGGATGCCGCCGGATTCGATGATGGAGTCGGTGTCCACCAGCAGCTCTGAGCTATCCGTGCCGCCCAGCGATTGCCAGTTCTCGGCATGCGCCGGCAGGCTCGCCAGCAGGGCGCCGAACAGGCCGGCCGTGGCCAGCAGGGTCTTGATCTTGTGGTTCATGCCGTTTTCCATCCTTTTGAGTGTGAAATGCGTCTTTGATGTGGCCAGCGCGCAAACATTCCCGCCATCCCGGCGGTGCTGCACGAAGTGGCGCAGCATAGCCCGGCCATGCGCGGCTTTCAAGGGCGGTAACGTTTTATTTCAGCTGCCCTCCATGTCATGATGATTCGGTGCAACATTGGCCGCGCACGACCAGCATCGTTGGCCATGGCACGGCATCCCGGTGCAGCTTTCTTCCATGCCGCGCTTTTGTGCAGCGCCCGCTGGCCGTATAATCGAGGACTTTCCTCCCACTCCACGCTCTCGCCGCCTGCCGGCGCATCCTATCGACATGCACTACGTTTCCACCCGCGGTCACGCTGCAACTCCTTCCTTTTCTGACATCCTGCTGGGCGGCCTGGCCCCTGACGGCGGCCTGTACCTGCCGGCAGCGTATCCGCAGGTCAGCGGCGCCGAACTGGATCAGTGGCGCACGCTGTCGTATGCCGACCTGGCCTTCGAAGTCCTCAAGAAATTCGCCACCGACATTCCGGAAGCGGACCTCAAGGCGCTGGCCCACAAGACCTATACCGCCGACGTCTACCGCAACACCCGCGTCGGCGAAGATGCCAGCCAGATCACCCCGCTGCGTACCCTGCAGGACGAGCAAGGCAAGAAGCTGGTGCTGCAAAGCCTGTCCAACGGCCCCACGCTGGCCTTCAAGGACATGGCGATGCAATTGCTGGGCAATCTGTTCGAATATGCGCTGGCCAAAAAGGGCGCGGAATTGAACATCGTCGGTGCCACCTCCGGCGACACCGGCAGCGCTGCCGAATACGCCATGCGTGGCAAGAAGGGCATCCGCGTCTTCATGCTGTCGCCGCACAAGAAGATGAGCGCCTTCCAGACCGCCCAGATGTTCAGCCTGCAAGACCCCAACATCTTCAACCTGGCGGTCGAAGGCGTCTTCGACGACTGCCAGGACATCGTCAAAGCCATCTCCAACGACCTGGAGTACAAGGCCACCAAGAAGATCGGTACCGTCAACTCGATCAACTGGGCACGCGTGGTGGCCCAGGTGGTGTACTACTTCCGGGGCTACCTGGCCGCGACCACCAGCAATGAGCAGAAGGTGTCCTTCACCGTCCCTTCGGGCAACTTCGGCAACATCTGCGCCGGCCACATCGCCCGCATGATGGGCTTGCCCATCGACAAGCTGGTGGTGGCCACCAACGAGAACGACGTGCTGGACGAATTCTTCCGCACCGGCCACTACCGCGTGCGCAAGTCGGCCGAGACCTACCACACCAGCAGCCCCAGCATGGACATCAGCAAGGCCTCCAACTTCGAGCGCTTCGTCTATGATTTGCTGGGCCGCGACAGCGCCCGCGTGAAAGCCCTGTTCCACAAGGTCGAGACCGAGGGCGGCTTTGACCTCAGCGGCCAGGCCGGCAGCGACGGCAATGAATTCGCCAGCGTCATGCAGTACGGTTTTGCCTCCGGCAAGTCGACCCACGCCGACCGTCTGGAGACCATCCGCTTCGCCGAGAAGGCCTATGGCATTACCGTCGACACCCACACTGCCGACGGCATCAAGGTGGCCCGCGAACATCTGGTACCAGGCGTGACCATGATCGTGCTGGAAACCGCCTTGCCGGCCAAGTTCAATGAAACCATCCGCGAAGCCCTGGGCCGCGATGCCAACCGTCCGGCGGGCTTCGAGAACATCGAGGCACTGCCGCAGCGCTTCGAGGTGATGCCGGCCGATGCCGCCCGCGTGAAGGCTTACGTAGCCGAGCATACCGGCCTGTAAGCCGCGCAGTCGTCATTGCAACGCCGTCCGCGCCCAGCGCCCGGACGGCGTTTTTCATGGAGCGCGGCGGGGCGCTGATTGCATTAGAATGTCGGGTCGCTGTATCGACCAGAAAACAACGCTCACCCGTCATCCGATCTTCTCCCTCAGGCTTGCCATGTCCGCCACGACCACTCCCACCGTCGCCCCCTCATCCGACCAGCCGCCCCGTGCTCCCATGCAGGACGTCAGCCAGGCGCTCGACACCTTGCTGGCGGCTGCCGTGCCGGTGCTGGAACACGAGAGCGTTGATGTCCTGGAGGCTGGTGGCCGCGTGCTGGCCGAGCCGGTCACGGCCTGCATCGACGTGCCCGGCATGGTCAATTCACAAATGGATGGCTACGCCGTGCGTGCGGCCGATTGCGCATCGGGCCAGGCCCGCCTGCGCGTGTCGCAGCGCATTCCGGCGGGCCACGTGGGCCAGCCGCTGGAACCGGCTACGGCGGCGCGCATCTTTACCGGTGCGATGATGCCGCAGGGCGCTGACGCCGTCGTCATGCAGGAAGCCTGCGAGACCGAGGGCGACTACGTGGTGATCCGCCATGTCCCCAAGAGCGGTGAATGGGTGCGCATGATCGGTGAAGACATCCGCCAGGGCAGCACCATCCTCGCGGCCGGCACCCGCCTGCGCCCGCAGGAACTGGGGTTGGCGGCCTCCATCGGTCAGGCGCGGCTGCAGGTGCTGCGGCCGGTGCGTGTGGCGGTGTTCTTCACTGGCGATGAACTGACCATGCCCGGCCAGCCATTGAAGCCGGGCGGCATCTACAATTCCAATCGCTTTCTGCTGCGTGGCCTGTTGCAGAAACTGGGCTGCGAGGTGAGCGACTTCGGCATCGTGCCCGACAGTCTGGAGGCGACCCGCCTGACCCTGCGCGAGGCCGCTCGCGAGCACGACCTCATCATCACCAGCGGCGGCGTCTCGGTGGGGGAAGAAGACCATGTGAAGCCCGCTGTCGAAGCTGAGGGCCGTATCAACATGTGGCAGATCGCCATGAAGCCTGGCAAGCCGCTGGCCTTTGGCCAGGTGCGGCGCGGAACAGAGGTGGGTGAAGAGGGAAGTGAAGCTTTCTTCCTGGGATTGCCGGGCAATCCGGTGTCGTCCTTTGTGACCTTCCTGCTGTTCGTAAGGCCCTTCATCCTGCGCCTGCAAGGGCTGCCGCAGGAGGCCGTGCTGCCGCGACCGGTGGTCATGCGGGCCGACTTCGACTGGCCGCGCGCCGACCGCCGCCGGGAATTCCTGCGGGTACGTCGCAACGCCCAGGGCGGGCTGGATCTTTTCCCCAGTCAGGGGTCGGCGGTGCTGACCTCGACCGTCTGGGCCGATGGTCTGATTGACAATCCGCCCGGACAAACCATCGCTGCCGGCGATACGGTGCAGTTTCTGGCGTTCGATGCGCTGCTGAACTGAAGCCAACGGAGCTCCGATGAGACTGGCTGACATCGATCACTACCTGAGCAGCAGCATTCCCAGCGAGGCCACCGGCTGGCGTCGCTTCGTGCTGGAATTTCTCATGTTCGGCATCAAGGAAGCGCGCTGTTGCCTGTTTGCGGGCCTCTTCTTCGCCGCCGTTTTCCTGATGCCGCGCGCTGGACTGCTCGGCCTTCCCCGCTATGATGCCTTGCTGCTCTTCGCCTTGCTGGTGCAGGCATGGATGGTCTCGACCCGGATCGAAACCATGGCCGAACTCAAGGCCATCAGCGTCTTCCACGTGGTCGGTTTTGCGCTGGAGGTGTTCAAGACCTCGGGGGCGATCCAGTCCTGGAGTTATCCTGACTTCGCCTATACCAAGCTGTTCGGGGTGCCGCTGTTTTCCGGATTCATGTATGCCGCCGTGGGCAGCTACATCATCCAGGCCTGGCGCCTGTTCGACCTGCGTATCCAGCATCATCCCCCGTACTGGATGGCGACCCTGATCGCCTTGCTGATTTACGTCAATTTCTTCACGCATCATTACATCGGCGACTACCGCTGGTATCTGGCGGCTTGCGCACTGGGTCTGTATGCCCGCTCCACGGTGCTGTTCCGTCCGCTGGACCGGGACCGCAAGATGCCGCTGCTGCTGGCGTTCCTGCTGATCGGGTTCTTCATCTGGCTGGCCGAGAACATCAGTACCTTCTTCGGCATCTGGCGCTATCCCAACCAGATGGGGGCCTGGTCCACCGTGCACCTGGGCAAATGGAGTGCCTGGTCGTTGCTGGTGATGATGACCTTTACCATCGTGGTTCATCTCAAGCATATTCGCAGCAAGATTCATATCGCCCACTGAGGGTCTGCTGCCATCATCAAGGACATCCCATGAAAATCGAACTCCGTTTCTTCGCCAGCGTGCGCGAAGCCCTGCAGACCTCGCAGGAAATCATCGAGCTGCCCGACAGCGTCAAGACCGTCGGCGACGTGCGCGCCTTCCTGATGGGCCGGGGCGGCATCTGGGCCGAAGTGCTGGGACCGGAAAAGAACCTGCGCATGGCCTACGACCATGAAATGACTGAGGCCGATACCGAGATCGTCGATGGTGGCGAGGTGGCCTTCTTCCCGCCCGTCACCGGGGGCTGACATGAGCACCGGTCGCGATCCGGTAGTGGGCACGATTGCGCACTACAGCAGCAACGCGCAAAGTTTCCGCGAGGGGACCTGGGATCATGACGTCAGCCAGAACATGGCGGCCCTGCTCGATGCCCTGCACGCCAGGTCGGGGCCAGCCGGGCAGGGGCCGTTCACGATCCTGGACCTCGGCTGTGGTCCGGGACGAGACCTGATCGAATTCACCCGGCGTGGCCATGTGGCCGTGGGGCTGGACGGCACGGCCGAATTCGTCGAGATGGCGCGCGCGGCCAGCGGCTGTGAAGTCCTGCATCAGGATTTCCTGCAGCTGGATCTGCCGCTGGCACGCTTTGACGGCATCTTTGCCAATGCCTCGCTGTTTCACGTGCCGTCCACCGAGCTGCCGCGCGTGCTGGGACAGCTGCATGCCAGCCTGAAGCCGGGTGGCATCCTCTTCAGTTCCAATCCGCGCGGCAATGATCTGGAAGGCTGGAGCGGTCCGCGCTATGGGGTCTGGCATAGCCTGGAAGGCTGGCGGCGCTATGTGGTGCCAGCGGGCTTCGTTGAATTGCGGCATTATTACCGCCCCGACGGCTTGCCGCGCGAGCAGCAGCCGTGGCTGGCCAGCGTCTGGCAGAAGACCGAAGACTCCGGCGCTGCGGGCTGATCCCCAACTGCTCAGGCCATACTTAGGCGACCTGGTCGGTGATCCAGACGCTGGTAGAATCGCAGCCTGCATTCATTTCCTCTGCCGCCATGCCCGTCCGTGTCCAGACTGCCGATTTCGATCTTTCCACTGAAGTGGCGCAGCTGCGCCTGTCCAATCCGCGCGTCGGTGCCGTGGTCAGTTTCGTAGGCACGGTGCGTGATCTCAACGACGGTGCGGCGGTGTCCGAAATGGAGCTGGAACATTATCCGGCCATGACCGAGCGCGCCCTGGAACAGATCGTGGAGCAAGCCAAGGCACGCTGGCCGATCTTCGATGCGCTGGTGATCCATCGCGTCGGTCCCATGCAGCCGCGCGAGCAGATCGTGCTGGTGGCGGTCACTTCACCGCATCGCGGCGAAGCCTTTGCCGCCTGCGAATTCATCATGGATTACCTCAAGACCCAGGCCCCGTTCTGGAAGAAAGAACAGACGCCGGACGGCGCACGCTGGGTCGACGCCCGCGAGAGCGACGACACGGCGCTGGCCAAGTGGGCGCAATAAGGCAGCATCGCCCGGGACGTTGATCCCGGCGACGCCATCAACGGCACAAAAGGGGATTTTCGTCTTGCCATTCACTTTCCGCTTTCCCCGCATCCCGGGTTTGCCCACGACGGCCACGGCTCCGTTCTGCCCTTCCGAAGTCGCCGGTACCGTCAACGTACCGCGCGGTGCTTCGGTCTGGCAGAAGCTGCGCATCTACGTGGGGCCGGGCCTGCTGGTCTCGATCGGCTACATGGACCCCGGCAACTGGGCGACATCGATCCAGGCAGGTTCACAGTTCGGTTACCAGCTGCTGTTCGTGGTGATGCTCTCCAGCCTGGCCGCCATCGTGCTGCAATGCCTGTGCGCGCGGCTGGGCATCGCTACCGGCAAGGACCTGGCAGTGCATTCGCGCGAGCACTATCCGCCGGCCGTGGGCAAGGGCATGTGGGTGCTGGCCGAGCTCTCCATCATCGCCTGCGATCTGGCCGAGGTGCTGGGCTGCGCGCTGGCCTTCAACCTGCTGTTGGGAGTGTCGCTGCCGGTGGGCGTGCTGCTGACGGCGCTGGACACGCTCATCGTGCTGGGGTTGAAGGGCAGGGGATTCCGCCAGGTCGAGGCCATCATCCTGGGCCTGGTCATCACCATCGCCGCCTGCCTGCTGGCGCAGTTGGCCTTCGTCAAGGCGGACTGGCATGAGGTGATGCAGGGCTTCGTCCCCTCGCTGCAGGCCATCTCCAGCCGCGAACCGCTGTACCTGGCCATCGGCATCATCGGTGCCACGGTGATGCCGCACAATCTCTACCTGCATTCCTCCATCGTTCAGACCCGCAGCGTGCAGCGTGATCCGGCGTCGCTGCTGGAGGCGGTACGCTACACGCGGGTCGATACCACGGTCTCGCTGTTGATCGCCATGGTCATCAACGCCACCATTCTGATCCTGGCGGCAGCGGCCTTCCACAAGAGCGGCAATACGCAGGTCGCCGAGCTGGATGAGGCCTATCACCTGCTGGACCCCATCACCGGGTCGGCCATGGCCGCCATTCTGTTTGGCGTAGGCTTGTTCGCTTCCGGACAGAGTTCGACCTTCACCGGCACCATTGCCGGGCAGGTCATCATGGAGGGCTTTCTCAAGCTCAAGATTCCCTGCTGGCAGCGCCGCGTCATTACCCGCGCGCTGGCCCTGGTGCCCGCGTTGATCGGCGTGCTCACCCTGGGACCGCATTCGGTAGGCAAGCTGCTGGTCGCCAGCCAGGTCGTGCTGTCGCTGCAGCTGCCCTTTGCCATGTATCCGCTGATCCGCCTCACCAGCCGCCGGGATCTGATGGGCGACCTGGTCAATCGCTGGTGGGTGAGCGCGGTGGCCTGGCTGCTCTTTGTGACCATTTCGGCGGCCAATGTATGGTTGGTGTGGCAGGTGTTTGCGGAGTAGTAAAAGGCCATTTGCACATCAAACTATCACGATTGGCATGGATTTTCGGCTCAATGATGATAGTATGATGTGTATATGAAGACTTCCTGCACACTTCAAGTTCATATCGACGGGGCCTGGCGGCAGGCCGGTGCGTTGTCGTTGACTGCGCCGGTCGAGCTGGGCATGGCGGCCTCGACTTACTTCAGCTATGACGCCGTGCACGCCATCGATTACATGGGCAGGCGCGATGCTGCGGCCTTGTCGGTGAACGTGCCGGTGGGGTTGGAGAGCCTTGGTGAGGCGCGCTGGCCAGCTTGCCTGATCGATCTGCTGCCGCAAGGTTACGGTCGTGGCGAACTGTTGCGCCAGCTGGGGCTGGATGAGCGCGCCGAAGCCAGCGCCGACTGGCCGCTGCTGTGTGCTGGCGCAGGCAATCCCATCGGCAACTTGCGCGTGCAGGAAGCCTGGGAGTGGGCGCAGGCGCGCAGCGGACCGCAGCTGCGCGGCTTTGCGATGGAGGACATCGCTGCACGCTCCGAAGACTTCAATGAATACCTCGCCCAGCATGGCCTGTTCCTGGCGGGCTCGTCGGGGGTACAGGGCGAATGGCCCAAGATCCTGCTCACACGTGCCCGTGATGGCTTGTTCTACCTCGACCACGCCTTGCCCGATGAGCAAGCCGAGCGCCATTACATCGTCAAGTTCGGACGCGGGCCCGACCCGGATCTGGCGCACATCCTGCGTCTGGAGGCACCCTACATGCAGCTGGCGATGCACTTGGGCCTGAAGGTCCACGGCGCGCTGGAACTGCATGGCAAGGCCTTGTTCATCCCCCGTTTTGACCGCGAAGTGCGCGGGACCTCAGTCGTGCGCCACGCCCAGGAAAGCATTGCTTCCCTGTGCGGCGTGACGGGCTTTGCGGCCATTCCCACACACAATGCTGTCTGCGCCAGGCTGGGTGAAGTCGCCACCGATCCGCTCCCCGAGATCATCGAATACCTGAAGCGCGACATCGCCAACATCGTCCTGCGCAACAAGGACAATCACGCCCGCAATACCGCCATCCGGCGCGATGCGCAGGGGCGGATCGGCCTCACGCCGCTGTTCGACTTTGCCCCGATGTGGCTGCATCCGGATGGCATTGCACGGCGCATGCGCTGGGAGCGTGACGATGGGGGCTCACCGCAGTGGGCCAGCGTCATCACGCAGGCCTGCGAAGCCGCGCAGATCGAACAGTTACCGGTCAGGTCGGCCGTGCGTGAGATGGCATTGCCGTTGGCGGACTTGCTGCAATATGGCCGCAGCCTGGGGATCGAAGGCACTTTCCTCGATCCGCTGGCGGCTACCGTGGACCAGGTACGGGCACAGTTGGAGGCGCTCTGAATGGACAAGCGCTTCAAACCCCTGAGCGCCATCGAGCAGATGGAAGAGCGCCGCGCACTCTTCGATGAACTGGCCGCCGATCCCACCTTGCCGGTACCGGCCGTGGTTCGCAAGATTCGCACCACCTTGCGCCTGACCATCGCCGAATATGCCAAGGTGTGCGGCGTATCGGCCCGTACCCTGCAGGACATTGAACGCGGTGAATCCAGTCCCACCCTGGCCACGGCCGACAAGCTGCTCAAGCCGGTCGGCATGTGCGTCGGGGCCGTGATGCGCAAGCGCCCATGAAAAAGGCGACCCGTCGCCAGGTCGCCTCATCGGTTCATCTCACTGCAAGGTCATCAATTCTTCGCTACCGGCTGCTGCTTGCCGCTGCCCGGCTCCAGCACCACCGTGCAGGTCAGTCCCGAGGCCAGCAAGACGTTTTCAGGCACCTTGTCCAGGTGAATGCGCACCGGGATGCGCTGGGCCAGGCGGACCCAGTTGAAGGTCGGGTTGATGTCGGCCGTCAGTTCGCGGCTCTGCGGGTTGTCGCGGTCATAGATGCCGCGGGCGATGCTGTCCACGTGGCCTTCCATGGAGGCGCCGTTGATCAGCTGGATCTTCGCACGGTCACCGATGGACAGCAGTGGCAGCTTGGTTTCCTCGAAGTAGGCATAGACCCAGAAGGAATGGCTGTCGATCAGCGCGATCTTGGCCGCACCGGCGGCGGCATAGTCCCCCCGCCGCACGTTCAGGTTGGTGATGTAGCCATCCACCGGTGAGAAGACCTTGGTGCGCTCCAGGTTCAGCTTGGCGGTATCGCGTTGCGACAAGGCTGCCTGGTATTGCGCCTGGGCACCTTGCAGCTGGGCCTGGGCCGCTTCCAGCTGGGCTTGCGAGGCGGTGACCTGACTGCCGGCATCCTCGCGGGCTTCACGCGAGACCACCAGGGCGTCCACATCGGCGCGGCGGCGGGCTTGCGCACGGCGCATGTTGAGCTCGGCGCGGCGAGCGTCCACTTCTGCCTTGCGCACCTCCAGCTCGGCCTTGCGGGCGGTGACGGCGGCGTCGGCCTGCTGCAGCGCCAGCGTGTAGCGAGCCGGGTCGATCTCCATCAGCAGGTCACCTTTCTTGACCAACTGGTTGTCACGGACCGGCAATGCCACGATCTGGCCGGAGACATCCGGAGCGACGTTGACGACCTCGGCACGGACGCGACCGTCGCGCGTCCAGGGCGAGTGCATGTAATGCTGCCACAGGCTCCAGGCCAGCAGGATGGCCAGCAGGAAGATGGCCGAGGTGATGAGAACGCGGAAAATCGATTTGACCGACATGGTGAACTACTCCTGTTTGTTTCTTTATCTTTTCGTAAGGGATGCGTGCGTCAGGGGCGCCTGGCTAGCGGTATACCGCCAGCCCCAGCAAGGCCGCCAGGCAGACGAACAGGCTCACCCGGAACAGCGCCGGATGCCAGGTCAGCTCGTAGAAGCCCAGGCGCACCAGCACGCGGTCGGCCAGCATGGCCAGCACGGCGGCCACCACGGCCAGCAGCAGGACGGTCGGAATGTAGGCGTCGAAGAAGGAAATCTCACGTGGCATGGCGGGCTCCCGTTGTATTGTGCGCAGCCCCGGCGCGCATGGTGTGCAGCGGCGATTGCTCGTCGAGCAGGGCGGTACGGATGAAATGCAGATAGCTCAAGGTGCGTTGCAGACGATGGCGTTGGCTGCGTTCGCGGTAATGCGGGCCAATGGCGGCCTGGACTTCGGCGATGGTGGCATCGTTGGCGGCCAGGGCGGTGGCCAGGCTCGCCGCCGAGGGCCGGGCGAACAGCGCCGGGATGGCTTCGCGCAGGCGGTTCAGGGCAGCATAGGCAGAGGCCGGCAGCAGATCCGGTGCTTCCGTACGAATGCCTTGCAGCTCGTTACGCAGTTCGATGATGGCGTGGCCCACTTCCAGCGTAGCGAACATCCAGCCCAGCGCCTTCTGGCGCAGCAGCGGACGGCTGCTGGTGAACATGGTGATCTGGTGCATCAGGTCGCGGGTGCCGCTCTCGAACTTCAGGGCCAGATGAGCGAGCTTGCCGAAGCAGGCATCGACCACCTGCTTGCGCAACTGTCTCTCCAGCACGCGCACGGTCCAGTCAGTGGTCGGCGGCAGCAGCACCATGAAGGCCGCGGCCGTGACCAGCAGGGAGATCACCAGCGCCACCGATTCGTTCAGATAAGCCGCCGCATTGAAGTGCGCAAAGTTGTCCGGCACCGCCAGGAAGGGGAAGAAAATGCAGATCCCCAGGCCGTAACCTGCATAAGCGGGACGGGTGGTCAGGTAGACGGCCAGCATCAGTACCGGCATCAAGGCGCTGGCCAGCATCCAGTACCCATCCAGGCGCGGCAGGATATGGAAGGTGTAGACGTAACCGGCCACGGCGGCAAACAGCACACCGATGGCAACCGTCCGGGTGGCCTTGGCCGGATCGGGCGCAGCCGAGGTGATGGCGCAGAAGGCGGCGGCGTTGAGCACGGCCACGTCACCGCTGGGCCAGCCGCTGGCGATCCAGAATCCGGCCAGGGCCAGCATCACGATGGCCGCACGGGCACCGGCAATGAGGGCGGTGGTCATGCTGGTCTTGGGGGCATACGAATGTTCCCACTGCTCGCGCTCGTGGTGGCGCTGGGTCAGGGAGGCATAGGTCAGCGTGTAGGCGTGCAGTTCCTCGATGACGCGATAGAGCAGCTCGGAGGCCGTATCGAAGTCCAGCATGGCGCTGTCGCTCTGGCACTGTTCGGACAGCGTGTTGCGGGTGGCACGCACGCGGCGCGGCAGCTCGCGCTTGTAGGCGTCCAGCTTCAGGGCCGCATCGGCGGCGTCCAGCGCACTCATGACCGGCTCCCCGCTGGCGCGGGTGAGCAGGGGCTGTACTTCGCGGTAGTAGGGAGAGAGGGCGTCGATCACCACCTGTGCGCCGGGTGCCGGGTTGGCGTGCAAGCGGTTCATCAACTGGTGCAATGCGTGCATGCGGGTGGACAGGGCCATGAACTCGCTGTTCATGCGTGTGAGACGGCCACTGCGCAGACGTACTTCGGGATCCTCGAAGATGGCCGAACTGCGCATGGCCTCCAGCCCGATGATGTCGCCCACGAAGCGGGCATTGGCGGCTTCGAGCTGCTTGCGGTCAGCGCTGCCGCCGAGCGTGGCGCTGATCAGATCGACGAAGGCCGTGAAGCGGCCACGGATGACGCGTACCAGCCCCGGTGCGCTGGCCTGCGGGAACACCAGTGCGCTGACCAGGCCGACACAGACGATGCCGACCATGATCTCGCTGACGCGCGTCATCACCGAATCGAAAGTGATGGCCGGATGCAGGGCCGAGGGCAGGCCGATCAGGGCGACCGTATAGCCCGAGAGCACGAAGCCATATGAACGAAAATTCCGGTTATGGGCCGAGCCCACGGTACACAGACCGATCCACAGCGCCGAGGCCAGCAGGAACAGTTCCGGTGTCTGTGCAAACAGATCGACGAAGACCACGATGGCTGCCGAGCCGACCAGGGTGCCGATGACCCGATAAAAGCTCTTGGCCAGGATCATGCCGCTTTGCGGCTGCATGACGATGAACACGGTGATGAGCGCCGAGCGCGGCGATTCCAGGTCCAGCCCATAGCCGATGCCCAGTGCCAGCAGGCCGGCGAAGACCATCTTGAAGACATAGACCCAGGTGGCTGCATCGCTGCGCCACCAGTCGGTGGCAGCCTCGCGCAACTGGGCCTTCAGGGAAAGGGCAGGGGTATTCATTGCGCCGCCACCCTGGCTGGTGCTTCATCGTCGATGCCGCCCCCCAGCGCCGTCTGCAGGGCCGCAAAGGCGGCCAGTCGCTGTGCCTGCAATTGCTGCACGATCTGCTGCTGACGCAGCCATTGGGTTTGCGCATGCAGCACGTTGAGGTAGTCGGTCAGGCCGCGCTGGTAGGCACGGGTGGCGATGTCCACGTTCTTCTGTGCGGCCCGCACTGATTCCTGCGCCTGCTTCTGCTGGCGCACTACCGATTGCAGGGTCACGACCTGGTCGGAGATCCCTTTCAAGGCCTGCGACAGCAGGCCGTTGTAGTGCTCCACCGCAATGTCATACCCGGCACTGGCGGCGCCGAGCTGGCCGCGCAGGCGCCCGCCCTCGAAGATCGGCAGGGAGATGGCCGGGCCGTAGGTGGTCTGCAGATTGGGCGCGGAGAGGAAGGAGAACAGTCCGCCGCCGGCCGCCGCCGGGCCGATGCCGGCCAGCAGGTTGATATTGGGATAGAAGGCCGCCTTGGCCACCGAGATGCCCTTGGCCGCCGCCTCCACGCGCCAGCGGGCGGCACTGATGTCCGGACGGCGACCCACCAGATCAGCCGGCAGCACGCTGGGCAGGCTGAGGGCGCTGTGCAACTGCAGGGTCGGACGGGTGATGCCGTCGGCGGCACCGGGGCCGGCGCCCAGCAGCGCGGCCAGTTGATTGCGGATCAGGGCGATGTTTTCCTGCAGGGCTTCGATCTGACGACGGGTTTCCGGCAGCGGCGCTTCGGCCTGGGTGATCTCCAGCTGGGTGCCAAGGCCACCCGTGAAGCGGCGCCGGGCCAGGTCGAGGATATTCTGCTCTTGCTTGAGCATGGCTTCGGTGTTTTCCAGCAGCCCGTATTGCAGTGCCAGTTGCACATAGGTGCGCACCACATTGCCTTCCAGGTCCAACTGGGCGGCGCGTGCATCAGCGGCCACGGCGTGCATTTCATCCTGGGCGCGCAGGGTGGTGTTCTTGTTGCGGTCCCACAGGTCGACGTTGTAGGACAGGCCCAGGGTCGCCGTGTTGTTCCAGGTCAGCTTGTCGCGGAAGGCTGCACCGTAATAGACGTTGTCGGACCAGTCCTTGCGGCCGACCGCCACATCCAGTTGGGCGCCGGGCAGTTCACCGGCATGCGCCACCACGGCCATCGACTGCGCCTGGCGCACACGGGCTGCGGCCACCGCCATGCCGGGATTGCCCGCCACCGCGCGGAGCACCAGCGCATCGAGTTGCGCATCGCCGTAGGCCTGCCACCAGGCGCGCTGCGGCCAACCGGCCTCGCTGGTGGCCCGGCTGATGGCCTGGCCGACATCGAGCACGGCCACGTCCCGCACCTGGGCCTGTGGCTGGATGCCGCCCTGGTCGGCACAGCCGGCCATTGTCAGCGAAAGCGCAATGACGCTCAGCGCGGGCAGCTTGGAGAAGGCGATACGTGTCATGGAATTATCCAAAAATATGCAAATATCAGAAGTTACGTATTCTATTTTGTAAATATCTCAGAAAAAATCCGCTATTTGGCAAAGGTTTATATCGAATACAGCAATAATGATTGCTCCATTCTGAGTAACAATGCTGCCGTGGCGTAGTGCGTCTTTTTGCCGGCAGTGTTGTGTCTGTGCATGCCTGCGCCTTGTACAGTGATAGGAAAACGATGGATACCCTGCAAAACATGCGCGTGTTCGCGCGCGTGGTCGAGGCTGGCAGCTTCACCCAGGCGGCCCAGCAGATGGGTTTGACTACGGCCCATGTCTCGCGGGCGGTGGCCGATCTGGAGCGTCATCTGCGCACGCGCCTGATGAACCGAACCACCCGGCGCATCGCCCTGACCGAAGCGGGCGAACGCTATCTGCTGCGCTGCCAGCAGATCATGGCCTATGTCGACGAAGCCGAGGCCGAGGCCAGTGCGGCCTACGTCAAGCCCTCCGGGCGCCTGCGCATCCATGCCATGACCAGCTTCGGGCAGCGCTACGTGATCCCGTCGATCTCGGGCTACCACAAACGCTATCCGGACGTGGCGGTAGAGCTGACGCTGGCCCAGCGCATTCCGGACATGCTCGAAGAGGGCTATGACGTCTCGCTGGTGCTGGCGCGCGAATTGCCCGATTCCGGCCTGATTTACCGCCAGCTTGGTACCACCTTCAGCATGCTGTGCGCTGCACCGGCCTATCTGGATAAATACGGTGTGCCGCAGCAGCCGGCCGATCTGCTCAATCATGCCTGCCTGCAACTGGTGAGCCCCATCTCGCCGCTGGACGAGTGGGTGCTGGAAGGGCCGGAAGGCGGGGCGGTGATTGCCGTCAAGAGCAATTTCCAGGTCAACGTGGCCGAGGCCATGCTCACCGCCATCCGCGAAGGCATGGGCATTGGCGTGCTGCCCATCTATTCGGCGGTGGACGCCCTGCGCGCCGGCACCATCGTACGGGTGCTGCCGCAGCATCGCCTGCAGGACATGGGCGTCTATGCACTGTATCCTTCCCGTCAGTATCTGGATGCCAAGATCAGCACCTGGGTGGACTGGATGCACGAAACGGTGGACAAGACCTTGCAGGAAGATCATCAGGCCCTGGAACGCCTGGGCAGCCTGCGCGAGGAAATGCAGGGCCTGGCGCTGCGCGGCGGCCAGCTGGCCTGATCAATCAAGGGAGAGCGCCATGGGATGGCTGGCTGTGGGAATGGGAGCGGCACTGGGCGCCTGGCTGCGCTGGCGTATTTCGGTCGTCTGGAACGTCGACGGTCACTTCGTGCCGCTGGGCACGCTGGCGGCCAACTGGATCGGCGCCTACGTGATCGGCTTCCTGGTGGCCTATTTCGAGCAGCATCCGGCGCTGGCGCCCGAATGGCGGCTATTTGCCGTCACCGGGGTGCTGGGCGGACTGACCACCTTCTCGACCTTCACGGCCGAATCCATGATCCTGTTGCAGCGCGGTGATTACCTGTGGGCCATCGGCCACTCCGGACTGCATCTGCTGGGTTCCATCGTGCTCTGTGTTGCCGGGTTTGCAAGCTATCGTGCATTGGCCGGATGATCACTCCGCGCGACCTGATGCAGATCAAAACGGACGGCACGATCATTGCTTGAAAATCGCAGGCGCAGGCCCAACTTTCATCTCATTGAAAAATTGGAGCGAACCATGCGTCTCGACAAACTCACCACCAAATTGCAGGAAGCGCTGGCCGATGCGCAATCCCAGGCAGTCGGCCACGACAATCAATACATCGAACCCGTTCACCTCATCCTGGCACTGCTGAACCAGGATGACGGCGGCGCCCGCTCGCTGCTGCAGCGCGCCGGGGTGAACGTCAATGGCCTGACCACGGCCTTGCAGGCGGCCGTCAAGCGCCTGCCGCAGGTGTCCGGAAACGGCGGCGAAGTGCAGGTCGGCCGCGAGCTGGTGGCCTTGCTCAACCTGGCCGACAAGGAAGCGCAAAAGCATGGCGACCAGTTCGTCGCCAGCGAAATGGTGCTGCTGGGCCTGGCGGACGACAAGTCCGAGGCCGGCCGTGCCGCCCGCGAGAACGGCCTGACCCGCAAGTCGCTGGAAGCCGCCATCAAGGCCGTGCGCGGCGGTGCCTCGGTGTCCTCGCAACAGGACGAAGGCCAGCGCGAAGCTCTCAAGAAGTACACCCTGGACCTGACCGAGCGCGCCCGCGCCGGCAAGCTCGACCCGGTGATCGGTCGCGACGATGAAATCCGCCGCGCCATCCAGGTGCTGCAACGGCGCAGCAAGAACAATCCGGTACTCATCGGCGAACCCGGCGTGGGCAAGACCGCCATCGTCGAGGGCCTGGCCCAGCGCATCGTCAATGGCGAGGTGCCGGACAGCCTCAAGTCCAAGCGCGTGCTGTCGCTGGACATGGCGGCCCTGCTGGCCGGCGCCAAGTATCGTGGCGAATTCGAAGAGCGTCTGAAGGCGGTCCTGAAGGAAATCGCCCAGGACGAAGGTCAGACCATCGTCTTCATCGATGAGCTGCACACCATGGTCGGTGCCGGCAAGGCCGAAGGCGCCATGGATGCCGGCAACATGTTGAAGCCTGCCCTGGCGCGCGGCGAACTGCACTGCGTAGGCGCCACCACCCTGGATGAATACCGCCAGTACATCGAGAAGGATGCCGCGCTGGAACGCCGCTTCCAGAAGATCCTGGTGGACGAGCCCAGCGTGGAAGCCACCATCGCCATCCTGCGCGGCCTGCAGGAAAAATACGAGGTACACCATGGCGTGGACATCACCGACCCGGCCATCGTGGCGGCCGCCGAGCTGTCGCATCGCTACATCACCGACCGCTTCCTGCCGGACAAGGCCATCGACCTGATCGACGAAGCCGCTTCCAAGATCAAGATCGAAATCGACTCCAAGCCGGAAGTCATGGACAAGCTCGACCGTCGCCTGATCCAGCTGAAGATCGAGCGCGAAGCCGTCAAGCGCGAGAAGGACGAAGCCTCGCAGAAGCGCCTGCAACTGATCGAGGAAGAGATCGAGAAGCTCGAGCGCGAATATGCCGACCTGGAAGAAATCTGGAAGGCCGAGAAATCGACTGCCCAGGGCGGCCAGCAACTGAAGGAAGAAATCGAGAAGGTGCGCCTGCAGATGGAAGAGGCCACCCGCAAGAGCGACTGGCAGAAGGTCTCCGAACTGAAGTACGGCAAGCTGGCCGAGCTGGAAGCCGCCCTGGAAGTGCAGAACAAGAAGGATGCGGCAGGCGTCAAGAACGAGAAGCCCAAGCTGGTCCGTACGCAAGTGGGCGCCGAAGAAATCGCCGAGATCGTCGCGCGCGCCACCGGTATTCCGGTCTCACGCATGATGCAGGGCGAACGTGAAAAATTGCTGCATATGGAAGACGTGCTGCATGAACGCGTGGTCGGCCAGGATGAGGCCATCGTGGCCGTCTCCGACGCCATTCGCCGTTCCCGCGCGGGTCTGGGCGATCCCAGCAAGCCCTACGGTTCCTTCATGTTCCTGGGCCCCACCGGCGTGGGCAAGACCGAGCTGTGCAAGGCCCTGGCCTCCTACCTCTTCGATACCGAGGAAGCCATGATCCGCATCGACATGAGCGAATTCATGGAGAAGCATTCCGTGGCCCGTCTCATCGGCGCGCCGCCTGGCTATGTCGGCTACGAGGAGGGCGGCTACCTGACCGAAGCGGTGCGGCGCAAGCCCTACAGCGTGATCCTGCTCGATGAAATCGAGAAGGCGCACCCGGATGTCTTCAACGTGCTGCTGCAGGTGCTCGATGATGGCCGCATGACCGATGGCCAGGGCCGCACCGTGGACTTCAAGAACACCGTGATCGTCATGACTTCCAACCTGGGTTCGCACAAGATCCAGAGCATGGAAGACAGCGATCCGGCGCTGGTCAAGCTGGCAGTGATGGCCGAGGTGCGTACGCACTTCCGTCCGGAATTCATCAACCGGGTGGACGAGATCGTGGTCTTCCACGCCCTGGACGCCAAGAATATCGGCGCCATCGCCAAGATCCAGCTGCGCATCCTGGAGCAGCGCCTGGCCAAGCTGGAGATCGGCCTGGAGATCAGCGAGGCCGGCCTGCAGAAGATCGCCGAGGCCGGCTTCGATCCGGTCTACGGTGCCCGACCGCTCAAGCGCGCCATTCAGCAGGAGATCGAGAACCCGCTGTCCAAGCAGATCCTGGCCGGCCAGTTCGGTCCCAAGGACGTGGTCCACGTGGCGGTGCAAAACGGCCAGTTGGTCTTCAGCAAGGCTTGAAGGAGCAGGCCCGGGCCTGCGTCATCGAGGTGAAGGCCCCTGCGCCGGCAGGGGCAGAAGCGGCGGGTACATGTTCATGTCCCGCCGCTTTTTTATGACGCTTGTGGCAATAAAGGTGCAAGGACAAGTCCTGGTGTTGGACAGGCGTTCCCGAAAGTTGTAATACATTTAGAATGCCAGGTGAATTTCCATTCCTCCGCGCCCAGTGCGGGTCCTGGCGAGGTTGACGGTCGTGCTTTATTACGCCGCATTGCAAAAAAACCTCCCCGAGAGAGGGGGAATGTGATATTTACTTCAGTCTTAGGGGGACGCGCCTGAATTATCGAGACCGGTGCGCCATCGATGAAAGATGCAAGCCAGCGCGGCTGCGGCCGGGTCGGTTTGCCATGCTGGCAGCAAGGAATTCATGGTCATATCCGTCAATTGCGGTCACGTCAGCAGCACCGGCGTATGGGGGCGATTCTGAAGCGATCGTCCCTGCAGCGGCTGTTCATCTTGCCGTTCATCTTCCTGATGGTCTGCCTGATGCTGACCATCGGCTGGTTTCTGTATCGGGCCGGCGATGACGCCACCGAGGTCCTGGCGCGCAATGCGCTCACCGAAGTGATGGGGCGCGTGAGCCAGGCCATCACCCGGCAGACCATGGGTGCCCGCGAAACCCTCAACGTGATCGCACCGCCGCCGGTACCGCCGGCCGAGGCCGGGCAGGCGCCCGCTGCGCTGCCTTTCCCCAAGAGTCGCAAGGAGCTGGAAGACCGCCTGTGGTTGGCCAATTCGCTCTTCGACGCGCCCAGCTACGTCTATTTCGGCGGCGCCGACGGGAGTTTCCTGGGGATCAAGCAGGAGCAGCCTTCGCTGTTCATGTACAGCGTGCGCGAGCCGGGCGAGAAGAATTTCGTGTATTACCTGCGTGGTCCCGGCACCGAGATGAAGCTCACCGCCGTGCAGGACTACGAACCACGCAAGCGGCCCTGGTATCTGCAGGCAGTGCAGCAAGGGCGGGAGACCTGGTCACCGGTCTATGTGGATTACCGTAACAAGGCCATTGTCGGCATCAACCTGTCCAAGCCGATCTACGCCGAGGACGGCAGCCTGCTGGGCGTGGCCAACAGCAGCATCGGCCTGCAGCAGCTGACCGATCTGTTGCGCCAGGTACCGCTGAGCGCGCAGGGGGTCGCCTTTGTTACCGAGTTGAAGGGAGATATGGTGGCCACCTCCCTGGATGAACCGATCTACCAGGCCGGCGAGGGTGGCGGCGAACCCTTGCGGCTCAATGCCAGCCAGAGCAGCTCGCTGCTGGTTCGGCAAGCCTATGAGGAGGTGCGGCGCTACCTGAGCGTGCACCCGGGCGAGCCCGACAGGCTGGTCCTGCTGGGCGCACGTAGCCAGGGCAGCAAGATCGAGGTGGCGTTCCGCCTGGTGCGCGATCCGGCCGGGCTGGCATGGCTTGCCATCAGCGCGGCACCGCGCTCGGACTTCCTGGGATCGGTGACCAGCGGTGTCTATCAGACCCTGGTCCTGGGCCTGATGGCGGTCTGCCTGACCTTCGTGATCGGTTTCCTGCTATTGCGCTGGGTGCTGCGCGACATCCGCAAGCTGACCCTGGCGGCCAAGAGCATCGGCAACGGCAGCCCCTTCCCGGCGCTCAACATCGACCGCAACGATGAAATCGGCCAGCTCGCCCAAAGCTTCGTGGAAATGGAGCGCAACCTGCGCACCGACCGCCTCACCAACGTCCTCAATCGCGATTCGCTGATCGCCCAGATCGATTTCCGCCGTCGCAACAGCTCGCAGGCCGTACCACTGCATTTCGCCTTGCTCTTCATCGATCTCGACCGCTTCAAGGCGGTCAACGATGAATACGGCCACGACGAGGGCGACAAGGTCCTCATCGCCATCGCCGATCGTTTGCAGCATAGCCTGCGCCATGATGATTCGGTGGCGCGCTTCGGCGGTGATGAATTCGTCGTCTACCTGCATGGCGTGACCGAGATGGAAGTGGCGCGCAGCATTGCCGACAAGATCCGCCACGCCGTCAACAAGCCCATCGAGGGACGCGATGGCCAGCGCTACACCGTGGACGCGTCGGTGGGCGTGTCGCTCTACCCGGACGACGGCCTGGATGTGGAAACCTTGCTGCGGGTGGCCGATTCACGTATGTTCGACCAGAAGCGCCTGCATCGCATCCTGTCGGTGTAACCGCAGCCGCAGCTCCCGACCATCCCATCCATCCCATCGAACGTTCCGGAGAAATTCATGACCCTTGCCAGCTTTGCCACCTGCGACCTGTGCGACGCCAACGAAGACAAGCTGGCCGCCGGGACGCTGCACGTATTGCCACCGATCTTTGCCTCCTTCGGCCGCAGGCAGGTCTTCGCCGGTCCGGCAAGGACGCTCAAGGTCTTCGAGGACAACGTGCTGGTGCGCAAAACCCTGGAGACCCCGGGCAATGGTCAGGTGCTGGTGGTCGATGGCGGCGGCAGTCTGCGCTGCGCGCTGGTCGGTGGCAACCTGGCGCAACTGGCCCAGGACAACGGTTGGGCCGGCATCCTGGTCAATGGCTGTGTGCGCGATGCGGCTGAACTCAATGCCTGCGAGGTCGGTATCCGGGCACTGGCCACCCATCCGCAGCGCAGTTTCCGCAAGGGGGCAGGGGATGCCGATATCAAGGTCGGCATCGCCGGCGTGGCCGTGCATCCCGGCGACTGGATCTATGCCGATGTGGATGGAGTGCTGGTGTCGCGCAGCCAACTTTGAGCGTTTTTCTTCAGTTTCCCTGGTACACCCGCAAGCCCGCCACGCGCGGGCTTTTGTTCCTGCCCGCGCAGCCGCTCAGTCCGGCGCCTTGCGCAGTACCTGATCGATGGCCGCAGTCTGGCTGACAATTTCCTTCAGATCCTGATTCAGCAGGCTGGTACGGCGGCGCAGGTTGTCCCAGCCTGACCAGGCGCTGGCTTCGACCGGCACCGGTTCCGGCGCGACCGGGCCGATCAGTTCGATCTTGCCCGACAGGGCCTTGTCCTCGGCGGCCTCGGGCGCCACCACCACGGCACCGCCGCGCTTTCTCGGCTGGGGCGCCAGCAGGCGCTGGGCTTCGGCCAGGTGCTGGCTGGCTTCGAGGTAGGTTTCTTCGATCAGCCGGGTCACTGCGCTGTGCGGCATGTTCTCCTGATGACGCCGCAGCATCAGGCGCAAGGCGGCGATGTGGGCCGCCACCAGGTAGTTCTGCACGATGAAGCGGTTCAGTTCGCGTACGGCGCGCTGTTTGGTGGCCGGTTCGTCCATCATGCGCACCAGGGCCGAGATGAGCGCGGCCAGGCTGTCCATGAAGCCCTTGCGGCAGACCCGGTAGAAGAAGTCATCCTTGACCTTGCCTTCCAGCAGGTCGCGGCTGGCCGTCAGATAGCGCTGGCTGGCCTTGAGCACGTTGCGCAGCAGCTTGGGCAGGTCGCGGTACTCCCAGGCCGGCAGCACGTAGCTGAAGACCGTGGCGATGAGCACCCCGATGATGGTATCGATGAGCCGCTCGCCGATGACGCCCTGATGCCCGGCCGGCACCAGCAGGTTGAGCAGCATCAGGATCTGCACCGAGGCGGCAATGGCGGTGTAACGGTACTTGATGTAGGTGAAAGCGGGCGCGGCCACGCTGGCGGCAAACAGGACCGCCAGCTGGCCCAGCGGATTGTGCACGAAGCGCAGGATCAGCATGGTGATCAGGCAGCCGATGATGGTGCCGATCAGGCGGTCCGACATGCGCTGCTTGGTGGCGCTGAAATTGGGTTTGAGGATGATGACGATGGTCAGTACGATCCAGTAGCCGTGCGACATGTAGGGCAGGTGGTCGGCGATCCACAGGCCCGTGGTCACCGCCAGCGCCACGCGGATGGCAAAGCGGAAGATCGGCGACTGCCAGCGCAGGTTCACCAGCAGCATGTTGAACTTGAATTTCTGCTGGGTCAGGAAGGGCGTCATGTCCGAGCCCGGCAGGATGGGCAAGGGATCCACCGGGTTCTGCGTGGCCTGGTGCAACTGGCCGATGAATTCAATGATGTCGCCGATCTTGTTGTAGGTCACCCGCAGCAGGGTCAGGGCTTCCCGGGATGCCTGGCGCGGCCCGGGCTGGGCCAGTTCCTGCATCTCGAACTGCACGGCGCGCAGTTCGGCCTTGTAGTTCACGCTGGGTTCGGAAGCTTTCTTGCGGGTAATCGCATAGGCGATCGATTCGATATCCTGCGCCGCCTTGGTCGCCAGGTCGCGCAGGAAGATCATCACGTCGGACTCGCCGAAGTGCTGGCGCAGCAAGGCATAGTCGGCGTGGGTCGAGAGCACCTGTTCATAGAGCTCCAGCATCGACAGGTGCACCTGCACCAGCAGGCCATCCTGCTTGGTATGCAGATCACGCAGGATCAGGTCGCGCGAGGCTTGCTGCTTGTCGGCCACCACGATCTGCTGGCGCACCAGCTGGTTGAACTGGCTGGCCAGGTCGTGCCTGACATCGTAGAAGTCGGCCTTGATGCGCAGGTAGCGCGCCAGCTCGAAGAGCGCCTCGGCCAGTACCTGCTGCTTGATGCGGCGGCGCAGGAACCACGACACCGTCATCGAATAGGCCAGGTAACCCAGCCCGCCGCCCAGAAACAGGGCCGCATGCAGGAAGGCATCGGTGATGGGCACCTGGTTTTCCATCGACAGGGTCATCACCATGAGCGCGGCGAACTGCAGCGGCATGGTCTTCTTGCCATAGACCACCATCATGCTGGCGAAGAAGCTCACCACCACCATCATGGCGCTGACCAGCCAGGGCACCGGCGCGCACAGGCTGATGACCAGCATGACCACGGTACAGAGCAGCACCCCGGCCAGCATTTCGTTGAACTTGTGGCGCAGCGGGCTGGGCAGGTCCATCAGGCTGGTACAGAGTGCACCGAGGAAGACCGTCATCGTGGTCGGCATGTCGGCCACGTTGAACACCAGCAGGGTCAGGCCGACCACCCCGATCGCGATCCGCACACCCGTATAGAAATAATGACTGAAGAGGAAGGTGCGAATGTCCAGGGCGTAGTGCATGTAGACAGGGCGGCGTTGCATCGCCGTTTCTAGAATGAGTCAGGGGCTTATTCTCTGCCTTCTTTTCCAATTAGACAACCCGAGTGCATCGGGTGAAGAAAGACAGTTAAACAAGCGGCAAGATGAACAAAAAAGCTGATTTCGTACCGCCTTGGCGGCCCGGATCGGTAAAAAGCATCATCAATGATCGCGTTGCTATGAACAATACGCGTGCAAGAGGTTTCATATCGGCGTCTTTTTTACGATACGAAATCGCCATTTCGTATTGTGAAAAGCTCGAGTGCGCTGCATCAAAATTCTTTTTCATTCTCCGGATTTTCGTTTCGTATCGCAAAATAGAGTGTTTAAGTTATTGATTTAATTGGTATAAAAATTTTACAGATATCTTATATAAGACATTGTTGCTCCGCGCCGCCAGGCCTACTATGAAGTCATGGAATCAACGATTTCATCCGGTTTCAAGCCACTTCATATTGACCAACAAGGAGATCCACATGAGCACACGTGAACAGCAAATCCAGGCCCTGGAACGCGATTGGGCAGAGAACCCGCGCTGGAAGGGCATCAAGCGCAACTACAGCGCTGCCGACGTGGTCCGCCTGCGCGGCTCGCTGCAGATCGAGCACACCCTGGCCAAGCGCGGTGCCGACAAGCTCTGGAACCTGGTCCACAACGAACCCTTCGTCAACGCCCTGGGCGCGCTGACCGGCAACCAGGCCATGCAGCAGGTGAAGGCCGGTCTGAAGGCGATCTACCTGTCTGGCTGGCAAGTGGCCGGCGACGCCAACCTGGCCGGTGAAATGTATCCCGACCAGTCGCTGTACCCGGCCAACTCGGTGCCGATGGTGGTCAAGCGCATCAACAACACCTTCGCCCGCGCCGACCAGATCCAGTGGTCCGAAGGCCGTGATGACATCGACTTCTTCGCGCCCATCGTGGCCGATGCCGAAGCCGGTTTCGGTGGCGTGTTGAATGCCTTCGAACTGATGAAGTCGATGATCGAAGCCGGTGCCGCCGGCGTGCACTTCGAAGACCAGCTGGCCTCGGTCAAGAAGTGCGGCCACATGGGTGGCAAGGTGCTGGTGCCGACCCGCGAAGCCTGTGAGAAGCTCAACGCTGCCCGTCTGGCCGCTGACGTCATGGGCACCAAGACCCTGGTGATCGCCCGTACCGATGCCGAAGCCGCCGACCTGCTGACTTCCGACGTGGATGCCAACGACAAGCCCTTCCTGTCGGGCGAGCGCACCGTCGAAGGTTTCTTCAAGACCCATCCGGGCATTGATCAGGCGATCTCGCGTGGCCTGGCTTATGCCGAGTATGCGGACATGGTCTGGTGTGAAACCGGCAAGCCCGACCTGGCTTTCGCCAAGACCTTCGCTGAAGCCATCCATGCCAAGTTCCCGGGCAAGCTGCTGGCCTACAACTGCTCGCCGTCCTTCAACTGGAAGAAGAACCTGGACGATGCCACCATCGCCAAGTTCCAGCGCGAGCTGGGCGCCATGGGCTACAAGTTCCAGTTCATCACGCTGGCCGGTTTCCATGCGCTGAACTACTCGATGTTCAATCTGGCCCATGGCTATGCCCGCAACCAGATGTCGGCCTTCGTGGAACTGCAGGAAGCCGAATTCGCTGCCGCCTCCAAGGGCTTTACCGCGGTGAAGCACCAGCGCGAAGTCGGCACCGGCTACTTCGACGCCGTGACCCAGGCCATCCAGCAAGGCCAGTCGTCGACCACGGCGCTGCACGGTTCGACCGAAGATGAACAATTCTTCGATGACAAGGCCAAGAAGGCGGCCTGAAGCGAGACAGTTCCGAGTCCTGAGTGAATGTGTGTGAGGAAAACCGGCCCGCATCCTTGCGCGGGCCGGTGGGGTGATCCCCGAACTTGATGCCGTACTCCACAAGAGTGCGGCTTTTTTTCGTCCCTGTTGGGGCGATCAGCCGTGATGCAGGCGACCGTCGCGCAGTTCGAAGACGGTCTGCCCCAGCGCTTGTACATCGGCCGGATCGTGCGTGATCAGCAGCATCGGCACCTGCAGCCGGGTTTGCAGCTCGGCCAGCTCGCTGCGCATGCGCTGGCGCAGCGACAGATCCAGGGCCGAGAAGGGTTCGTCCAGCAGCAGCATGTCCGGTTCGGCCACCAGCGCCCGCGCCAGTGCCACCCGCTGGCGCTGGCCGCCGGAGATCTGGGCCGGGCGGCTGTGGGCGATGGCTTCCAGTTCAAACGCCTGCAGCCACTGGCGCACCTTGGGATGTTGCGCCGGGAGGCGCAGGTTGAAACTGCCGCGCGCCAGGCCGAAGGCGATGTTCTGCGCCACCGTCAGATGCGGGAAGAGGGCGTAATCCTGGAACAGATAGGCGACGTTGCGCTCCTGCACCGGTACATCGATGCCTTGCGCGCTGTCGAAGAGCGAGCGTCCCTGCACGCGGATGTGGCCGCTGTCAGGCCGCATGAGTCCGGCGATGGCCTTGAGCGTGAGGCTCTTGCCCGAGCCCGAGGGACCGTAGAGCACGATGCGCTGACTGTCCGAGGCGAGGGTGATATCGAGCGAAAAGACCCGGTCGGCGGCGCGCAGTTGCTTCTGGAGGTGGAGGTCGACGCTCACGTGATCGTTCAGGTAACAGGAGAAAAGAGGAAGAATCTTAACGGAGCGGCAGCCGCGCGCGGTCCGGCATCAGACGCCCGGCCAGCATCAACAGCACGATGCAGGTGAGCGAGGTCACCACGACCAGGAAGGTGGCCGTGCCGTCGTCACCGGCCTGCACGGCTTCGTAGATGGCGACCGACAGGGTTTGCGTGCGCCCCGGCAGGTTGCCCGCCACCATCAGCGTGGCACCGAACTCGCCCAGCGCGCGCGCGAAGGCCAGCAGCACGCCGGCCGTGATGCCGCGCGCAGCCAGCGGCAGGCTGACGCGGAAAAACACGCCCGCTTCGGACACGCCCAGTACGCGGGCGGCATCCTCCAGTTGGTGATCCACGCTCTCGAAGGCCGCCCGCGCCGCCTTGAGTACCAGCGGAAAGGCCACGACGGTGGAGGCCAGCACCGCCCCCTGCCAGGTGAAGACCAGCTCGATGCCCCATTGCTCCAGCCAGGCGCCCAGCGCGCCACGGCGGCCGAACAGCACCAGCAGGTAATAGCCCAGTACGGTCGGCGGCAGCACCAGCGGCAGGGTCAATACCGAATCGATGAAGTCGCGCAGCGGCGAACGCCAGCGCGAGAGGCCGAAGGCCGCCGCCACGCCCAGGACCAGATTGAGCAGGGTGGCCAGTCCCGCGACCTTCAGCGAGAGCAGCAGGGGTATCCAGACCGGGTGCATCAGGCGCGCCGCGTCGGGGCTTCAGGGTTTCTGGAAACCGTAGCGCATCAGCACCGCCTGTCCGTTGGCCGACAGCACATGGGCCACGAACTGCGCCGCCAGCGCCTGTTGCCGGCTACCGGTGGTCACGGCGATTGGATAGGTGGCCGGGGTGGTGGACGGGATGCGCAGGGCGACCTTGACCTTGTCGGGCATGATGGCCGCATCGGTGGCAAAGACGAAGCCGGCATCGACCTCGCCACGCGCCACGTAGTCCAGGCTGGTGCGCACGTTTTCGGCCAGCACACCCTTGGCCTGTACTTGCGTCCACAGTCCGGCCTGCTCCAGCGCTGCCTTGGTGTAGCGGCCGAAGGGGACGGAGGCCGGATTGCCCAGGGCAATGCGCTGGTAGGCCGTGCCGGTCAGGTCGGCCAGCGTGGCCGGTTGCTCCCTGGCGTCGTGCGGGACGATGAGCACGATCTGGTTGGCGGCAAAGGTCTTGCGCGTGGCCGGGTCCACGGCCTTTGCGGCAACGGCCTTGTCCATGGCGGTCTGGTCGGCCGAGGCGAAGACGTCAGCCGGAGCGCCGCGCACGATCTGCTGCATGAGGATGTCGGAGGCGCCGAAGTTGGTAATGACCTTCACGCCGGGATGCTGCTGTTCGAAGCTCTGTGCCAGTTCCTTGAAGGCATTGGTCAGGCTGGCTGCCGCCGACACCACCAGGTCGGTGGCGTGCGCGCTGGTAGTAGCCAGCAGCAGCGTGGCGGCGCAGGCGGCGCCCAGGGCGGCCTTGAGGCGGGCGGTTTTCAACATGATGCAGTCCTTGGTCGTGACAACTGAAGAAAAAGGCAGAAAAGCGAAGCAAGTCAAGTCGGCGAAATATACGCAAGGATATAACGAACGTCAATTGCGTGCAGCTGCCTCGCCGCTTTGTCTGCCCGCTAGTACAATCACGCGCATGAATGATTCCAAGACCCTAAGAGTGCGCGTGATGCAGGGGCAGACCATTGCCTTCGGCCCGGGGAAGGCCGACCTGCTGCAGGCGATCGCGCAGACCGGTTCGATTTCCGCGGCGGCGCGCGAGATGCAGATGTCCTATCGGCGTGCCTGGCTGCTGGTGGAGGAGATGAACCGCTGTTTTGCCAGTGCGCTGGTGGCCACCGCCACCGGGGGCGCACGCGGGGGCGGGGCGGCGGTGACCGAGCTGGGGCAGGAAGTGCTGGCGCGCTATCGCCGCATGCAGAAAAAGGCGGCGGCCAGCATCGCCGCCGATCTCGCGCATCTGCAGGGGCTCATGCGCGCCCCTGACGACGCCGGCCATGCAGCGCGCGATGAAGAGGGTGACGGTCACGATGCGTGAACTCTGGATCAAGTCCCGGCTGCGCGTCTTGAATGCCTGCCGCGTGTCAGAAAACCATTCCATGCTGCTGTGGGGCGCGCTGGCCGGCTTCGTCGGTGCGCTGGCCACGATTGCCTTCCGCGAATGTATTGCGCTGCTGCAGATCTGGCTGACCGGTCACGATGGCAGCTTCGTCGATATCGCCAAGAGCTTGTCCTGGCCGGTGCGCCTGCTGCTGCCGGCCTGTGGCGGGGTGGTCGCCGGATTGTTCCTGGTCTGGGCCAAGCGCACGCCGGCCGGTAACGGCGGCGACTACATGGAAGCGGTGGCCATCGGCGATGGCGCCATCCCCGTGCGCAATACGCTCTTGCGCAGCATTTCCTCGCTGGCCTCGATTGCCTCGGGAGGCTCCATCGGCCGCGAAGGTCCCATGGTGCAGCTGTCGGCACTGTGTGCGTCGCTGATGGGCAAGTTTTCGCATTTTCCTTCATCTCGCCTGCGCCTGCTGGTGGCCTGCGGGGCCGCAGCGGGCATTACCTCGGCCTATAACGCGCCCATCGCGGGCGCTTTCTTCATTACGGAGATTGTGCTCGGTTCGCTGGTCATGGAAAGCTTCGGCCCTGTCGTGGTGGCCTCGGTGGTGGCCAACATCACCATGCGCGAACTGCCCGGCTACCGTGCCAGCTACCAGATGCCGTATTTCCCCGAGATCGGCGGCTGGGAAGTGCTGCTGTTTCTGGTGCTGGGCGTGCTGGCCGGGATTCTGGCGCCGCAGTTCCTGCGCGTGCTCGAACTGGGCAAGCAGGGCTTCGCCAGGTTCAGGCTGCCGCTGCCGGTGCGACTGGGCGTGGGTGGCCTGCTGGTGGGGCTGATCTCCGTTGAGGTGCCGGAGGTCTGGGGCAATGGCTACAGCCTGGTCAATTCGCTGCTGCATACCACCTGGCTGTGGCAGGCAGTGCTGGTGGTGCTGGTGGTCAAGGTGCTGGCCACGGCCATCACGGTCGGATCGGGGGCGGTCGGCGGTATCTTTACGCCCACGCTCTTCGTCGGTGCGGCGGTGGGCTACCTGTTCGGCGATGCCGCGCAGGCCTTGCTGCCCTTCCACATGTCGCAGCCCTTCGCCTATGCCATGGTGGGCATGGGAGCCTTCCTGGCGGCGGCGTCCTATGCGCCGCTGATGGCCATCCTGATGATCTTCGAGATGACCCTGAGCTATCAGGTCGTGCTGCCGCTCATGCTGTCCTGCGTGGTGGCCTATGTGGTGGCGCGCAGCGTCGATGGTCGCTCGATGTACGAGATCACCCTCAAGCGCCACCATGACAACGAGGAGCGACTGCGCCTGCGCGGCACCCAGATGAGCGAGCTGATCCGGCCGGCGGAGACGGTACTGCCCGAGACGGCCAGTCTGCAAGAGCTCAGCGCGCTGTTCCTGAAGTATCCGGTCAAGTATGTCTATATCGTCGATGCGCAAGAGCGCTACCAGGGTGTGGTGGCCTTGCAGGACATCACCTCCTGGCTGCTGGACAAGAAGGAAGCGACAGGCCGCGTGGCGCGCGATTTCCTGCGGCCGCATTTCCTGCATGAGGTCACGCCTGACATGTCCCTGGGCGAAGCGCTGCAGTTGTTCCTCGATCACCAGGGCGAGCGCCTGCCGGTGATCGCCAGCGCCGACGATCCGCGCCTGCTGGGCGTGGTCTTCAAGACCTCGCTGCTGGATGCCTATTTCCGCCTTGATCGCGCCGGCAACTGAGGATGTCGGCGCGCATCCGCAGCGACCCGCACCAGTGCAGGGCGGAGCGCTGCGGCAGGCGTTGTTTGTAACAATGACAGAGTAGTCCGACAACTGCTCACTTATCCTTGATAAAATGCGAAACGTTTCCGCCTTATCGGTGGTCTTGGCGCAAACTGCATTCGCATCCGTGCGTCATCCGATTTCAACCCCCATCCTAGAAGTGAATTTTCCATGCTGAGTTATCGCCACGCTTTTCACGCCGGCAACCATGCCGATGTCCTGAAGCATATGGTGATCATCCAGTTGATGCGCTATCTCGGGCAGAAAGACACTGCCTACATGGTCATCGACACCCATGCCGGCGCGGGCGTCTACGCGCTCGATGGAGATTACGCCAGCAAGAACGCCGAATATGAAACCGGCATCGCCAAGCTGTGGGACCGCAAGGACCTGCCGGCGGTGGTGAAGGAATATGTCGATCTGGTCAGGTCGCTCAATCCCAGCGGCAAGATGCGCTATTACCCCGGTTCGCCCTACTGCGCCGAGAAGACCATGCGCGAGCAGGATCGCCTGCGCCTGTTCGAAATGCACCCCAGCGAAGTGAAGGTGCTGGAAGACAACTTCCGCAAGCTCGAAGCCCACGCCGCCGCCCAGGGCCAGCGTCCGTCCGCGCGCGGCAAGCGGGTGATGGTGCATCGGGGAGACGGTTTCCAGGGGCTCAAGGCGCTGTTGCCGCCGCCCTCGCGGCGCGGCCTGGTGCTCATCGACCCGCCCTATGAAGACAAGCGTGACTACACCCATGTGGCCCAGGTACTGGCCGATGCGCTCACCCGCTTCCCCACCGGCACCTACGCGGTCTGGTACCCGGTCCTGCAACGCAATGAATCACGTCAGTTGCCCGAGCGTCTCAAGCGCCTGGGCGCCAAAAGCTGGCTCAATGTCACCCTGGCCATCCATGGCCCGGCGCCGGATGGCTTCGGCCTGCACAACAGCGGCATGTTCATCCTCAACCCGCCCTGGACCCTGGAGGCGCAGTTGAAGGAAGTCATGCCCTACCTGATCGAGGTGCTGGGCGTGGACGACAGCGCAGAGTATCTGCTCGAATCGGGCGAAAACTGAGCCATGCAGGTCTGGCGTGTGAATATTCGTGATTTTTTCACCGGGAGTGGCGGCAATGTCGCTGAAACCATGCCAAATCGGCATACAATAAGCGGATTGCTGCACGTCAAGATAGATCGCAACACCAGGGGCCCGTAGAAGAACAACCATGTCAGACCAGTCCGCCGACCCAACCGCATCGCCCCTTCCCGCACACCAGGCCCTGGATTTCTTCCTGGCGCGCCAGCCCATCCTGAGCCGTGAGCAAGACCTGATCGGCTACGAACTGCTGTTTCGCAGTGCCGCCTTTGGTCCGGCCAATGTGAAGGATGACGTCACGGCCACCGCAGCCGTGATTGCCCATGCGTCCGAGCTGGGGCTGTCGAACGTGATCGGCAATCTGCACGGCTTCATCAATGTCGATGCAGCTGTGCTGATGAGCGACTTCATCTATTTCCTGCCGGCCGACAAGGTGGTGCTGGAGATCCTGGAGACAGTGCGCGTGACGCCCGAGCTGGTGATGCGGGTGCGTGAACTGGTGGCGGCCGGTTACGTCTTTGCGCTGGACGACGTGGTGGCCGAATCGCAGGAGATCGAAGAGCTGCTGCCGCTGGTGAAGATCATCAAGATCGATGTCATGGAAGTCGATCCCAGCAAGCTGCTCAAGCTGTCGGTGCACTTCAAGCGGGCGCAGAAGGAACTGCTGGCCGAGAAGGTCGAGAGCCTGCAAGTGTTCAATGACTGCATGACCTTCGGTTTCGACTACTTCCAGGGATATTACTTCGCCAAGCCGATGATCCTCCAGGGCAAGAAGCTGGAAGCCTCGAAGATGATCATCATGCACCTCTTGACCCTTCTGGTGCGCAATGTCGACAATGCCGAGATCGTGCGTTACATCAAGCGCGACGTGGCCTTGTCGCTGACGCTGCTGCGGCTGGTGAACACGCCCGTCTACGGTTTTCAGAAATTCATCGATTCGTTGGGCCAGGCGCTGATCGTGCTGGGTCGCCGACAGCTCAAGCGCTGGCTGCAGATCCTGCTGTTTGCCAATACCGACAAGGATCGCGCCCATGCCATGTCGCCGCTGATGATCCTGGCGGCCACGCGCGGCAAGATGCTCGAACTGATCACCGCCAGGATTCGCCCGGGTCGTCGCAAGATGTCGGAGATGGCCTTCACGGTCGGCATCATGTCACTGGTCGATGCACTCTTCGGCATGAGCATGGAGGCCGTGCTGCGCCAGATTACCGTCAGCACCGAGATCCGCGAAGCGCTGCTGCGCCGCACCGGCTTCTATGGCACCGTGCTGCGCCTGGTGGAGTGCACCGAGCTGCGCGCCCCCGACCAGGCCGAGATGCAGCGCCTGTTGGAAGAGCTGCATCTGTCGGCGGACGATTTCTTTGCCGCCGAAAAACAGGCCTTTGAGTGGGGCAACAGTATCGCCAACAACAACATCGGTCAGCATGCCACCATGCAGATGGCTGCCCCTCCGGAAGGCTACATCGATGACGATGACGACGATGACTGAGCCCGCCGTTGCCGACGGAGAACCCATATCGCCATGAAAATCCGGGCTGCATTTTTGCAGCCCGCTTCATTTCTGCGATCAGAAACCTGAATCTACTTGCTACGCATGCGGGCCACCAGCCGGCGCAGCAGCCGCAACAGCCGGGCTGACGGCGCTGTAGGCGCGGTGGTCATGCGGGCCGCCAGTGTGTGTCTGAGGGTGGCGATGGAGGTCTTCACCGCCCGCAGCAGGCGCTGCACCCGCTGCCACAGCGCCGTGGCTTGCAATTGCGCCGTGAGCCTGGCTTTGAGCGCGAGCAGTCGGTCGTGATAGCGCTGGAACCATGCCAGCGACAACAGGCTGCGCTTTGTCAGTGCATAGATGCGCGCCACCAGGGCTGTGCCCAGCACCTTGGCGGCCAGCACGATGATCAGGCCCAGGGTAGGGTGGCCGTGCGTGATCGACAGCAGTGCCAGGATCTTCACCGGCAGCAGCAGCAAGGTCGGCGCCAGGAAGACCGCCAGTGCCGCGTAGGGTGAGCGTCGTTCCACCCAGCGCTGCAGGCGGACCAGCCAGGGCCAGTCGGGGATACGCGCCAGTACGGCCTCGGTAGCCTCCCATAGCCATTCTTCCAGCATCAGCAGCAGGGCCGCCGTGTAGATCAAGGGGGCCAGCAGGCGTCGGCGCCAGCGGGAGGGCCGACGCGGCGGCGCAGTGGCGTCAGTCATCCGGCAATCAGACGGCGCGCGCCTTGATGAGCGAGAGCCAGCGGTCCCCCCATTTCACGTCGCTCATGCAGGAGGCGTAGCCGGTGACGGTGCGGGCGGCGCGTTCCAGCAGCTGGATATCGGCTTCGTGCTGGCGGGCTACGTGCGGGTCTTCGAGGAACAGTACGCGGCGGCACTGACGTTCGAGGATCAGTTCGGCGATCTGGGCATCGCCTCCAAGGGGGCCGGAGAGGAAGGGCTTGACCCAGTGGCGGCCCGCTTCACCCTTCTTCTTCATGGCCAACTGGTTGAGCAGGCCGCCGGTGGTGCCGGTGGCGCAGCGGAAGGCGAACTGGTCGAGCACCTCGAAGTGCTTTTCGGCCAGTTCCAACATGCGCGTCTTCATGGCGTCGTGGGCGATGAGGGCAATCCCTTCGTCTTGCAGATGGAAGCGATCATCCAGGAAACTATCCGGTGCCGCACCGTTGGCCAGGGCTTCCAGCTCGAACCATTCCTGGGCGCCCGCCAGGGTCGAGAGGAAGGGCTTGCCGTGGATCACGCACTGGCGCTTCAGGGCCACCGCTTCCGGGAAGGTGGAGGAGGGATCGACCGGGTCGATCAGGTAGATCACGGCATCGAGGGTGCGCTCCGGATCGGGATCGACGGTGCGCGAGACCAGCTTCATCAGGCCGCCATGACGACCATAGGGAAAGCGTACCAGGTGTTCGTAGCCGGGCAGCAGATTCATCTGGCCGATGGCATCGAGCGTGCGGCCGACCACGATCAGTTCAGGTTGCAGGCTTTCGATGCGATGGCGCGAGCCGGTCAGCAACTGGACCAGGGCGGAATCGGAAGCGTCCTGATGGGCGCGGTTGGCAATGAGACCGATGCGATAGCGGGGAGCGATGGAAGACATGGGCGCAAGCAGGCGAGTTGGAGGACCTGGCATGGAGAGCATGCGCAGGCGCGAGTGCAGATTATCGCCGAGTGCGCCGCAAAGGGCGAGCCTGACACAGTGCTACGCGCATTAATGGACGCAACTGTACCGTTGCACGCCCCCGCATGCGGCTACAATAAGCGCAAACCTGCATACCAACTCCACTCCAGCATGAACAAGGCTTTTGTAAAAGAATCCGACGGTGCCGACGACGATGACGAGATCGCCTTGCCGGCCATTCCGCCCGGCAGCAAGAATTACATGACCCCGCAGGGGCATCAGCGCATCAAGGATGAACTGCTGCACCTGATCGATGAAGAGCGGCCGGAAGTGGTACGTGTGGTGTCCTGGGCTGCCTCCAATGGCGACCGTTCCGAAAACGGCGACTACCTCTACGGCAAGAAGCGGCTGCGCGAGATCGACCGTCGCATCCGCTTCCTGACCAAGCGGCTGGACAATGCCGAGGTGGTCGATCCTTCGGTGCACCATGGCAGCGACCAGATCTTCTTCGGTGCCACCGTGACCTACGAAAATCAGCGCGGCGAAGAGCACACCGTGACCATCGTCGGCATCGATGAACTCGATCCCCTGAAGGGGCGCATCAGCTGGATCTCGCCGGTGGCGCGGGCACTGACCAAGGCGCGCGAGGGCGACGAGGTGGTCTTGCAGACCCCGTCCGGCGTGGAGCAACTGAGCATCCTGGAAGTATCCTACCCGGCGCCGCAGTAGCATCGGTGCCCGCTGCATGGGGCAGGCCGCTGCCGTCAGCGATGCTCCCGGCGCCGGGGACACCCCATTTCAATCCTCCACGAGAACCTTCATGTCCATCGTCTTTGCCAGCCTGAATCACCCGCAGCGCGTCGTCCTGGCCGCCGAGGTGCATTCGCGCCCCTTTCTGCAGCTCACGCGCTCGGAAACCCTCACGCACCTGGCCGTCTACGTGCGCGAGGACGGTAACAGCGGCCGTCACGCCAGTGCCCAGCATGCCCTGCTGGACGAGCTGTGCGCACATTTCGGCGTGGTGGCGCCGGGTGGCGAGGCCAAGCACTTCTATCACGATTTCGGGCGGTTTCGCCTGAAGTGGGAATGTCACACCGAGTTCGCCACCTATACCTTCGCCCAGGCCCATGAAGAAGACCTGGGCACCGATGAGGCCTTCGCCCGCGCGCCGCTGGCGCATATTCCGCAGCATTGGTTGCTGGGACTCAAGGGCAAGCTGATGGTGGCCGCCCACGTGGTGGTCGAGCCGGGCGCCGATGATACGGCTGCGACCGCGCGCCAGATGCAGCGCATCTTCGAGGGCAAGCTGATGAGTTCCAGCAAGGTCTTGCAGGGTGGCGAGATCTGGACCGATTTCCAGATCCAGTCGGATGGTTTCTCGCGTTTCGTGGTACGTGACATCGGCCTGCGTGAACTGCAGGGCGGACGTCTGGCACAACGCATCCTGGAGATCGAGACCTACCGCATGATGGCGCTCCTGGGCTTGCCGCATGCCCAGCAGTCCGGTCCCTTGCTCAACGAGATCGAAGGTGATCTGGCCGCCCTGACGGCCGCCATGGTGCAGTCCGAGCAATCCACCAGCGGCACGCCCGAGGAGATGGCCGAAGATGAGCGCATCCTGCGCAGGATCACCGGGCTGGCTGCGCGGATCGAAAAGCTGTCGCTGGAAAACAGCTATCGCTTCTCGGCCTCGCAGGCCTATTTCCGTCTGGTGCAGGCGCGTATCGAGGAATTGCGCGAGCAGCGCATCGAAGGGGTGCCCACCATCGGCGAATTCATGGAGCGTCGCCTGGCCCCGGCCATGAACACCTGCCAGGCCATCGCCCGTCGCCAGGAAGCACTGGCCGAGCGCATCGCCCATACCAACGACCTGCTGCGTACCCGCATTGGCATCGTGCAGGAGCGCCAGAACCGCCAGATCCTCGAATCCATGAATGCCCGGGCCGCCCAGCAACTGAAGCTGCAGCAGGCGGTGGAGGGCCTGTCGGTGGCGGCAATCTCGTATTACGTGATCGGCCTGCTGGGTTATGCCGGCAAGGCGGCCAAGGCGGCGGGGCTGCCCATCAATCCCGACCTGGCCACGGGCCTGGTGGTGCCGGTGGTGGCGGCCTGCGTCTGGCTGGGCTTGCGGCGCATGCACAAGGACCTGGGCAACCATTGAAGACGCTCCAAAGCCAACGGGGCGCACCGCGTTGGCGGCGCGCCCCGTTGCAGGGAATTGTTCAGGCGAGGATCAGACCGCAGCGTTGATCTTGGCTTGCGCGTCGGCCACGGCTGCCTTGGCGGCTTCTTCACCCATGGATACGCCTTCTGCGACCACCAGTTCCACATCGGTGATGCCGATGAATCCCAGCGCGCCCTTGAGGTACTTGCCCTGGAAGTCCAGCGCTTCCATCGGGCCTTCGGAATACTTGCCGCCGCGCGAGAGGATGATGACGGCCTTCTTGCCGGTGGCCAGGCCGACCGGGCCGGTCTCGGTGTACTTGAAGGTACGGCCGGCGCGGAAGACGTGATCGATCCAGGCCTTCAGGGTCGACGGCGGGGCGAAGTTGTACATCGGTACGCCGATGACGATGGTGTCGGCGGCCAGCAACTCGTCCACCAGGGCGTCGGACTGCTTGATCACTTCTGCCTGCTCGGCGCTGCGAGCGTCAGCCGGGGTGAAATAGGCACCCAGCAGCGATTCGCTCAGGTGCGGCAGGGCATTGGCCGCCAGGTCACGGTGCACCACCTTGCCGCCGGGGTTCTTGGCTTGCCATTGCTGGGTGAAGGAAGCGGTCAGTTGACGGGAGATGGAACCGCCGCTGCGAGCGCTGGAGTCGATGTGCAGGAGAGTGCTCATGGTATGTCCTTTCGTTGTTCGGTGGGCAACGCCTCCAATGAGGGCGTTTGCATTGGGGTCAACGATACCCAGTTTTCATTTCTTCCAATAGATGCGAGAATCGCATTTCACTGATCCATTTTTGGTGGGAATCGACTATCGCCATGCTAGACCTCAACGACATCTGGCTGTTCGTCCATGTGGTGCGCGCCGGCAGCTTTGCAGCGGCCGGGCGCAAGCTGTCCATGCCGCCCAATACCATCAGTCGCCGCTTGCAGGCGCTGGAGGCGGCCATGGGGGTGCGGCTGCTGCAACGTTCCACGCGCCAGCTCAACATGACCGCGGCGGGACGCGAATTCTTCGCGCGCTGCGCGCCGGGTCTGGAAGACATCGAACACGCCAGCGTCAGCCTGACCGAAAGCCAGGGCGAGCCCTCCGGCAGCCTGCGGGTGGCGGCGCCGGTGGATTTCTTCGACAATTTTTCCATCGAGTGGATGCACGAGTTCATGTATCTGTATCCCAAGGTGCAGTTGGAGTTCGTGCTCAACGATGGTCGTGCCGATCTGATTGCCGAGGGTATCGATCTGGCCTTTCGCGGCGGTGTCCTGCCTGATTCCAGCCTGGTGGCGAGGAAGCTGGTGCAAAGTCACATGGCCCTGATTGCCAGCCCGCGTTATCTGGAACGCAGGGGCACGCCGCAGACCTTGGCCGATCTGGTCGGACATGCCTGCCTGGCGACCTCGCAGGCCCCGCAGCATACGGTGTGGAAGCTGGAAGGGCCGCACGGTCCGGAAAGCGTGCGGGTGGTGCCGCGCCTGTGCATCAATACGGCACAGGGGCAATTGCGGGCCGCGCGCTCCGGCCTGGGGATTGCGCTGCTGCCGACCATGCTGGCCTCCGAAGATCTGCGCAGCGGTAGCCTGGTCAACATCCTGCCGGATTACCAGCGCGACACCATGGGCTTTTATGCGGTGTACGTGCACCGGCGCCAGTTGCCCAGCGCGGTGAGCGCACTCATCGAATTCTTCGCCGACAAGCTCGAGCGCGGCATCGCCGACAAAGGTGCGCAGGCTTGCCAGAAAATTCTGGAAGACGAGGGCAAGGGCATTTCGGTGCCGGTCAAGGCGGTGGCCTGAACGACCGCCTGGCCCGGCTCAATGACAAACGCCCGCAGTCAGCGGGCGTTTGTCATGGCGGGCAGGCAAGACGGCTCAGCCGCGTTCGCGCAGGATACGCGCCACGCTGTCAATCTTGCGGATGCCGCGCATGAGGCGCGCCAGATGGACGCGATCCTCAACCTGGATGGTGAAGCGCAGATACTTCATCGAGGCATTGCCCCCTTCGTCATCCATGGCCACCGACACGATGTTGGCGTCCGATTCGCCGATTTCGGCGGCAATGCGCGCCAGCGTACCGCGCTCGTTGTGGATCAGGATGGTGATGCGGCAATCGAAGCGACGGTTCAGGTCGTGGCCCCAGACCAGATCGATCCAGCGGTCGGGTTCCTTCTCGTGCAGGCGCTTGGCGGTGTCGCATTCCTGGGTGTGTACGATCAGGGTCTGGTCCGGCTTGAGGTAGCCGGTCAAGCGATCACCCGGGATCGGCATGCAGCAGGAGGACAGTTGCGCCGAGGCTCCCTCGCTGCCGGTGATCACCACCGGATCGGGCTTGTTGGGCAGCATGTGACCTTCCGGATCGAGCTGCGGCACGCTCACGCCGGTATCCATCATGGTCATGATGTGGCGCGCCACCAGCGGCGCCATGCGGGTGCCGATGCCGATCTCGGCATACAGGTCATCCATGGTCTTGGCGCTGGATTCGTTGAGCAGTCGCTCGACGATATGGGAAGGAAGTTCAGGTTCAATGCCCAGCGTATGAAGAGCGTTGCCCAACAAGCGGCGTCCGACGGCTTGTGACTCGACGCGATTGGCCGTGCGCAGGCGGTGGCGGATGGCCGAACGCGCCTTGCCGGTGCGTACATAGCCCAGCCAGTTGGGGCTGGGGCGCGAGGTCGGCGAGGTGATGATCTCGACGATGTCGCCGTTGTGCAGCTCCGAGCGCAGCGCGGCCGGTTCGTGGTTGATGATGGCCGAGGTGGTCTGGTCGCCGATGTCGGTGTGGATGCTGTAGGCGAAATCGAGCGCCGTGGCGCCACGGGGCAGGGCGATGATCTTCGATTTGGGCGTGAAGACGTAGACCGAATCGGGGAACAGGTCGACCTTGACGTGCTCCAGGAACTCGGCCGAATCGCCGGTCTGCTTCTGGATGTCCAAGAGCGACTGCAGCCAGGCATGGGTGCGCTGCTGCAGGTCGGTGAGGCTGCCCTCGTCGTCCTTGTAGAGCCAGTGGGCGGCCACGCCGGACTCGGCCACGCGGTGCATGTCGGTGGTGCGGATCTGGAACTCGACCGGCGTGCCGTAGGGGCCGATCAGGGTGGTGTGCAGCGACTGGTAGCCATTGAGCTTGGGAATGGCGATGTAGTCCTTGAACTTGCCCGGCATGGGCTTGAACAGCGAGTGCAGGGTACCCAGCGCCACATAGCAGTTGGCGAAGCTGTCCACCACCACGCGGAAACCGTAGACGTCCAGCACCTGCGAGAAACTCAGGTGCTTGTTGCGCATCTTGCGGTAGATGCCGTAGAGGGTCTTTTCGCGGCCATCGACCTGGGCCGGGATGCCGGCGGCGATCAGGGTGCTGGTGACCGATTCCATGATCTTGGTCACCACTTCGCGGCGGTTGCCGCGCGCGGCCTTGACTGCCTTGGACAGGGTGCGGTGGCGCAGCGGATACAGGTGCGAGAAGGACAGCTCCTGCAACTCGCGATAGATGTTGTTCAGGCCCAGACGGTGCGCGATGGGCACGTAGACTTCCATGGTCTCGCGCGAGATACGGCGCTTCTTCTCGGGAGGCATGGAGCCCAGCGTGCGCATGTTGTGCAGGCGGTCGGCCAGCTTGACCAGGATCACCCGTACGTCGCGCGCCATGGCCAGGAGCATCTTGCGGAAGTTCTCCGCCTGCGCTTCGACCTGGCTCTGGAATTCGATCTTGTCCAGCTTGGACAGGCCATCCACCAGCGAAGCGACCGAGGCGCCGAAGCGTTCGATCAGCTCTTCCTTCTTGACGCCCTGGTCTTCCATGACGTCGTGCAGGAAGGCGGCCATCATGGCCTGGGCGTCCAGCTTCCATTCAGCGCAGATCTCGGCCACCGCCAGCGGATGCGAGATATAGGGCTCGCCGGACTTGCGCATCTGGCCCAGGTGCATCTCATCGGCGAAGCGATAGGCTTCCTTGACCTTCTTCAGTTCGGAAGGGGTCAGGTACTCTTCAAGCTTGGGGATCAGATGCGCAAAAGTCGCCACGCCGCTGTGGGCGGTCGGGGCGACTTCAGGGAGAGATGCGGTGCGGCCGGAACCGGCGGCACGTTTGGAGCTAGCAGCGGCTGATAAGGTGGAGTCGGTAGTGGTGAGGCTCATACTGGTCCGTTATCAGCTTCATGGACGGAGCAGGGTCAGGCCGGAACCTTCTTGAGCATCTCGATGCCGACCTTGCCGGCGGCGATTTCGCGCAGGGCGGTCACGGTCGGCTTGTCCTTGGCTTCCACCTTGGGGGTGTGGCCTTGCAGCAGCTGGCGGGCGCGGTAGGTGGCCGACAGGGTCAACTGGAAACGGTTGGGGATCTGCTTGAGGCAATCTTCGATGGTAATGCGGGCCATGTGATACTCCTGAATGACGGTCTTGCTTGTGGATTGATGGGTCCGGCGCCGGTGGCTGGTTCGCCTCGTGCCGCTCAGCTCGCGTGGATGCCCAGCTGGGTGAAGAGGTAGGCATTGCGGGCGGCTTGCTGCGGGAAGCGGCAGCGGGCGGCCTGGACAATTGCCGTCAGTTCGGACAAAGCAACGGCAAATTCTTGATTGATAATAACATATTCGAACTCCGGCGAGTGAGCGATTTCGCCGCCCGCGGCCAGGATGCGGCGCGTGATGACGTGGGGTTCATCCTGTCCGCGCTTCTTGAGGCGCTCTTCCAGCGCCGCAATGGAAGGCGGCAGGATGAAGATGCCGATCGCATTGGAAAACTGTTTCTTGACCTGCTGCGCACCCTGCCAGTCGATTTCCAGCAGCACATCGGTGCCGTTGGCGATCTGGTCGGCAATCATCAGGCGCGAAGTGCCATAGTAATTGCCGTGCACCTCGGCCCATTCGAGGAATTCGCCTTCTGCTTGACGCTTCAGGAAATCTTCGGCATCAGTGAAATAATATTCACGACCATGTTCCTCGCCCGGGCGCGGCGGGCGGGTGGTGTAGGAGATCGACAGCTTGATGGCCGGTTCCTGCTTGAGCAGGGCGTTGACCAGGGTGGATTTGCCGGCGCCGGATGGGGCGACCACCATGAAGAGGCTACCGGAAGTGGGTTTTTGGACGGGCATGGGGTCCTCGCTGAAAATGTCTTTTAACTGATCAAGGTCGGGGCGGAATGGGGCCGTGGCAGCGTCATTCCAGATTCTGCACCTGCTCGCGCATCTGGTCGATGAGCAGCTTCAGTTCCATGGAGGCATCGGCCAGTTCCTTGACGGCGGCCTTGGAACCCACCGTGTTGGCCTCGCGGTTCAGTTCCTGCATCATGAAATCGAGGCGCTTGCCGACCTGGCCGCCCTTGTTGAGGATGTGGCGGGTTTCGCCCAGGTGGGCCGACAGACGCGCCAGCTCTTCGGCGATGTCGATGCGGATGCCGTAGAGGGTGACTTCCTGGCGGATGCGTTCCAGCGACTCTTCACGGGTGGCCACCGGGGCGGCGCCGTTCTGGGTCTGCAAGGCCAGACCCAGGGCTTCGGTCATGCGTTCGGTAGCCTTCTGCTGGAATTGCTCTACCAGCAGCGGCACCAGCGGGGTGATGCGGGCCACGATGGCTTCCATCGCATCCACCCGCGCCAGTATCACGGCTTGCAGGGCAGCACCTTCACGGGCGCGCGATTCGACGAAGGCGTCCAGCGTCTGCTGCATGGTGGACAGGATGTCGGCTTGCAGGGTGTCCTGGCTGATTTCGGCTTCTTCCATCACGCCGGGCCAGCGCAGCAGCTCATTGATCGACAGCGGCGCGGCATCGGGGAACTGGGCGCGCAGCTGGTCTTGCAGGCTGGCCAGCTGGCCTATCAAGGTGTGGTTCAGGGCCTGGCTGTTGCCACTGGCGACCTTGCGGCCGAAAGACAGACGGCATTCCACCTTGCCACGCACCAGCCGGCCCATGATGGCTTCGCGCAGCATGGGTTCGACTGCGCGCAGGTCATCGTTGATGCGGAATTGCAGGTCGAGGAAGCGCGAATTGACGCTCTTCATTTCCAGGGTGACCGTGCCGGCAGTGGTTTCACGGGTGGTGACGGCATAGCCGGTCATGCTGTAGATGGTCAAGGTCGGGACTCCATAAAGCGGGCGGACGGCGCAGCCAGGGCGCGCCGGCGGATCGTGTTGCGGGTGGGGTGGGCGAGGGGCAGGGACTATGTTCGATGACCGATGCCGCGACGGCAGGCATCGTGTTCCTTTACAATGCCGGACTTGAATGTTCCGGCGCTGCTTGCGGCCTGCCCGGGTGCCACCCGGTCGGAGCCCGCATTTTAATGAAGTTTGGCGGCGCCGCGCTATCAAAAACATCAATCGGCCGGTTTTTGGCGGCGATTGGCCCCCGACAAGCCGCATTGTGCGCCCGTGGGCCGGCCCGCCACCGGACCAGCCACGCTCAGACCAAGACAAGGAACACCATGACCACTTCCCACCGCCCCAGCGGCCGCAGCGTTTCGCAATTGCGCGACGTGCGCCTGACCCGCCAGTACACCAAGCACGCCGAAGGCTCGGTGCTGGTAGAGTTCGGTGATACGCGCGTGCTGTGCACCGCCTCCATCGAGGAAAAGGTCCCCGGCTTCCTCAAGGGCAAGGGACAAGGCTGGCTGACCGCCGAGTACGGCATGCTGCCGCGCTCCACCCATACCCGCATGGACCGCGAAGCCGCCAAGGGCAAGCAGTCCGGTCGCACCCAGGAAATCCAGCGCCTGATCGGCCGCGCCCTGCGCGCCGCCTTCGACCTGGAAGCTTTTGGCGAGCGCACCCTGCAACTGGACTGTGACGTGCTGCAAGCCGATGGCGGTACCCGCACCGCCGCCATCACCGGTGCCATGGTGGCAGCCTATGACGCTTTCAACGTGCTCAAGTCGCGCGGCCTGATCGAGACCATTCCGGTCAAGCAATTCGTGGCGGCGATCTCGGTGGGCGTCTACCAGGGCGTGCCGGTGCTGGATCTGGACTACCTGGAAGACTCGGATTGTGATACCGACATGAATGTGGTCATGACCGATGGCGGCCACTTCGTCGAAGTGCAGGGCACCGCCGAAGGTGTGGCGTTCGATCGCGCCACCTTGAACAGCCTGCTGGACCTGGCCCAGCAGGGCATCACCACGCTCAACGGCTTGCAGAAGCAGGCCCTGGGCCTGTAAGCCCCGGCCACGTCCCGGCGCAAATCGCCGTACAATGCGGTTGAGAAGCGATATGAACAAAAACGCCATGTGCCACACCGACATGGCGTTTTTCATTGGAGACGCGGTGGCGAAGATGCCCATCCCGCGCGCTCCGTAGAGATCAGGACCAGACATGCAGCCCAAGCAAAAGATCGTGATGGCGTCCAACAACGCCGGCAAACTGAAGGAATTCGCCAGTCTCCTGGGCGAGATCGGACTGGACGTCCGCCCCCAGGGCGAGTTCGACGTACCCGAGGCGGAGGAGCCCTTCGGCACCTTCGTCGAGAACGCGCTGGCCAAGGCCCGCCATGCCGCCCGCCTGACCGGCCTGCCGGCGCTGGCCGATGATTCCGGGGTCTGCGTCAATGCCCTGGGCGGTGCGCCGGGCGTATACTCCGCCCGCTATGCCGGCGAGCCCAAGTCGGACGCCAACAACAACGCCAGGCTCATCGCCGAGCTGGCAGCGCATGCCGACAAGTCCGCCTATTACTATTGTGTGCTGGTCTATGTGCGTCATGCCGACGATCCGCAGCCGGTCATCGCCGATGGCCTCTGGAAGGGCGAGATCATCGATCACCCGCGCGGGCAGGGCGGTTTTGGCTATGACCCGTACTTCCTGCTGCCTGCGTTGGGCAAGACCGCTGCCGAACTCACGGCGGCCGAGAAAAATGCCGTCTCCCATCGTGGGCAAGCCCTGCGTGCCCTGGTCGGGAAGCTGGCATGATCCCGATCAAGCCGGTACCGGCCGATATCCCGGCCAGCCGAGCGGCCAGCGGCCCGGCCCAGGCCGCGCTGGCCTTTTTGAAGCCGGGCAGCCTGCAGCTGACGGCCTTGCCGCCTTTGTCGCTTTACGTGCATTTCCCCTGGTGCGTGCGCAAGTGCCCTTATTGCGACTTCAATTCCCATGAAGTGAAGGGCAGTTTCCCGGAAGAGGCTTATCTGGATGCGCTGCGCAGTGATCTGGAGCAGTCACTGCCGCTGATCTGGGGACGCAAGATCCACACCATCTTCATCGGTGGTGGCACCCCCAGCCTGCTGTCGGCGGCCGGCCTGGACCGCCTGCTGTCCGATCTGCGCACCTTGCTGCCCTTCGATAACGACATCGAGATCACCATGGAAGCCAATCCGGGGACCTTCGAGGCTGACAAGTTCCGCTCCTATCGGGACAGCGGCGTCAACCGCCTCTCCATTGGCATCCAGAGCTTCAACAGCCGGCATCTGCATGCCCTGGGGCGCATCCATGATGGCGATCAGGCGCGCAAGGCGGTGGAGATCGCGCACGCCAACTTCGACAATTTCAACCTCGACCTGATGTACGCGCTGCCGCAGCAGACCCTGGAAGAGGCCCGCACCGACATCGCCACGGCCATCGGCTTTGCACCGCCGCATCTGTCGCTGTACCACCTGACGCTGGAGCCCAACACGCTCTTTGCGAAGTATCCGCCGCCGGTGCCGGATGACGACACCAGCGCCGACATGCAGGACATGATCGCCGAGCTGACCAATGCTGCCGGCTACGCCAACTATGAAGTCTCGGCTTACGCCCAGCCCAAGCGCCGCGCCCGGCACAATCTGAATTACTGGCAGTTCGGCGACTACCTCGGCATCGGTGCGGGGGCGCATTCCAAGCTATCCTTCCCGCATCGCATCGTGCGCCAGATGCGGTACAAGCATCCCCAGGCCTATCTGGACCATGTCCGGGCCGGTACCCACATTCAAGAGGAAGCCGAAATCGGTCGTGATGCCCTGGGCTTCGAATTCATGCTCAATGCCTTGCGCCTGACCGAAGGATTCTCACCGAATCTCTTTGCCGAGCGTACCGGCATGAGCTTGAACCAGATCGGGAAAGCGCTCGACCTGGCCGAGCAGAAAGGCATGTTGTATCGCGATCACGCTTTGATCCGGCCAAGCGATCTCGGACGTCGTTTTCTGAATGATTTGCAGGAAATTTTCTTGTCAGAGTAAAGCCATGTTGCAAGGTGGCTTTTATCAGGTATATTTAGAAAAAATTTAATTTTAATTAAGTATTCTGCTGGGAAACTTGTTAATATTCTTTTAACATTGCAGAGCGTCTCAGCAAATCGATGCGGCGCGCCACGATAAAAATATGGCTGTTCAGGATAAAAGCGTTCCATTTCCACTCGTGTTTTTGCAGCCCGTTGCGGACGTTCATCACGTCTGGACCGCGTTGTCGCTGCACATTTCACCTGCGGTGGAAGACGACAATGCCTTGCTGTCTCGCCTGTTCAATGAATTTGACCTGCATGACGCACTGGGCGGCCTGAGCTGCATCATCCCGGTGCGTGATCCGGCCGTCTTCGCGCCGGAATTCCAGCACGAGATTCCGCAAGGTCAGCTCGCATTGCGCGTGCCGGTCGAACATTGCGTCGATCCCGGCAAGATCGATGCCCTGGACTGGCTCTACAGCCGGGGTTTTGCCATCATCGCTGATGGCTTGCCGGCACAGGGGGCCAGTGTCTTCCCCTTCGTCGAATCGATGGCGCTGGACGCCGGTGTCGGCCACCTGCCTGAAACGGGTCAATGGCTGCAACGCCTGCGCGGTCCGCATCTGGCCGAGAACGTGGGCGATGCGATTCAGTTCGATGCCTGCCGGGTGGAAGGTTTCCGCTGGTTCTCGGGCGACTACGCCCTGCATCCCGACAGCCGCCTGTCGCAAAAGAATTCCATTTCCCGTGCGCGCCTGCTCAAGCTGCTTGAGCTGGTGGCGCGCGATGCCGACGCCAATGAACTGGAATCCCTGTTGAAGCAGGATCCGGCCTTGTCCTATCAGCTTTTCAAGCTGGTCAGCTCGGCCGCCTTCGGCTTCTCGGCGCATATCACCAATTTCACCCAGGCCATCAACCTGCTGGGCCGTCGCCAGCTGCAGCGCTGGCTGCAATTGCTGTTGTATGCGCGCTTCCCCGGCGACGAGTCGGCCAATCCGCTGCTGCCGCGCGCGGCAGCCCGTGCGGCGATGATGGAGGCGATGGCACAGAAGGTCACCTGCACCCAGGAAGAACTGGATCGGGCCTTCATCACCGGCATGTTCTCGCTGCTGGACATCCTGCTGGGCATGCCGCTCAACGACATCATCGAGCCGCTCAAGCTGCCGGTGGATATCGTCAATGCGCTGGTGCATCGCAGCGGTCGGCTGGGCAAGCTGCTGGACGTGGTCGAGCGCTCCGAAGATGGCCGCATTCCGCTGCGCCACGTGGATCTGGATGCGGCCGGCCTTGATGCCGAGGTGTATTGCCGTTGTCTGATCCAGGCCTTCAATTGGGCTACACGCGTCAGTACTGAGGCGTGATGACGATGATTTCCTCCGTGGGCACTGACGATCTGGCATGCTGTTCGGCACTGCTGGACGCCATGCAGAGCCTGCAGGGCATGGCCCTGCATGCCGCACTCGGAGGGATTGCGTCGGGTTTTCTCAAGCGTCCCGGTGGACGCTATGTCCTCAGCCCGCCAATGGAAGCGCCCAACGGGCTGTGCCAGGCGGTGGAGCATGAGGGCGCCCAGTTCGGTTACTTCGTCTTCCCGGCCCTGACCCGTCCTTACACCGAGCTGGAGCGCACCCGCCTGACCATGCTGGCGGCCTTCCTGGGCCGACTGATGCAGCGTCGCGCCGAGACCGACAAGCGCGCCCGCTCGCTGGACCAGATCGAGGCCAAGCTGGAGCAGCAGGCGCAGATCCTCAATCAGATGCACGAGTCCGTCATCACCATGGACCCGGCTGGTTTCATCACCAGCTGGAACCGGGGCGCCGAGCAGCTCTTCGGTTACAGTGCGCTGGAGGCCATCGGTCGCAATGTGCTGTTCCTCTATGAGAACGAAGAGCAAGAGGATTGCCTGCACGACCTGTTCCTGGAGCAGGGCGGCCGCGAAATGGAAGTGCGTCGCCGCAAGAAGTCCGGCGAGGTGTTCTGGGCCAGTCTGTCTCTGTCGGTCATGCGCGACCAGAATGGCCATCCGATCGGTCTGATCGGTTATCTCAACGACATCACCGAACGCAAGAATGCCGAAAAGCTGATTCATCACCTGGCCTATTACGACGCCCTGACCGGACTGCCCAACCGCACCTTGCTCACGCGCACGGTCGACCAGGCGCTCACGGAAGCGCGTCATGAAGACATGCACGGCTGCGTGATGTTCATCGACCTGAACCGTTTCAAGCCCATCAACGACACCTTGGGTCACGTCGCCGGCGACATGCTGCTGGTGGAAGTGGCCATTCGCCTGCGTCGTGCCTTGCGCGAGCAGGACGTGGTGGCGCGCCTGGGGGCTGATGAATTCGCGGTGGCGCTGTTCGACATCGACAAGGACTATCACCCCGGCTTCGTCGCCCAGAAACTGCTGGCCGTATTTGATGATCCCTTCTTCATCGACGGCCATGAGCTGCGCGTGGGCGCCAGCATTGGCGTGAGCATGTATCCGGAAGACGCCACCGATACCGAAACCCTGCTGCGACTGGCCGACATCGCCATGTATCGTGCCAAGCAGGGCGGCGATAACAATGAAGGCGGCTACGTCTACTACAGCGAAGAGATGAACCGCAACACGCTGGACCTGTTGCGCATCGAAACCGGCCTGCTGCATGCCTTCGAATACAACGAACTGCTGCTGTATTACCAGCCCAAGGTGGATATGAACACCCTGGCCATCACCGGTGGCGAAGCCCTGGTGCGCTGGCAGCATCCGGAGCGCGGACTGCTGCTGCCGGGCGAATTCATCCCGATTGCTGAAGAAACGGGTCTGATCGTCCAGCTCAGTGACTGGGTACTGGATGCCGTGTGCCGACAGGCGCGTTCATGGCGGGATGCCGGCCTGGCGCCGATCCGCATCGCCCTGAACGTGACGGCGCGTGAATTCACCCGCTCGCTGCCGGATCGCGTGCGTGCCGCCCTGAACCGCCATTCGCTCAGCGGCGACTGGCTGGAGCTGGAAATCACCGAAAGCATGCTGATGCACAGCACCGATCGCGTCATTTCCATCATGGAAAAGATCTGTAGTCTGGGTATCACGATTTCGCTGGATGATTTCGGCACCGGCTATTCCAGTCTGTCCTATCTGAAGCGTTTCCCCATCAATACGCTCAAGATTGACCGTTCCTTCACCATGGGCATTCCGGACGATACCAATGACTGCGCCATTGCCAGCGCCATCATCGGCATCGCCAAGCAATTGCGCCACAAGGTCATTGCTGAAGGCGTGGAGACTGAAAAACAGTTCAACTTCCTGCGCGAGGCCGGTTGCAATGAATTGCAGGGCTTCCTGTTCTCGCGCCCGATTCCTGCTGCGGACTTCCATGCCATGCTGCTGGAGGGGCGCAAGCTCAACGTCGCACCGGATACGATCCCGCCTGCCACCGGTCTTCCTGACCAATGATGCCAATGATGCCAGTGAGCGGGCAGCGCCTTCTCGCTGGTCGGCTTCCTGCTGTCTTCCTCAACTGACGATTTGTCCTCTGCCTGGGCCTGGTCCGGGAGCGCGGGAGCGTGTTGCCGGAAACTTGATACCTTCGGGCATTCTCTAGAACTTTTTCGGTCTGAGGGGAGAATGTTGTCCAGATTTCATCGCGGATTTCGCCGGTTTTCCGTGTGCTGCCGTGTCAGTGCTTATTCTTCACCTTTCAACCAACGAAGGAGAATGACCATGAAACAACGTATAACATTGCTGGCCCTGTTGGCCGGCGCATCTGCGGCTTCGGTCGCCATGGCTGCCGGTGAGTCTGTCAAGGTGGCGCTGAACCTGGTCAATGGCCAGGGGGCGGTCTCCCCGGCGGGGGAGGTGACCATCAGCCAGACGCCTTATGGATTGGTATTCCAGCCGGCGTTGTCGGGCTTGCCTGCCGGTGTGCACGGCTTCCATCTGCATCAGAACGCTTCCTGCGCGCCGCAGGAAAAGGATGGAAAGATGGAGGCGGCACTGGCTGCGGGTGGTCACTGGGATCCGCAGCAGACCGGTCAGCATGAAGGTCCGTACGGCCAGGGGCATCTGGGCGATTTGCCGGCGCTTTACGTTACGGCTGACGGCAAGGCCAACTATCCGGTGCTGGCACCGCGCCTGAAGACCCTGGATCAGGTCCGTGGGCATGCGCTGATGGTGCATGTGGGCGGGGATAATCACGCGGATCATCCGGCGGCGTTGGGTGGTGGGGGTGCGCGACTGGCGTGTGGTGTGATCCAGTAGGGATGTGGCCTTCCGGGCCTGAGTATGGGGCCGGGAGCAGGTGGAGCGTTGCCATCAATCTTCAAGATAACTAGCTGTAGTTTCCGATGACTGGCTATGCGGCAATTGCTTTGGGCGGCTTGATCAAGCTTTCTGCAGGAATGCCGAGTCCTTGGTTTGGCTTCCAGATCAAGCGATGGCGAAAATAATAGGCGCCGTGGCGAGATTGATGGATTCCGCTGGGGATTCGCATGGGCCTTTTACTGAAAAAGGGAGGGGGCCTGCGGACGACTCCACATCCGAAAACCAAATAAAAAAGCCCCTGTAAAAACAGGGGCTTAGTAATGCTTGGCGGAGACGGAGGGATTCGAACCCTCGATACAGGTTTAAGCCCGTATGCTTCCTTAGCAGGGAAGTGCCTTCGACCACTCGGCCACGTCTCCACACCGAAGGCGGTTATCGCATTGCTGCGTTGCCTCAGCGAAGACCGAGATAATATCTTCTCATTTGCATCCGGTCAACAGTGGTCTTGCAAATAATCACCGTTTTTTCACCGCTACGGTCTTCGCCTTGAACGGCGCTTGATTTACTTGGCGCTGTCCAGGTCGAAAGCCTTGTGCAGAGCGCGCACGGCCAGCTCCATGTACTTCTCGTCGATCAGTACCGAGATCTTGATTTCCGAGGTGGAGATCATCTGGATGTTCACGCCTTCTTCGGACAGGGTGCGGAACATCTGCGAAGCGATACCCACATGGCTGCGCATGCCCACGCCCACCACCGAGACCTTGGAGACCTTGGTGTCGCCATTGATGGCAGCCGCACCGATGTGCGCCTTGACGCTGCTGTTCAACACTTCCACGGCCTTGGCGTATTCGGCGCGCGGGACCGTGAAGGTGAAGTCGGTCTTGCCTTCCACCGACTGGTTCTGGATGATCATGTCCACTTCGATGTTGGCATCGGCCACCGGGCCCAGGATCTGGTAGGCGATGCCCGGACGGTCGGGCACGCCCAGCACGGTGATCTTGGCTTCGTCGCGGCTGAAGGCGATGCCGGTGATGGTTGCTTGTTCCATGTTCTTGTCTTCCTCAAACGAAATCAGGGTGCCGGAGGCGGCTTCTTCGGCCAGCGGCGTGAGCGGGTCGGTCAGCGACGACAGCACCCGGGTCGGCATCTTGTAGTTGCCGGCAAATTCCACGGAGCGGATCTGCAGGACCTTGGAACCCAGGGAGGCCATTTCCAGCATCTCCTCGAAGGTCACGGTCTTCAGGCGGCGGGCGTCGCTCACCACGCGCGGGTCGGTGGTGTAGACACCATCCACGTCGGTGTAGATCAGGCATTCGGCAGCCTTCATGGCTGCGGCCACGGCTACGGCCGAGGTGTCCGAGCCGCCACGGCCCAGGGTGGTGATGTTGCCGTCGGCGTCCACCCCCTGGAAGCCAGTGATGATGACGACCTTGCCGGCGTTCAGATCCTTGCGCACCTTGGCGTCATCAATGGAGCGGATACGCGCCTTGGTGAAGGCCGAGTCCGTCTTGATGGGCACTTGCCAGCCGGCATAGGAGACAGCCTGCTTGCCCAGCGCCTGCAGGGCAATGGCCAAGAGCGCCACCGAGACCTGTTCGCCGGTCGAGGCCAGCATGTCCAGCTCGCGGCCGTCGGGCTGGGCCATGATTTCCTTGGCCATGCCCAGGAGGCGGTTGGTTTCACCAGACATCGCCGAAGGCACGACAACGATCTGATGGCCGGCGTCGTGCCATTTGGCAACGCGCTTTGCGACATTCTGGATGCGCTCGATCGAGCCCATCGAGGTGCCGCCGTATTTGTGAACGTATAAAGCCATAGGGGATAAAAAAAGGTGGCCCGACTTTGACAAGAAAACCCTGAGCTAGGCCGGAAGGAACAAACCCTTGACTTTACATGCGGTGCGCCAAAATCTCAAGGAAAAGCGCGATTGCACACGGTTTTGCAGGGATTTTTGCATGACGCGTTGCAGCAAGAAAAGTGCATCGACACACTGCGGCGCGCATGATTGCGCTTGCGCACACGGCAACAATGCACGTCAGGTGCGTCAAGGGCGTGTCAGGTGAAGAAAAGCGGGTGGGGCAGGATGAAGGAGGAGGTCTGGTGCACCAGCTGTCATGCGCCCGTTCAAGGCTGGCGGCATGGCAGATGGTGCTGCGGTACGGAGACTGCGGTACTGCTGGTGATGCTTTGCTGGGCTGTCACGTCATCCTGGCACGGCGGTTCGGACGCAGGCGGCTGGCACTCGTTCGCGTTCATTCAGGTACAACGCGGGGGATGCGCCGGTGCGGAACACTGCCCTGACGGAATCGGTTCATCCGGATAGCGGATGCGGATCGCTTCGATCAGGCGCCGTTGTACAGATTTTGGGCTGCGCTGCTGGCCTGTTGCACCTGGCTTGCGACATCCTGGCGGCTCAGTTGCGAGGGAGCCTGGCGGATGACAGGGTATTCATTGCGCAGGGCAATCTCGTGACTGGCTTGGGCACGTTGCAGCTCGGCCTTGACGTCGGCGCGGGTCCGGGTCGAGTGGAACGGGGTTTCCGGCGGATACGGGGCTTCAGCCATGGCGGCGCCGGCGGCGGCGAGCAGGGAGGCGGCAACGACGATGTTCTTGATGTTCATGATAATGTCCTCTGTCTGGATAAGTGGTGGTTGTTCTTCTCCAAAGGCCGACGAGTCGTGGGAACGAGCCATGCTCTCCTTGTGGGAAAGCCCACTCGTGGGCGATCAGGTGAAGTCGGCTGGCGCTGGGCTTGTTGCTTTGCTGCGTTGCGCCAACCGATGACTGAAGTGTAAATATTGCGAAGACGAAGAAAAATAGGTTTAATCGGAATTGACTATTTCTCTTTGTGGAACAATCGGGGACTTGAAAAATGGATCGGTTGCAATCAATGCGGGTGTTTGCGAAGGTGGTCGAGCAGGGTAGTTTCGTGCGGGCGGCCGAGTTGCTGGACATCTCCAATGCCGTGGCGACCCGTTTCATTGCAGATCTTGAGGCGCACCTGGGTACGCGCCTGCTCAACCGCTCCACGCGCCGGCTGTCCCTGACCGAGGCCGGACAAGCGTATCTGGAGCGGGTCCGCATGATCCTGTCCGAGGTCGATGATGCCGAGGCCCTGGTATCGATGGAAACCAAGCGCCCGGCCGGCACCTTGGCGATCTACTCCAATGCCGGTTTCGGGCAATCGCAATTGGGCGAGATGCTGGCTGCCTACAGCGGCAGCTATCCCGAGGTGGGGCTGGACATCTATCTGTCAGACCGCTCCATCGACCTGGTGGAGGAGGGCATCGACATCGGATTCTTCAGCAGCTTGCAAAAGTTCGACGCCAGCATGATCGTGCGACAACTGGGTGTGGCCAAGGTGATCCTTTGTGCTTCACCTGCTTACCTGGCCCGCGCCGGTGCGCCCGAACAGCCCGAAGATCTGTCGCGTCACAGCTGCCTGAACTTCTCGCATGAATATTTGCGCCATCACTGGCATGTCAATACCGAGGCCGGGGTGATGGATGTGCCCATCGTCAGCAAGGTGGTCTCCAACAGCGGCGTGTTGCTGCGCGACCTGGCGCTGGCGGGCATGGGCATCGTGATGCGCCCCTCCTACTCGCTGGGTGATGATCTGCGTTGCGGCAAGCTGGTGCAGGTGCTGCCGGACTTCGACATGGGGCAGGTGGTCATTTCGATGGTCTATCCGAGCCGCCGGCTGCTCTCGGCCAAGGTGCGCAGTTTTGCCGATTTCATCAGCGCCCGTTTCCCGCATCCCGAAACCGATCCCTGGCTGACCTGACGCCCCGATGCCGAGCGCTCCAGGCAACACAAGTGCTTAGCCGATCACATCGGCCAGCTTGCCCAGCAGGCTGCAGTCTTGCTGCCAGCTGCGTCGTTCGGCGGAGCTGGCGGCTTCGCGCTGCAGATCGGCGTCGCTCTTGTCGACCTGGGCCAGCAGGATACGCTCGGCCAGCCGGGTATCTGGCTCCATGGGGCCGAAGAAGGCCACCGTGGCGCCACGTTCGATGAGCAGGGTGGGGAAGTTGTCGATGTCGAGATCACCGACCAGGTCGGCCTGGTCCTCGATATCGATCCAGACGAAATGATGTTGCGGATAGCGCGCCGCCCAGGCCTGGAAAGCAGCTTCATATTCACGGCAGCTGCCACACCAGTTCGCACACAGGCAAGCCACGACCCAGGTGTCGTTGCGAAGCGCCTCGGCGAGGTGGCGGCGGTTGGTTTGGTCTAATTTCTGGTAGGACATGGCGCGCCTATTTTACCCCCTTCGCGGCGCAGGGTTTTGCGCTGCCGCACAAAGGCTCACGATGGATGCGAACGAACCGAACAATTGCGCGCCGCACGGTAAAATAGCGGGATGTCCACGATTCTTGCCATTGAAACCTCCACCGAGCTGGCCTCGGCGGCCTTGCTCTACCGGGGCGAACTGATTGCGCGTCAATCCTCCGGCGCCCAGACCCATTCCGATGCCATTCTCCCCATGATCCAGCAATTGCTGGCCGATGCCGGCCTGGCGCTGTCGCAATGCGATGCGCTGGCCTTTGGCGTCGGGCCGGGCTCCTTCACCGGCGTGCGCACCGCGTGCGGTGTGGTGCAGGGCTTGTCCTTTGGTTGCGACCGTCCGGTGGTGCCGGTGCTCACCCTGGAAGCGGCGGCCCAGGCCTGCCGCGATGAAACACCGGAGGCCGCCGATGTGCTGGCCATCCTCGATGCCCGCATGGGGGAGGTCTATTGGGCCCGCTACCGGGCCCGCGCCGATGGCGGCTGGGATGTCCTGGCCGCGCCGGCCTTGTCATCGGCCGCCCAGGTGCCGGTGGAGGGTCGGCCCCATGCCTGCGGCAACGGCTTGTCGGTGCATGCCACGCATTTCAGTACCGGTTTCTGCGAGGCCGCCTTTGCCAGCGTGCATCCGCTGGCCATGCCGCATGCGCGCCAGGTGGCGACCCTGGGCCAGGTCCATTTCAGCGCGGGCGTCGCCTTGCCGGCGCAGCAGGCGCAGCCGCTCTACCTGCGCAACAAGGTCGCCCTGACCACGGCCGAACGCGAGGTGCGCGATGCCGCCAAGGGGGCGGCATGATGCCGGAGGACCCGGCGTTGCCCCGGTCCGTATCGCATCCGCGCTATGGACGCCTGCAATTTGCGGCCATGGGCGCCAGCGACCTGGATGCGGTGGTGCGTATCGAAGAGGCCGTCTATTCGCACCCCTGGACGCGTGGCAACTTTCAGGATTCGCTCTACAGTGGCTACCAGGCGCAGACCTTGCGAGACGTACACGGCGAATTGCTGGGTTATTTTCTGGTCATGCTGGCCGTCGATGAGGCCCACCTGCTCAACATCAGCGTGGCGGCCCTGCATCAGCATCAGGGCCTGGGCCGCCTGCTGCTGGACCAGGCCAGCGCCACGGCACGCCAGCGCCACATGCGCACCATGCTGCTGGAAGTGCGCGAGTCCAACCAGCATGCCGCCAAGGTCTATCGCCAGTACGGCTTTACTGAAATCGGCCGACGCAAGAACTACTATCCCGCTGCCAACCAGACCCGAGAAGGGGCTATCGTCATGAGCCTGCCCTTATGAGTGAAGAATTGAAACAAGAGCCCGGTTTCGGCTCCTCCCTGGCCCTGCTGGATGCGCTGGGTATCGGCCCGGTCTGGGTGCGGCGTGAACTGGCGGTGGAAGAAGTGCAGGGCACAGCCGCCACGCAAGAAGCCCTTGCCCCGACCCCTGCCGCTCCGGTCGAATCGCCCAACGTCAGCGCACCGCAGCCGGTCGCAGCAGAAGCCAAGGCAGCCGTCGTGACGCATGCGCGACCATCTCCACCTTTGCCCGTCGCGCCTGCTCCCGCGGCTGCGCCGGTGGAGCAAGAGGGCGGCCCACCCTCCTGGCTGGACGATATGGACTTCGGTACCGCACTGGAGCCCGTGCTCATTCCGGACGGCGACGAGGAGCAAGACGCGCCGTCCGTCGATCCCCTGATCGCCCGCCTCAAGACCATGGACTGGCCGCAGTTGAAGCAGCAGGTCGCCGGGTGCCGCCGTTGCGGCCTGTGTCAGGGCCGCAAGAATACGGTCTTTGGCGTAGGCGATGAAAAGGCCCGGTGGCTCTTCATCGGCGAAGGTCCGGGCCGCAATGAGGACCAGCAGGGCGAACCCTTCGTCGGCCCCGCCGGCAAGCTGCTGGACAACATGCTGTTGTCCATGGGCGTCAAGCGCGGCGAGAATGCCTACATCGCCAATATCGTCAAATGCCGTCCCACCGACGACAACGGGCGCGACCGTCCGCCTTCCGCCCAGGAAGTGGCCGCTTGCCTGCCTTATCTGCAGCGCCAGATCGAGCTGATCCAGCCCACGGTGCTGGTGGCGCTGGGCAAGACGGCGGCCATTTCGCTGCTGGGCATGGATCCGGCGACGCCGGTCTCGCGCCTGCGTGGCACGGTGCATCGCTACCAGGACCGTCCGCTGGTGGTGACCTACCACCCGGCCTATCTGTTGCGCACGCTCACCGACAAAAGCAAGGCCTGGGCCGACCTGTGCCTGGCCATGAGTACCTACCAGGCGCAGTCGCGCTGAAGCGATGCCGGGCATGGACCTGACCACGCACCAGGCGCGTTTTCACCAGCGTTGGCCGGAGTTGCGCGATCCCCACGTACGCGCGCTGGCCTGGCTGCTGTATGCCCCCGATCTGCTGGCACCGCATGCGGCCTGCTGGGAGGGCCGCATTGCCACGCTGGGCCAGCTTTCGTCCGAGGTGGCTGACTGGCTGCACGAGTTGCAATTCGATCCCGCTGGCAACGCGGCGCTGCACGCGCACATGGCGCAGCAGCCCTCGGGCCGCCTGGGCCGCTACGCCGAAAAGCTGCTCGGCTTCTATCTGCGTCATCAGGACTGTCTGGTCGCGGCCAATCTGCAGGTGCGCAATCAGGAGGGCGCGCGGGAAACCCTGGGCGAGTTCGATTTCCTGATCCGCTCCCCCGAGGCCGAGACCGATGGCGGACTCGTCCACTGGGAGTTCGCCACCAAGTTCTACTTGCTGCAGGCGCGGCAGCTTTCCGGGTCGTCCGGGGCGGAGGCCTTCGTCGGTCCCAATCTGGCCGATTCGCTCGGGCGCAAGATGCGCAAGATCCTGCAGCAGCAGTTGCGGCTGTCCGCGCATCCCTCTGCCCAGGCTGTCTTGCCTGCGCCGGTGGTGGCAGCGCGCGCCCTGGTCAAGGGATGGTTGTTCTATCCGCTGGGCGCAGCGCTGGCGTTGCCAGTTTCCATGGGCATTGCCGACGATCATTGCCGGGGATTCTGGTGCGATGCGGCCTGCCTGCCGGCCATCGACGAGCAGCCGATGCGCTACGCCTTGTTGCCGCGCCTGTCCTGGCTGGCGCCAGCCCGTCTGCCTGCCGCGCAGGGGCTGTCGCTGGGGCAATTGATGGACAGGCTGGAGGAGATGTTCTGCGCTGACGACAGCCCGGTGATGGTGGCGCAGTGTCGTCCGCAGGAGGGCACAGAGCCGGAACTGCTGGAAGTGATGCGGGGTTTCGTGGTGCCGCCACAGTGGGAAGCGCGTGCCGCCACGACCGTGCAGCACGCCATCGTCCAGGTCTGAACCGGCGGTCCGGACCTTTCAATGCAGCGGGGAATCAGTGGTGGGGATGCTTGTCCTCGCCGATCAGCGCCAGCGAGTCGTGCTCGCGCTGGTTGGCGGCATGGCGGCGCATGATCAGATACATGATGCCGGCCACGAAGGAACCGAAGATGATGATGACGGTATTGACATCCAGGTTCATGCGCACCATGAAGGCATACAGCACCAGCATGGTCAGCACCGAGAGGTTTTCGTTGAAATTCTGCACGGCAATCGAGTGACCGGCGCTCATGAGCACGTGACCACGGTGTTGCAGCAGGGCATTCATCGGTACCACGAAGTACCCCGACAGGGCGCCCACGATCACCAGCAGCGGATAGGCCACCCACACCGAGGTGGTGGTGGTCATCAGCATCACCACGATGCCCATGATGATGCCCAGCGGCATGACGGTCAGCGATTTCTTCAGCGGCACGAAGCGCGCTGCGGCCACCGCGCCCAGCGCCACGCCCAGGGCGACGATGCCCTGCAGGATGGCGGCCTTGTCCAGCGGCATGTGCAGTGACTTCTCGGCCCACTTCAGGACGATGAACTGCAGCGTCGCCCCGGCGCCCCAGAAGAGCGTGGTCACGGCCAGCGAGATCTGGCCCAGCTTGTCCTTCCACAGGGTGGTGAAGCAGCCGGCGAAATCGACGATGAGACGGATGGGATTGCGTTCCTGGTGCTCGTAGCGGGCACCGGTATCAGGGATGTAGAAGTTGAACAGCGCGGCGATGATGTAGATGCAGGAGATGATGCACAGGGCCGCTTCGGTAGGGGTGTTGATGGGCAGGTCGATCATCGGGAAATCGAAGCTGAGGATCACGGCCGACACCTTGGGATTGACCAGTGCCCCGCCCAGGACCGTTCCCATGATGATCGAGCCCACCGTCAGCCCCTCGATCCAGCCGTTGGCGGCGACCAGTTTTTCCGGCGGCAGCAGTTCGGTGAGGATCCCGTACTTGGCCGGCGAATAGGCCGCCGCGCCGAAGCCGACCACCGCATAGGCCAGCAGCGGGTGCACGGTGAAGAACATGAGGGAACAGCCGCCGATCTTGATCATGTTGGTGATCAACATGACCTTGCCCTTGGGGAAGGCGTCGGCGAAGGCGCCCACGAAGGCCGCCAGCAGCACATAGGAAAGCACGAAGAACAGCTTCAGCAGCGGGGTCATCCACGCTGGCGAGTGCATTTCGGCAAGTAGGGCGATGGCGGCGATCAGCAGCGCGTTATCGGCGAGCGACGAAAAGAACTGCGCCGCCATGATGGTATAGAAACCGCGATTCATCCCTGTCCAAGATGTATAACAAATGATGTCCGGGTAGCTTTATACCATGAAACCATGCACGCTCCGTCATAAGTCCAACCAGAAAGATGTTCGTCCGGTAAAATGCCCGCTTGTTCCCCGCAGGGCAAAAACTGCCGGGCGAACCGCGACAGGCAGGCCCGTGGCGACCTTCTCATTGGCCGTGCACATTGCCGGTTCCCGCCGATCTCTGTCTGTCAGCCATTCGCTCCGTTACCGCTACTGGATATCATGCCAAGACCCATCGTCGCTTCCATCAGCATTTCTGCTCTTCAACACAACCTCTCGGTGGCCCGCGCCCATGCACCCAATGCCCGCCTCTGGGGCGTGCTCAAGGCCAACGGCTACGGTCACGGACTGGAGCGCGCCATGCGCGGCCTGGCCGACGCCGACGGCCTGGCGCTGGTCGAGCCGGACTATGCGGTGCGCCTGCGGGAGTTGGGCTGGACCAAGCCGATCCTGCTGCTGGAAGGTTTCTTCGATGCCGATGACCTGCCGGTGCTGGCCCGTCACGATATCCAGTTCGCCGTGCATTGCGACGAGCAGATTGCGCTGCTGGAACAATTCGTCACTGATGCCGCCTTCCATGTGCATCTGAAGATGAACAGCGGCATGAACCGCCTGGGTTTCAAGCCCGAGGCCTTCCACGCCGCCCATGCGCGGGTGAGCAAGATCGCCAGCGTGCGCAGCATCACCATGATGACCCACTTCGCCAACGCCGATGATGCCGGCAACCCGGCCCTGCCGCTGGCCGAGCAGGTGCGCCGTTTCGAGGCCGGCACGCAAGGGCTGACCGGCCCGAAGAGCCTGTGCAATTCAGCCGCCGACCTCATGCACGGCCAACTGGCCCATGACTGGGTGCGTCCGGGCATCATGCTCTATGGTGGGACGCCCGGCGGCGGCACTGCGGCTGATTTCGGCCTGCGGGCGGCCATGACATTGGAAAGCCAGATCATCGGCGTACAAGAGATCGGACCGGGCGAAGCCATCGGCTATGGCAGCCGTTTCGTGGCCGACAAGCCCATGCGCGTGGGCGTGGTGGCCTGCGGCTATGCCGACGGCTATCCGCGCCACGCACCGACCGGCACGCCGGTACTGGTCGATGGCGCCAGAACCGGCACCGTCGGCCGGGTCTCGATGGATATGTTGTGCGTGGACCTGACCGCGATCCCCGGCGCTGCTGTGGGCAGCCGCGTCCAGTTGTGGGGCCAGCAGTTGCCCATCGATGAGGTCGCTTCTGCGGCGGGTACGATCGGATATGAATTGATGTGCGCGCTGGCCCCACGGGTGGCGGTGCGTGAAGTGGCGTGATCTGAAGAAGATGAACTTCCTGGCAGATTTCCGGGACGTTTCAGCAGGCATACCAGCATAGAGCAGAGAGCGGCAAGGCGACGATGGCGAAGGTCAAGACCAATTACACCTGTACCGAATGCGGCGGGGTCAGCAACAAATGGGCCGGCCAGTGCCCGGCCTGCGGGCAGTGGAATACCCTGGTCGAGACGCTGGTGGAGAGCGGCGGCAATCGCTACTCGTCCACTCCGCAAAGCCTGGCGCAGACCGCACCGGTGTTGAGCCTGGCCGATATCGAAGCAATCGATGTGCCGCGCTTTGGCACCGGCATCGAGGAATTCGACCGGGTGCTGGGCGGTGGCCTGGTGCCGGGTGGGGTGGCGCTCATCGGTGGCGACCCCGGCATCGGCAAGTCGACGTTGTTGTTGCAGGCGCTGGCCAATATTTCCAGGCTCAAGAAGGTGCTCTACGTGAGCGGTGAAGAATCCGGTTCGCAGATCGCCCTGCGCGCCAAGCGTCTGGCGGTGGATGCGCGCGCGCTGCAATTGCAGGCCGAGATCCAGCTGGAAAAGATCCTCGCCACCCTGGCCGAGCACAAGCCCGAAGTGGCCGTGATCGACTCCATCCAGACCATTTATTCCGATGCCCTGAGCTCGGCGCCCGGTTCGGTGGCGCAGGTGCGCGAATGCGCGGCGCAACTGACGCGGGTGGCCAAGACTTCCGGCATCACCATCATCATGGTCGGCCACGTGACCAAGGAAGGCGCGCTGGCCGGCCCGCGCGTACTGGAGCACATCGTCGATACGGTGCTTTACTTCGAGGGCGATACCCATTCCAGCTTCCGCCTGGTGCGCGCTTTCAAGAACCGTTTCGGCGCCGTCAACGAGCTGGGCGTGTTTGCCATGACCGAGAAGGGCTTGAAGGGGGTATCCAATCCCTCGGCCCTGTTCCTCTCGCAGCACGAAAACCAGGTGCCCGGCTCCTGCGTCATGGTGACCCAGGAGGGGACGCGGCCCCTGCTGGTGGAAATCCAGGCGCTGGTGGACAGTTCGCACGTACCCAATGCGCGCCGTCTCTCGGTCGGTCTGGAGCAGAACCGCCTGGCCATGCTGCTGGCCGTGCTGCACCGGCATGCGGGCGTGGCGGCTTTCGATCAGGATGTGTTCATCAATGCGGTAGGCGGGGTGAAGATTACCGAGCCCGCCGCCGACCTGGCGGTGCTGCTGGCGATCAATTCCTCCATGCGCAACAAACCCTTGCCACGTGGACTGGTGGTGTTCGGGGAAGTGGGGCTGGCCGGCGAGATCCGTCCGGCACCGCGCGGTCAGGAACGCTTGCGGGAGGCGGCCAAGCTCGGTTTCTCCATCGCGGTGATCCCCAAGGCCAATGCGCCCAAGCAGCCCATCGAGGGGCTGCGAGTCATTGCGGTGGAGCGCATCGATGATGCCTTGCAGAAAGCGCGCGAGATCGACGATTACGCTGCCTGAATCCCCGTCGGCAGTGGAGCCCTTCAGCCGGGCGTGTCGAAGGTGACGATGACCTGGTTGATCTCGCCCTTGATGGGGGGCTCGCCTGTGCGTGCCGTGCCGCGCAGGCTGTAATGCAGCTGGAACGGCTGGCGGGCATCGCGCCCGTTGAAGAAATCGGTACTGCCGGCACTGGTCTGACTCACGTCCCAGCACACGCCCGCATCCTTCCAGCACAGCCTGGCCTCGAAGCCGGGGGGCTTGCTGGCCAGGGTATAGCGCCAGCTGACCTTGCGAATGGTCGCGCCCGGCGGTACCTGTCCCACCACCGTGAATTGCGTGATGTAGTCGGCGTTGCGGGCGCGGATATCCGGACCGGGTACGTCAGAGGCATAGGCGCCGGACGGTCCGCCATGGGCCGGCGTGATATTGAGCGGCGAGGGACCGCTTGGCATTACCGGCGAGAGGATCACGATGGGGCGCTTGCTGCCGTCGCTGCCGGCGGCGGGAATGCTCAGGTTGCGGTCTGCATAGGTCTGCGCCCACGCCAGGGCGGGCAGGGCAGCCGCCAGAAGCCAGGGCAGCAGGCGCCGGATGAATGCCCGCTCAGGCATGACGCCGATGCCCCTTCAAGGGCAGCGAAATCTGCACCAGCAGGCCGCCGTGGCTTTCTTCATGGCCCTTCAGGACCAGCTTGCCATTGTGCTTGAGCACGATGCGGTTGACGATGGCCAGCCCCAGGCCGGAGCCATTGGCCTGACCGCGCGCGCTGTCGAGGCGGGTGAAGGGGCGCAGCAGACGTTCACACTCGTTCTCGGGCACCCCCGGGCCATGGTCGAACACTTCCACCAGGACATGATGCCCTTCGATGCGGCTGCGCAGATGAATCTCGGCGCAGTCGGTACCGGGCGTCTTGCCGTAGCGGCGCGCATTTTCCACCAGGTTGCTGAACACCCGCGCCAGTTCGGTTGCATTGCCCGCAACCTCGGTGGCGGGCGTGATCTCGGTAGTGAGCTTGACGTCGGACAGGCGCGCCGACTTGGCGGCCACATCGTCGAGCACGTCGGCCAGGTTGATGCTTTCCAGGCTGTTGGTATCGAAGGGCTTGGCGTAGTCGAGGAACTGGCCGATGATGCTGTCCATCTGCGCCAGGTCCGAGTGCATGCCGTCGCGCGATTCGTCCGACAGGTTGGCCATCTCCACTTCCAGCTGCATGCGCGCCAGCGGTGTGCGCAGGTCGTGCGAGATGCCGGCCAGGATCAGGGCGCGGTCTGATTCGATGCGATTGAGGTCGGCCACCATCTGGTTGAAGCTGCGATTGGCTTCCTCGATCTCGGTCGGGCCGGATTCGGGCAGCGGTTCCGGCTGGCGTCCCTTGGCGATGGCGCGGGCCGCTGCCGTCAGCCGGGCCAGCGGCTGGTTGATGAGGGTGGAGATGAAGACTGCCCCGATCAGTGACAGGAACAGCGCAATCGAACCCCATCCCAGCCATTGCAGACCCGAGGTGCGGTCCAGGCGGCCGCGGTCGAGCATGAGCCAGTACTGGTCATCGTCGATGTTGAAACTGATCCAGAAACCTTCCACCTCGTTGACGCTGGAGGCGAAGATGGTGTTCTCGTCCAGCGACTGGCGCACGTAGTACTCCAGCTCAGGCACGATGGGGGAGTCCTCGGGCGGTACGATGCGGTCGCTCTTTTCCAGCGGATAGATGCGGATGCCTTCATTGCTGGCCAGATCGAACAGCAGTTCGCGCCGCATCTCGGGCGCCGAGTGCGTCAGCGCAGCGCGCGTGATGGTGACCACCGAGACGATCTGTGCGGCCAGCTGCTCGGCTCGCGGGCCGCGTTCGACCATGCGAAAGCTGGCCACCCAGGCCACCATGCTGGCGGTGATCAGGAAGGTCAGGAGGAAGAAGGTACGCCAGAACAGGCCGTTGCTGAACCATCCGGTTTGAGGGCGGGTTTTCATCGGCAAGCGGCCTGCGGGTGAGGGGTGAAACGGGCGATCAGCGCGGTTTCCCTTCCGGGATGAAGACATAACCCAGGCCCCACACGGTCTGGATGTAGAGCGGATTGGCCGGGTCCGGTTCGATCAGCTTGCGCAGGCGCGAAATCTGCACGTCCAGGCTGCGGTCGAATACTTCATATTCGCGGCCACGGGCCATTTCCATCAGCTTTTCGCGCGACAGCGGCTGGCGCGCATTGCGTGCAAAGACCTTCAGTACCGAGAATTCACCGGTGGTCAGGGAAATGGTTTCGCCGCTCTTTTTCAGGGTGCGGGTGCCCAGGTCCAGGATGAAATCGCCGAATTCGAAGGTTTCCGGGGTTTCGGACGGTGCACCCGGCAGTTCATCGGGGCCCTTGCGGCGCAGCACCGCGTTGATGCGGGCGACCAGTTCGCGCGGGTTGAAGGGCTTGGGCAGGTAATCGTCGGCGCCCATTTCCAGGCCGATGATGCGGTCCACGTCCTCACCCTTGGCAGTGAGCATGATGATGGGCGTCTGGTCACCGGCACCGCGCAGGCGGCGGCAGATGGCCAGGCCGTCCTCACCGGGAAGCATCAGGTCCAGCACCAGCAGATCGTAGCGCTCGCGGATCCACAGCTTGTTCATGGCCTGGGCGTTTTCGGCCGTGACCACATTGAAACCTTGCTCGGTCAGGTAGCGGCGCAGCAGGTCGCGCAGACGGATGTCGTCATCCACCACCAACACTTTGAATTGATTGGCGGATGTTGTCGTATTAGTATTGTTGCCGTTGGTTGTATTCATGGTGCCTATGGTAGCGTCTTGGCGATTTTGAGCAAGTCGGGGCTGTTGATCCATTACAAACTGTTACATACCTTACCTTAATCATCTTATACCATCGCGGCCTGCGCCCTAAACTGGAATCACGTCGGGAAAGCACGGTGGTCAGCGCTTTCTCTTCCTGATTCTCTGTCTCCGGAAAAATCGCATTATGAAGATTGCAGTCATCAACAAGCTATGTCTGGCAGCGATGCTGGCGCTCGGTGTGGGAGCGGCCGCGCTGGCTGGCCCACCCCAGGGCGGCCGGCCGATGCCGGGTCAGCCGGGTGACTTCAGGCAACGCGGTGGTGATTTTGCCCCGCAGGATCATCGCAGCCAGATCGCCAGTGATCAGGAGCAACGCCGTGGCGGCAGACTCAGTGCCGATGAGCGGCGTGAGCTGCGTCGCCAGATCAATGAAGTCGGCCAGGATATCTACCGCGTCAAGCGTTGAGTTCGGCCACCGGGAAAGATTCCCTTTTCTCCCAATAAAAAGCCCGGGTGCATCGCATCCGGGCTTTTTCCTTGTGGCTGGCAGGCATCAGTTCTCATGCGCTTTGCCCAGCCGCTTTTCCAATCGGTGCTGGACGGCTTCGAAACACAGGCTCAGGAGCCAGTAGATGCCGGCAGCGGCCAGGTAAAGCGGGAGCGGACGGAAGGTCACCGCAATGACTTCCTTGGTCGCAAGCATCAATTCCGTCACGGTGATGACCGAGACCAGCGAGGTATCCTTGATGAGGCTGATCATGGTATTGCTCATCGAGGGCACGGCGATGCGCACCGCCTGCGGCACGATGATGTAGCGCAAGGTCTGGAAATAGGTCAGCCCGACGCTGTAGGAAGCATTCCACTGGCCACGCGTTACCCCCAAGATGGCACCGCGCAGGCTTTCCGACAGGTAGGCCCCGGCATTGAGACTGAGCGTGAGCACGCCCGCCGTCAGCGGCGAGAATTCGATACCGATCCCCGGCAGGCCGTAATAGACCACGAAAATCTGCACCAGCAGCGGTGTGCCGCGCATCATGCTGACGTAGACCGCCGCTGGCCAGTGAATCGGGCGCCAGGGCAGGATGCGCGCCACCGCCAGCACGAAACCCAGCACCAGTCCGCCGACCATCGAAGCCAGCGCGAAGAGCAGGGTATAGCCCACGCCCTTGATCAGGGTAGGGGCGGCTTGCTGCAGCAGTTCGAGGATTTCCATAAGCATTCGGATAAAAAAATTATCCCCGCAATGCGGGGATAAGTCGTTCCGCCCGGACCAAGCCGGGCGGCGGGGAGCCCAGGATCAGGTGCGCCTTATTGTGCTTTCGGCGGCTGGCTCACGTCAATGCCGAACCACTTCTCGGAGGCGGCCTTGAAGCTGCCATCGGCCTTGATGTCGGCCAGGGCCTTGTTCAGCGCAGCCTTGAATTCCGGATTGCCCTTGCGGAAGGGAATGCCGATCTTGTCGACGGTGCCGATGGGGCTGCCGGCCTTCAAGGGCAGGTTGGTCGACTTCAGGATGTAGCCCACCAGCAAGCTGTCGTTGAGCGCAGCGTCGATGCGGCCAGCCGCCAGGTCAGCCAGATACTCGGGCGAGCCCGGATAGGTGCGCACGTCGATGCCCGGCACGGCCTTGGCCTTCTGCTCGAAGTTGGTGCCCTGGCCCAGGCCGAGCTTCTTGCCCTTCAGATCGTCCAGGCTCTTGAATTCGCGCTTCTCATCCTTGCGCACGATCAGCTGGGCGCTGGAGAGGGTGTAGGGATCGGAGAAATCGAAGGCCTTCTGACGCTCATCGGTGATGCCGACCTGGTTGATGATGACGTCATACTTGCCCGCACCCAGACCGGCCAGGATGCCGCTCCACTCGGTGGTCGTGAACACTGGCTTGACGCCCAGCTTGGCCGCCAGCAGCTTGGCCACGTCAACTTCGAAACCGGTCAGCTCGCCCGTCTTGGCATCCTTGAAGTTGAACGGCGGATAGTTGCCTTCCAGCGCCACCTTCAGCGTGCCGCTGCTCTTGACCGATTGCAGCAGGTCCGCTGCCGAGACGCTCAGGGAGGAGGCCAGCAGCGCCGCGCCGACGCCGGCCAGCAGCCATTGCTTGATGTTCTTGTTCATATGTCGATGTCCTTATAAAAACTTTCGCCACAAAAACTGCGGCCAGGGCGCAATGATGCCCTCGTTTTGCCCAACTGCAAGGGCTGGCTTAAGACATTGATGTAGAAAGCTTATGCCAGCCGCGGTTCCGCCGGCTCAAGCCTGCAATTGCTCCAGCGCTTCCTGCTGTTCCAGCCATTCGTTTTCCAGCTGGTCCAGTTCCTTGCTGCAATAGGCCTGATCGGTGATGAGGGTCTTCAGTTCTTCCTTGTTGGCGGCATCATAGATGTCGGGGCTGGCCAAACGCGCATCGATCTCGGCCTTGCGGACGTTGAGCTTGGCGATCTGCTCGTCGAGGCGCTTGATGCGGGCCTCGATGGGCTTTTTCAGGGCCGACATCTTCTGGCGCTGCTCGGCTTCCAGGCGCTTCTGTTCCTTGCGGTCCACCAGCGATGCCGGGGCCTCAGCCACCGGCTGGCTGGCTGCGGGCAAAGGCGCGGCAGCGGCCGCATCGTTGCGGGCGGCCAGCTTGGTCTTGAAGAGCCAGTCCTTGTAGTCGTCGAGGTCGCCATCGAAAGCTTGCAGCTTGCCTTCGGCCACGATCAGGAACTGGTCGGTCGTGGCGCGCAATAGGTGACGATCGTGGGAGACCAGCACGAGGGTGCCCTCGAACTGCGCCAGCGCCATGGTCAGCGCTTCGCGGGTTTCCAGATCCAGGTGGTTGGTCGGTTCATCGAGCAGCAGCAGGTTGGGGCGCTGCCAGACGATCAGGGCCAGCGCCAGGCGCGCCTTTTCGCCACCCGAGAAGGGCGCGATGGACGACGTGGCCATGGTGCCGTTGAAGTTGAAGCTGCCCAGGAAATTGCGCAACTCCTGCTCGCGCACATCGGGCGCCAGGCGAGTCAGATGCCACAGCGGCGATTCGTCATGGCGCAGCATTTCCACCTGGTGCTGGGCGAAGTAACCGATCACCAGGCCCTTGCCCAGCCGCGCCGTGCCGGACAGCGGATCGATCTCGCCGGCCACGGTCTTGATGAGCGTCGATTTACCTGCACCGTTGACACCCAGCAGGCCAATACGCTGGCCATTCTGCAGCGAGAAATCGATGCCATGCACGATGATCTTGTCTTCATCCGGCGCACCGTTCTTGCCCTCGATGTGATAGCCGGCGTTGACCTTTTCCATCACCAAGAGCGGATTGGGCGCGGACAAGGGCTCGCGGAATTCAAACGAGAATTCGGCTGCTGCCCGCAGCGGCGCCAGCTCTTCCATCTTGGACAGGGCTTTCATGCGGCTCTGCGCCTGCCTGGCCTTGGTCGCCTTGGCCTTGAAGCGGTCGATGAAGGATTGCAGGTGCGCGCGCTGGCGCTGCTGCTTCTCGATCATTCCCGCCATCAGCTCCAGCTGGGCCGAGCGCTGGCGCTCGAAGCTGCTGTAGTTGCCGGAATAACGCTTCAGTTTGCGATCGTCGATATGAACGATCACGTTCACCACGCCGTCCAGGAAATCGCGGTCGTGGGAAATGATGAGCAAGGTGCCCGCGTAGCGCTTCAACCAGTCTTCCAGCCAGATGATGGCATCCAGGTCCAGGTGGTTGGTCGGTTCGTCCAGCAGCAGCAGGTCGGACGGGCACATCAGTGCCTGCGCCAGGTTCAGGCGCATGCGCCAGCCACCGGAGAAGCTGGCCACCGGCCGCGCCATCTGTTCCAGCGAAAATCCCAGGCCCAGCAGCAATTGCTCGGCGCGGGAGCGCACGGTATAGGCATCCGCATCGGCCAGGGCAGTATGCAGTTCGGCGATGTGATTGCCGTCGTGCTTGTCGTCCGGCTGGGCTTCGGCACGCGCCAGTTCGGCTTCCAGCTGGCGCAGATGGGCATCGCCATCGATGGCGTACTCGATGGCCGGACGGTCCAGCGCCGGGGTTTCCTGCGCCACGTAGGCCATGCGCCAGCGCGCCGGGTAGTCGATATTGCCTAAGTCGGCGTGCAGCTCGCCACGCAGCATGGCGAACAGGCTGGACTTGCCGGCGCCGTTGGCGCCGATCAGGCCGATCTTGTCGCCCGGGTTGAGTGTCAGGTCGACATTCTCCAGCAGTGGCTTGACGCCACGCTGGAGGGAAACTTGCTGGAAACGGATCATCGGTGATTCAGACTCAAAGGGGCGCTCAGGCTCAGGCCAGTTGCAGTTGTTCGGCCGTCACCAGGAACACCATGTCGTCCCCGGCGCTGGTGGTCAGCCAGGTCAGCTCCAGTTCCGGGAAGGCCGCTTCGGCGAAGGCGCGTTCGTTGCCGATCTCGACCACCAGTACGCCCTCGGGCGTGAGGCGCTCGGCGGCGCCGGCGACGATCTTGCGCACCAGGTCCATGCCATCCTCGCCCCCGGCCAGCGCCAGTTGCGGCTCGCGCAGGTATTCCTGGGGCAGCTTGGCCATGGAACCGGAATTCACATAGGGCGGATTGCTGATGATCAGATCGTACTTGCGCAGCGGCAGTTGCGTGTACAGGTCGGATTCGACCAGCTTGATGCGGTCTTGCAGCTGGTAGTCATCCACGTTCTTGCGCGCCACGGCCAGCGCATCGGCGGAGATGTCCACGGCATCGATCTGCGCATTCGGGAAGGCATCGGCCAGGAGAACAGGCAGGCAGCCGGAACCGGTGCACAGGTCCAGCGCGTTTTCGATGGCTTCCGGGTCCTGGATCCAGGGCGAGAAATGCTGCGGAATCAGTTCGGCGATGAAGGAACGCGGCACGATCACGCGCTCATCGACGTAGAAGCGGTAAGCGCCTAGCCAGGCTTCATTGGTGATGTAGGCGGCCGGCACGCGGTCCTTGCTGCGGCGTTCGATCACGCGCATGAGCGAGGCGATTTCTTCGGGCAAGAGGCGCGCATCGAGGAAGGGATCGAGCTGGTCCAGCGGCAGTTTGAGCGTATGCAGGATCAGGTAGGCCGCTTCATCGAGCGCATTGCTGCTGCCGTGGCCGAAGAACAGTTGTTCGGTGTTGAAGCGGGTCACGGCGTAGCGCAGCAGGTCGCGCACGGTGGAGAAATTGTTGGGGGTCATGAGCTTCTCTTCAATGCGGCGGCGTTCAGGCCAGCAGGTTTTCCAGCGTCTTGCGGTAGATGTTCTTGAGGGGATCGATGTAGCGCACTTCGATGTGCTCATCGATCTTGTGGATGCTGTCATTGGGCGGGCCGAACTCGATCACCTGCGGGCAGATCTGGGCGATGAAGCGTCCGTCCGACGTGCCGCCGGTGGTCGACAGCTCGGTGTCCAGCCCGGTCTCGTCCTTGATCGCCCTGGACAGCGCATCCGAGAGGTCGCCGCGCGGGGTCAGGAAGGGCAGGCCGCCGACGGTCCACTTCAGGTCGTATTCCAGGCCATGCTTGTCGAGGATGGCGTGTACGCGCTGCTGCAAACCTTCCACGGTACTGGCGGTGGAGAATCGGAAGTTGAAGTCGATCACGACTTCACCCGGGATCACGTTGGATGCCCCCGTGCCGCCATGGATATTGGAGATCTGCCAGGAGGTCGGCAGGTAGTATTCATTGCCCGCATCCCACTGTTCGGCCACCAGTTCGGCCAGTGCCGGCGCAGCCTGGTGGATGGGATTGCGCGCCAGTTGCGGGTAGGCGATATGGCCCTGGATGCCCTTGACGGTCAGCTTGCCCGACATGGTGCCGCGGCGGCCGTTCTTGATCATGTCGCCCAGGGTCTTGGCCGAGGTCGGCTCGCCCACGATGCAGTAATCCAGCTGCTCGCCGCGCGCCTTGAGCGCATTGCAGACCACCACCGTACCATCGATGGCCGGGCCTTCCTCATCGCTGGTGATGAGAAAACCGATCGAACCCTTGTGATCGGGATGGGCCGCCGTGAACTCTTCGCACGCCACCACCATGGCGGCAATCGAGGTCTTCATGTCGGAGGCGCCACGGCCATACAGGCGGCCATCGCGCAGGGTCGGCTGGAAGGGATGCGACTGCCATTTCTCCAACGGGCCGGTCGGTACCACGTCGGTGTGGCCGGCGAAGACCACCAGCGGCTGGGCCGTGCCCTTGCGCGCCCACAGGTTGGTGACCTCGCCGGACTGAATGGTCTCGCAGACGAAGCCCAGCGGCGCGAGCAATTCCGCCAGCCTGGCCTGGCAGCCTTTGTCTTCGGGGGTGACGGAAGAAAGGGACATCAATTCCTGGGTCAGGGCCAGCGTCTTGCTCATGATCATTTCTCGAAAATGTGTTGATACTGATCGGCCTTGAAGCCGACGTGATACTGCTTGCCATCGAAGAGCACCGGGCGCTTCACCACCGAGGGGTTCTCCACCATCAGGGCGACGGCAGCGGCGTCATCGGTGATGGCCGCCTTGCGTTCGTCCGGCAGGGCGCGCCAGGTCGTTCCTTTGCGGTTGACCAGCATGTCGCGCTGCACGTCCTTGAGCCAGGCTTGTGCCTGTGCAGCGGTGAGGCCGGCCTTCTTGAAATCGTGGAAGTGATAGGCGATCCCTTGCTCGTCCAGCCACACGCGGGCTTTCTTGACGGTATCGCAGTTGGGGATGCCATAGAGGGTGATCTTGTCGCTCATGCGGGTTCTCACAAAACGGGCCACTAGAGCACGACGCCGCGCCGGACAGGACGACCGGCGCGGCGCGTGGGTGCTTCAGGACTTCAGGCAAGCCGCAGGGCGGGATTACTCGCCGCGCAGCAGTTCGTTGATGGACGTCTTGGAGCGGGTCTGGGCATCGACCTTCTTGACGATGATCGCAGCGTACAGGCTGTACTTGCCGTCCTTGGAGGGCAGGTTGCCCGGCACCACCACCGAACCCGCCGGCACGCGGCCGTAGTGCACTTCGCCGGTTTCGCGGTCATAGATCTTGGTCGACTGGCCGATGTAGACGCCCATGGACAGCACCGAGTTTTCTTCGATGATGACGCCTTCGACCACTTCCGAACGGGCACCGATGAAGCAGTTGTCTTCGATGATGACGGGGCCGGCCTGGACCGGCTCCAGCACGCCGCCGATGCCGACACCGCCAGACAAGTGAACATTCTTGCCGATCTGGGCAGCCGAACCGACGGTGGCCCAGGTGTCGACCATCGTGCCTTCATCGACGTAGGCGCCGATGTTGACGTAGGAGGGCATCAGCACCACGTTGCGGCCGATGAAGGAACCATGGCGGGCCACGGCAGGCGGCACCACGCGGAAGCCACCCTTGGCGAAATCTTCAGCCGTGTAGTTGGCGAACTTGGTGGGCACCTTGTCGTAGAACTGCGGGTAGCCGGTACCGGCCGACATCGGCACGTTGTCTTCCAGGCGGAAGGACAGCAGGATGGCTTTCTTCACCCATTGGTTGACTTCCCACTGGCCGACGCCTTGACGGTTGGCGACGCGCAGGGTGCCATCGTTCAGGCCTGCGATCACTTCGGCCACCGCATTGCGGATGTCGGCCGGAGCGCTCTTGGGGGACAGGCTGGCGCGGTCTTCCCACGCCTGATCGATGATTTGCTGAATGGACTGTGTCATGTTGGTATCTATGAACGGTTGGGTGAAAGGGGGGAGAATCTGGCTGCGCTGACAGGGCTTATGCCTGGCCGGCCAGTTTCTTGGTGAAGGCGACGATGCGTTGCGCCGCCTCCAGGCATTCTTCGACTTCGGCCACCAGCGCCATGCGGATGCGACCGGCGCCCGGATTGACGCCATGCGCCTCGCGCGCCAGGTAGCTGCCGGGCAGTACGGTGACATTATATTCGGCGTACAGACGTTGGGCGAATTCGGTGTCGCTGATATTGACCAGCTTGTCGACCTTGGCCCACAGGTAGAACGCCGCATCGGGCAAGGCGACCTCCATCACTTCCTGCAGCAGCGGCGTGACCTGCGAGAACTTGGTGACGTACTTGGCGATGTTGTCCTGAACGTGGGTCTCGTCCTGCCAGGCCAGCACGGAAGCGGCCTGGATCACCGGGCTCATGGCCGCGCCGTGATAGGTGCGGTAGAGCAGGAATTTCTTGAGGATGGCGGCGTCGCCTGCCACGAAGCCCGAGCGCATGCCCGGCACGTTGGAGCGCTTGGACAGGCTGGAGAAGGAAATCAGGTTGCGATAGTCGCGGCCCAGGAGGCGGGCGGCCTGCATGCCGCCCAGCGGCGGGTCCTGCTTGAAGTAGATCTCGGAATAGCATTCGTCGGAGGCGATCACGAAGCCATAGCGATCCGACAGGGCGAACAGTTCCTTCCAGTCCTCCAGCGTCAGCACGGCACCCGTGGGGTTGCCCGGCGAGCAGACGAACAGCAGCTGCACGCGTTCCCATACCTCCTGCGGCACCTGGCTGAAATCCGGCGCAAAGTTGCGCGCCGGGTCCGAATTGACGAAGTAGGGCTCGGCACCGGCCAGGTAGGCCGAGCCTTCATAGATCTGGTAGAACGGGTTGGGGCACATCACCAGCGCGCCCGGACGGGTCGGATCGACCACGGTCTGGGTCAGCGAGAACAGCGCCTCGCGCGAGCCGATCACCGGCAGGATCTCGGTGGCCGGGTCCGGGCGCGGGATGTCGTATCGCTTTTGCAGCCAGTCGGCGATCGCGCCGCGCAGGGCGTCGCTGCCCAGGGTGGCCGGATACGAGGCCAGGCCGGACAGGTTGTCCGTCAGCGCCTGCTGGATGAAGGCGGGCGTGGGGTGCTTGGGCTCGCCGATGCCCAGGCTGATCGGACGATAGGCCGGGTCGGGCGTGATGCCGGCGAAGAGCTTCTTGAGCTTTTCGAAGGGATAGGGCTGCAGTTTGTCGAGTAGGGGATTCACGTCGCTGGACTGGAGTAAAGCTTTCCGGGCCAGCGTCTCGCGAGGGCGTCAGCGAGATCGGGCGGCCACGGCAAAGGGCTGGGAAAGCTTGCGATTATACCGTCATTTGACGGCATTGCCGTGCTCTGGCAGCGCGAGCTGGCCTGTTCAAGGTGGTGGGCCCGCTGGCGCCACAGGCAAGCCTGCCGCCCCCGCCAGGCTTGCCTGTGCGGGCAGGTCATCGCCCGCACAGGCTGATGCTGAGCGTGAAGTTTCTGATTCCATCACATCGAAATGAAGAAATGGACTTTTCACCGGGGGTGCCCGGCATGGCCTTTTCACGGGCGGTGAGTGCATCGACCAAAGGGGCGGGAACAGGCAATCTGGCGCGGTTTTTGGTCTTGCCGGGGCCGCGCGATGTTATGATACCGCCCGTTCCGGAAGCAAAAATCCTGCTTCCTCCTAACTGATTCAATTTGTCGATAACGTGCGTCTAACTTCCATCAAATTATCCGGATTCAAGTCCTTCGTCGAGCCTACGCATTTCCAGGTTCCGGGGCAGCTGGTCGGGGTGGTCGGGCCCAATGGCTGCGGCAAATCCAACATCATCGATGCGGTGCGCTGGGTCCTGGGCGAATCCAAGGCCTCCGAGCTGCGCGGCGAGTCGATGCAGGACGTCATCTTCAACGGCTCCACCCACCGCAAACCGGCCGGGCGCGCCTCGGTCGAACTGGTGTTCGACAATTCCGCCGGCAAGGCCGCCGGACAGTGGGGCCAGTACGCCGAAATCGCCGTCAAGCGCACGCTGACCCGCGATGGCACGTCCTCCTACTACATCAACAACCAGTCGGTACGTCGTCGCGACATCCAGGACATCTTCCTGGGCACCGGCCTGGGCCCGCGCGCCTACGCCATCATCGGGCAGGGCATGATCTCGCGCATCATCGAGGCGCGTCCTGAAGAGCTGCGCATCTTCCTGGAGGAAGCGGCGGGTGTCTCGAAGTACAAGGAGCGCCGCCGCGAGACCGAGAACCGCCTGCACGACACCACCGAAAACCTGACGCGCCTGGAAGACATCCTGCGCGAACTGAACGCCAATCTGGAAAAACTGGAAGCCCAGGCCGCCGTGGCCAAGAAATTCCACGAGTTGCAGAACGACCAGGAAGAAAAGCAGAAACTGCTCTGGCTGCTGCGCAAGAATGAGGCCAAAGCCGAGCAGGAGCGCTTCTTCAAGGAAATCGAGCGCGCCCAGATCGACCTGGAAGAGCAGACCGCCAAGCTGCGCCACGTCGAAACCGAACTGGAACACATGCGCCAGGCGCACTACGCCGCCGGCGACCGCCTGCACCAGGCGCAAGGCCACCTGTACCAGACCAATTCCGAGATCGGCAGCCTGGAAGCGCAGATCAAGTTCGTCATCGAATCGCGCAATCGCCTGCAAGCGCAGCTGAACTCGCTGGGCGCGCAGCGCGACCAGTGGCAGCGCCAGGGCACGCAGCAGCAGGAAGAACTGGCTGAAGCGGAAATCCAGCTGGAAGAATTCGGCATGCGCGTGGAGCAGGCCCAGCACGCCGTGCAGGACACCAGCGACCGCCTGCCTTCGCTGGAGGCGGCCTGGCGCGAGTCGCAGCTCAAGACCACCGAATCGCGCGGCAAGATCATGCAGGTGCAGCAGCAGATCGAACTGCAATCGACGCACCAGCGCAATGCTTCCAACATCCTCTCCGGCCTGGCCGCGCGCCGCGAACGCCTGATGCAGGAGAAGAACGGTATGGCCCTGCCTGACGAGACGCACCTGTCCAACCTGCGCATGCAGCTGGAAGAAAAGCAGGCTTCGCTGGAAGAGGCCAGCATGTACCTGGAAGAGGCGCAGGAGCAGTTGCCGCGCCTGGAAGAAGAGCGCCGCACCGCTCAGGAACTGGTCAGCAAGGAAACCTCGGCCAATGCCCAGCTGGACGCCCGTCTGACGGCCCTGAAGCAATTGCAGGAAAGCGTGCAGGCCCAAGGCAAGGTGCAGCCCTGGCTGGAAAAGCACGGCCTGGCTGAACTGCCGCGCCTGTGGCAGAAGCTGCACATCGAATCCGGCTGGGAAACCGCGCTGGAAGCGGTGCTGCGCGAGCGCATGTCGGCCCTGGAAATGTCCAACCTGGACTGGGCCAAGGCTTTCTTCAGCGATGCCCCCCCGGCCAAACTGGCGCTGTACGCGCCCAACGCCGGCCTGGCCCAGCCTGAAGCCCAGCCGGTGGCGGGCCTGAAGCCCTTCGTGACGCTGCTGCAGTTGAACGATCCGGGCCTGCGCGCCCTGATGAACGACTGGCTCAACCACATCTACATCGCCGACGACACCGCCACCGCCTTTGCCGAGCGTGCCAAGCTGCCGCTGGGTGGGCTCTTCGTGACGCGCCAGGGCCATGTGGTCAGCAATTCCAGCGTGCGTTTCTATGCCTCCGACTCGGAGCAGGATGGCATGCTGGCGCGCCAGCAGGAAATCGAGAACATCACCAAGCAGCAACGCGCACAAGCGATGCTGGCCGAGGAAGCCAAGGGCCGCGCCGTGCGCGCCGAGGCAGCCTTGTCGGGCGCATCGCAGCGCCTCCAGGAACTGCGCCAGCGCGTCAATTCGCTCACGCAATCGGCCCACAGCCTGCAGATCGAGGTCATGAAGCTGGCCGAGGTGCAGGAGCGCTTCAACCAGCGCAGTACCCAGATCGCCACCGATCTGGAAGAAATCGGCATGCAGGAAGCCGAGCAGCAGCAGGTGCAGGCCGAATCCGAGGCCCGCTTTGAAGAACTGGACATCGAACTGGCCGAACTGCAGGAGCAGCACGAGAATGGCCAGACCGATTACCTCAACAAGGAACAGCAGCTCAACGACGCCCGCACCCGCCTGCGCGAGCTGGAGCGCGCCGCCCAGGAAACCGAATTCGCCGAGAAGTCGCATCGCAACAAGATCGAGGAATTGAAGCGCGGTATCGCCACTGCACTGGAACAGGCGGCGCAACTGTTTGCCAGCATGCAGCAAGGCTCGCTGGAACTGGAAAGCCTGGATGACCAGGCGGCCCAGGCCGGTCTGCAGGAACTGCTGGATCGCCGCAGCGAACAGGAACGCGCCCTGGCCGATGCCCGTCACGAGCTCGATCAACTGTCGCAGCAACTTCGTTCACATGAAGAATCGCGCATGCAGGCGGAGCGCAGCCTGCAGCCCCAGCGTGACCGCATCACCGAACTGCAACTGAAGGAACAGGCCGCGCGCCTGAACCAGGAACAGTTCTCGGAAGCCCTGGCCCAGACGCAGGCCGACGAGGCTGCCCTGTCGGAAAAACTGACCAGTGACATGCGCCCGTCCTACCTGCAAGGCGAAGTGACCCGCCTGACCAACGCCATCGCGGCGCTGGGCGCGGTCAACCTGGCTGCGCTGGACGAACTGGCGACCGCATCCGAGCGCAAGCACTTCCTCGATGCCCAGCACGCCGACCTGAACGAAGCCATTACCACGCTGCAAGATGCGATCCACAAGATCGACATGGAAACCCGCGACCTGCTGCAGGACACCTTCGACAAGGTGAATCACCACTTCTCCGAACTGTTCCCGGTGCTCTTCGGCGGTGGCCAGGCCAAGCTCATCATGACCGGTGACGAGATCCTGGACTCTGGCGTGCAGGTCATGGCGCAGCCGCCGGGCAAGAAGAACGCCACCATTCACCTGCTCTCCGGTGGCGAAAAGGCGCTCACTGCCACGGCGCTGGTGTTCTCCATGTTCCAGTTGAACCCGGCACCCTTCTGCTTGCTCGACGAAGTGGACGCGCCGCTGGATGACGCCAACACCGAGCGCTTCGCCAACATGGTCAAGCGCATGTCGGATCACACCCAGTTCCTCTTCATCTCCCACAACAAGATCGCCATGGAAATGGCGCAGCAGTTGATCGGGGTGACCATGCAGGAACAGGGCGTCTCCCGCATCGTGGCGGTGGACATGGAGTCGGCCGCCAACTTCTCCAGCGCCGAGCAGGCCGCCTGATGACTTGTGCAGCAGTGGCCCGGGGCTTTGTCGGCTTGACAAGCAGGGGGTGTGACCGTACCCTGAAAACCTTGCCGGCCAGCCCGGAGCGGGCGCAGGCCACAGCTGGAACCGTACTGATTCGGCCCCCACGGGCCATGGAAAAATAACAATATCTTGACCGCGCACTTGCCGTACCCGATCCGTTCGATTCACCTGCATGGCTCCCGTGGAGCCGGGGCCGGTGCAGGTGCCTGCCAGCGCTGCGGCAGCACCGACGGATGGCCGCCAGAGCGGCCCGCGCGGTTCAGGCTTTCTTGGATTGATAGGAATCGGATTTCTTCGATGAGCAGCTCTTCCCAGCCGACCATGCCACGCGGCGCCCATGATGGCGCCCTCCAGCCCGCCAGCCCGAAAGGTCGTGCAGCATGATGATGGATCTCCAGACCAGCCTGATCATTCTTGGCGGCGTCTTCGTCGCCGGGGTCATCACCTACAACAAGTGGCAGGAGCACAAGGCGCGCAAGACCGTGGAGCGCGCTTTTTCTTCGTCGCACGATGACGTGCTGATGTCGCCGGATGAACCCGCTACCGCTGAGCCAGTCTTCGTAGCGCCGGTGGGCGAGCGCACAGCACCTGCTGCGCGCATGGCCGAGCCAAGCCTCGAACCCGATGCCGAGCGTGCCGAACCTTCGCTGTATGAGCTGCCCGAGCGCAAACCGGTCCCCGCGCCCGTGAAGGCCTACCAGGAACAGGCCGGGTTCGAGCCGCGTGAACCCTTCCTGGGAGATCCGCCGGCGCCCACCCCGGCCGCCGCCGCCGCCGATGACGCTGTGCTCGGCGACGCCCTGGCGCAGGCACCGCAATCGACGGTGGCCCAGATCATCGCCGGGGCCGAAGAGCAGGGCGAGGCCGTTCCGGCCTTCACGCCGCCGCCCGAAATGCAGGCGCGCCTGGCGCCCAAGCGCGAGCTGCCGGTGGACGAACTGATCGACTGCAACATCCCCATCGGCCTGGACAACCCGCTGCGCGGCGAAAAGCTGCTGCCGATGCTGCAGGGCCTGCGCCATGTCGGCAACAAGCCGGTGCACTTCATCGGCCGCACCACCGAGGGGGAATGGGAAGCCATCACCCATGGCAGCATCTACAACGCCTTGCTGGCCGGTGCGCAACTGGCCAATCGCAGCAATGCCATCAACGAACTCGAATATTCGGAACTGGTCATGCGCCTGCGCGACCTGACCGATTCGCTGTCGGGCGAGCCGGAATTGCCGGACATGCCCGACGTCATCCGTACCGCCCAGGCGCTGCACCAGTTCATCATCGACCATGATGCGCAGCTGTCGGTGAACGTGCGCTCGCAAGGGGCCCCGTGGAGTCTGGCGACCCTGCTGGCGGCATTGACCCGTCAGGGCTTCGATCGCCGCACCGAAGGCTATCTGGTGATGCAGGATGGCGAAGGTGAAGTGCTCTTCGCGCTCTCCACCAATGCCACTCCGACCGACGAAACCACCGACCGCCTCACGCTGTTGCTGGACGTGCCCCGCGTGGCGCCGTCGCGCGATGGCTACGGTGCCTTGGTGGCCTGCGCCAGGTCGCTATCGGCGCGTCTGGGCGGCGTCATCGTCGATGACAGCGATCAGCCGCTGACCGATGAAGCGCTTTCCGATATCGCCGAACAGGTGGCCGCGTTCTACAGCGCCATGGAATCGGCCGAGATTCCGGCCGGCTCCACCCGCGCCTTGCGCCTGTTCAGCTAAGGCCCCGTTTTTACACTCCCTACGATGCAAGACGACTTGTTTTCCGCCGGACGGCCCCCGCAAGGGGAGCCGGACTGGCGCGCGCGCGCCCGCACGCTGCGCGACGAATTGAACCGCCACAACCACAGTTACTACGTGCTGGACCAGCCCAGCATTCCGGATGCCGAGTACGACCGCTTGTTCCAGCAATTGCAGGCGCTGGAAACCGCCCATCCCGAACTGCTCACGCCGGATTCGCCGACGCAACGCGTGGGTGCCGGCCCGCTGCCGCAATTCGAGCCGGTGCGCCATGACATCCCCATGCTCTCGTTGGGCAACGGCTTTGCCGACGAAGACATCGAAGCCTTCGACAAGCGCGTGCGCGACGGCCTGGAAACCCTGCAGGAAGTGCGCTACGCCACCGAGCTGAAATTCGACGGCCTGGCCATCAGCCTGCGCTACGAGAACGGCGTACTGGTGCAGGCCGCCACGCGCGGCGATGGCACCACGGGCGAGAACGTCACGGCCAACATCCGCACGGTGCGTGCCATTCCCTTGCGTCTGCATGGTGACAATCTGCCGCAGGTAATCGATGTGCGCGGCGAAGTGCTGATGTACAAGGAGGATTTTGCGCGCCTGAACCAGCGCCAGCGCGATGCCGGCCAGAAGGAGTTCGCCAATCCCCGCAATGCCGCCGCCGGCAGCCTGCGCCAGCTCGATTCGCGCATCACCGCGCAACGTACGCTGCGTTTCTTCGCCTATGGCATTGGTGTGCTGGAAGGGGCCGAGATGCCGCCTTCGCACTCGGCCCTGCTGGACTGGTACCAGGAACTGGGTCTGCCGGTCTGCAAGGAGCGCGCCGTGGTCAGCGGTGCGGCCGGCTTGCTGGACTTCTTCCGCAGTATCGGCGCCAAGCGAGAGAGCCTGCCCTACGAGATCGATGGCGTGGTCTACAAGGTCGACCGGCTGGACCAGCAGAAGCACCTCGGTTTCGTCTCGCGCGCCCCGCGCTTTGCGCTGGCCCACAAGTTCCCGGCCCAGGAAGCCCTGACCGTGGTGCAGGACATCGAAGTGCAGGTCGGCCGCACCGGGGCCATTACGCCGGTGGCGCGCCTCAATCCCGTCTTCGTCGGCGGCGTCACGGTGACCAATGCCACCCTGCACAACGAAGATGAAGTCCGCCGCAAGGATATCCGGATCGGCGATACCGTCATCGTCCGCCGCGCCGGTGACGTGATCCCGGAAGTGGTCGCCTTCGTCCCCGAGAAGCGCCCTGAGGATGCGCGCGCCTTCGTCATGCCGGTGGCCTGTCCGGTGTGCGGCTCGCCCATCGTGCGGGCCGAGGAGGAAGCGGTGGCGCGCTGCTCGGGTGGCTGGCTGAAATGTTCAGCGCAGCGCAAGGGGGGACTGCAGCATTTTGCTTCACGTCGCGCCATGGATATTGAAGGCCTGGGCGAACAGCTGGTAGAGCAGCTGGTGGATCGCCAGGTGGTCAACACGCCGGCTGACCTGTATCGCCTCGGTTTGTCGGCCCTGGCCGAGCTGGATCGCATGGCCGAGAAATCGGCGCAGAACGTACTGGACGCCCTGCAAAAGTCCAAGACCACCACGCTGGCGCGCTTCATCTATGCGCTGGGCATCCGCCACGTGGGCGAGGCTACGGCCAAGGAGTTGGCACGCCATTTCGGCGGTATCGACAAGCTGCTCGCCGCCAGTGAAGAACAACTGCTGGAAGTGGCCGATATCGGTCCGGTAGTCGCCTCCTCGATCCGCGCCTTCTTCAATGATCCGATCAATGTCGAGCTGGTGGAGCAATTGCGCGCGGTCGGCGTGCACTGGCCCGAGAGCGAAGGTGTCGATGCCGGTGCCAAGCACCTGGCCGGCAAGACCTTCGTGTTGACCGGCACCTTGCCCAACCTGTCCCGCGATGACGCCTCGCAAATGATCGAGGCCGCCGGTGGCAAGGTCTCCGGTTCAGTCTCAAAGAAAACCAGTTACGTGGTCGCCGGCGCCGAAGCCGGCAGCAAGCTGGCCAAGGCCGAGGAACTGGGCGTGGCCATCCTCGACGAGGACGCACTGAAGGCGCTTTGCGCGGGTCAGGATGTGTCAGGAACGTAATTGCCTTGTCTTTTTATTCATATACAATGCCGCCCGTATGCAGTCCCGCACGCGGGGACTGCGGTGCGGGTTAGTCAGCATAACAATATAACAACACAACAAGACCCATCTTTACCTCGGAGTCATGATGATCAAGAAGATCAAGAAAGCCGTTTTCCCCGTCGCCGGTCTCGGTAGCCGCTTCCTGCCTGCCACCAAGGCCCAGCCCAAGGAAATGCTGCCTATCGTCGACAAGCCGCTGATCCATTACGCAGTGGAAGAGGCGGTTGCTGCCGGCATCACCGAGATGGTCTTCATCACCGGTCGCAACAAGCGCGCCATCGAAGATCACTTCGACAAGGCCTACGAGCTGGAGTCCGAACTGGAAGCCGCGGGCAAGAAGAAGCTGTTGGAGATCGTGCAGAACGTGGTGCCCAAGAGTGTCAACTGCATCTTCATCCGCCAGTCCGAACCGCTGGGCCTGGGTCATGCCGTGCTGTGCGCCCGTCCGGTGGTGGGGGAAGAGCCCTTCGCCATCCTGCTGGCCGACGATTTCATGGATACCGATCCTGGCGTCAAGCCGGTGCTGGCGCAGATGACTGACATCTACGCCCGTGAAGGCATGAGCATGCTGGCCGTGCAGGAAGTGCCCAAGAGCGATACCCGCCAGTACGGTATCGTCAGCGCCACCCCTTACCAGCCGGACCTGGAACGCATCAATGCCATCGTCGAAAAGCCGGCGCCGGAAGAAGCCCCGTCCACGCTGGCCGTGGTGGGCCGCTATGTGCTCAACAGCCGCATCTTCCACTATCTGGAAAACATCCCGCGCGGAGCCGGTGGCGAGATCCAGCTCACCGATGGCATCGCCAAGCTGATGCAGGCCGAGTCAGTGCTGGCATACCGTTACCAGGGCCAGCGTTATGATTGCGGTTCCAAGCTGGGCTACTTGAAGGCCATGGTGGCCATGGGTCTGAAACATCATGAAACCGGCCCGGCGTTCTCGGAATATCTGCAGGAAGTGGCCAACAAGGCGCGCTGAGCAGGGATACCCGGCGCCATCAGGGCGCACTGCTGCACAATGACGCCCGGTTCCTGCCGGGCGTGTTTCATGGAGAGAGGCAATGGCCATACGCGAGATACTCAAGATGGGCGACCCGCGCCTGCTGCGCCAGGCGCAAGCGGTGACGCAGTTCGGTACGCCCGAACTGGAACAACTGGTCGAGGACATGTTCGAGACCATGCGCGCCGTCAATGGCGCCGGTCTGGCCGCACCCCAGATCGGGGTGGATCTGCAACTGGTGATCTTCGGCTTCGGCCACAACCAGCGCTATCCGGATGCGCCGGCCGTGCCGGAGACGGTGCTCATCAATCCCGTGCTGACACCCTTGTCCGAGCAGGAAGAAGACGGCTGGGAAGGCTGCCTGTCCGTGCCCGGCATGCGCGGCGTAGTGCCGCGCTGGACACGGTTGCGCTACCAGGGCGTGGACCAGTATGGCAAGGTGATTGACCGTACCGTCGATGGCTTCCATGCGCGCGTGGTGCAGCATGAGTGCGATCACCTGCAGGGCATTCTCTATCCGATGCGCATCCGGGATTTCCGTCAGTTCGGCTTTACGGAAGTGCTGTTCCCCGAGCTCGACCCCAACCAGGACGACTGAGAAAAACTCTCCAGTCCGTTGGCGAAGCCCAAAAAAAACATCCCGGCGCAAGGCCGGGATGTTCGTTTCAAGGCGCGGTGAAGCGTACACCTGAAATCAGGCGCTTTCCTTCACACGCTGGTCGATATGGGCCAGCGCCTCTTCCACCTGGTCGATCAGGATCAGGCACAGGTCGCCTGGCTGCAGGGTAGCGAGGGCCGTATCGATGGCCAGGAATTCGCCGTTGATTTCCTTCACATCGCTGGTACGCGAGGCCTTTTCCAGTCCCTGACGCAACAGAGCAATCACTTCCCCGTCTTCTCGGCCACGCTGGCACTGGTCCTGATACAGCACGACTTCATCGAAGGCATCGCCCAGCAGTTCGGTCTGGCGGGTGATGTCGACGTCGCGGCGGTCACCGGCACCGCTGATGACCACCGAGCGGCGCTTGGCGGGCAGGCTGTCGACGGCCTTGATCAGCGCCTGGATCGCATCCGGATTGTGGCCGTAGTCGGCGATCAGGGTCGCACCCTTGTAGTCGAACAGGTTGAAGCGGCCTGGTGCGGTGCCGCTGTCGCTGATGAAGCTGGCCAGGGCGCCGGTGATCTGTTCCCAGTCCAGGTTCAGCGCCCAGGCCGCACCCACGGAAGCCATCACGTTCTCGACCTGGAAGCCGATGGCGCCGCTGCGGGTCAGCGGAATGCCGGACAGCTTCAGGCGTTTTTCGAACGTGCCCTGCGCGGCCACGATGGCGTCGCCGTCTTGATAGACGATGCGGTGGCCCTGTGCGCGGTGGGTGGCCATGATGGGATGGGTCGGATCCAGCGCGAAGAAGGTCACCGAGCCGGGGCAGGAAGAAGCCATCTTCGAAACCATGGGGTCGGCCGCATTGAGCACCGCAGTGCCGGTTGGCGCCACGTTCTCGACGATGACACGCTTGACCACGGCCAGGTCTTCCACGGTGCTGATGTAGGACAGACCCAGGTGGTCGCCCATGCCGATGTTGGTGACCACCGCCACGGCGCAGCGATCAAAGCCCAGACCTTCGCGCAGCACGCCGCCACGGGCGGTTTCCAGCACGGCTGCATCCACGTCAGGATGGAACAGCACGTTGCGGGCGCTGCGCGGGCCGCTGCAGTCGCCCGTATCGGTGCGCTGGCCGTCGATGTAGACGCCATCGGTATTGGTCATGCCCACGCGCAGGCCGGTCTTGGCCAGCAGATGGGTGATCAGGCGCACGGTAGTGGTCTTGCCGTTGGTGCCGGCCACGGCCACCACGGGGATACGGCCATCGTCGCCATCCTCGTACATGGTCGAGATGATGGCTTCGCCGACGTCACGCGCCTTGCCGTAAGAGGGCGAGAGGTGCATGCGCAGGCCGGGCGCAGCGTTGACTTCGACGATGCCGCCGCCTTGTTCTTCCAGCGACATGTGGACCGAATTGCAGACCACGTCCACGCCGCAGATGTCCAGCCCGACCATTTGTGCGGCTGCGATGGCGCGCGCGGCCACGTCCGGATGCACGTCATCGGTGACATCGGTGGCGGTGCCGCCGGTGGAAAGGTTGGCATTGTTGCGCAGGACCACGCGTACGCCCTGGGCGGGGATGGATTCCGGGTCCAGGTTCTGGCCGGACAGCACCGACAGGGCGATGTCGTCCAGGCGTACCTTGGTCAGCGAGGTGGCGTGACCGTCACCGCGCAGCGGGTCGGCGTTGACCTGGTCGATCAGCTGACGGATGGTGTGCACGCCATCGCCGATGACTTGCGGCGGATCGCGGCGGGCGGCAGCCACCAGGGTCTTGCCGATCACCAGCAGGCGGAAGTCGTGGCCGGGCAGGTAGCGCTCGACAATGACTTCGTCGCTGATCAGGGCCGCATTGTTGAAGGCGCGGGTGATCTGTTCAGGGGTGCTGATGTTGACGGCCACCCCCTTGCCCTGGTTGCCGTCCAGCGGCTTGATGACCACGGCCGAGCCGATTTCCTCGGCGGCCTTGAGGGCGTCTTCCACGGTCTCGACCACGCGACCGTTGGGCACCGGCACACCGGCGGCGTGCAGCAGCATCTTGGTCAGGTCCTTGTCCTGGGCGATGGATTCGGCAATGGCGCTGGTGTTGCTGGTCTCGGCGGCCTGGATGCGCTTCTGGCGGCTGCCCCAGCCGAATTGCACCATGCTGCCCTGGGTCAGGCGGCGATAGGGGATGCCGCGCTTGATGGCGGCATTGACGATGGAGCCGGTCGAGGGGCCCAGGCGCACGTCCTCATCCAGTTCGCGGATGCGGGCCAGCGCGCCGGTCAGGTCGAAGGGCGCATCGGCCTGGGCGGCGCGCACCAGTTCCAGCGCCAGATCGAAGGCCAGGCGGCCGACTTCTTCTTCGCTGTATTCCACCACCACTTGATAGATGCCGGTCTCGACGGTGGAGACGGTGCGGCTGAAGGTCACCGGGCAGCCGGCCTGGCTTTGCAGCGCCAGGGCCGCGGCGGCCAGGGCATGGGCCATGGAGACGACCTGCTTGCCGCCATCGGGCTCGAGGAAGCCGATCTGCGGGAAGCGGGCGCGCAGGCGCAGTTCGAAGCCGGGCATGTCATCGATGACGCGCTCGTTTTCCGGGCAGGAAACGATGGCTTCGACGGCAGTGTGTCTGCTCCAGAGATTGGGGCCGCGCAGGGCGCGAATGCGGGATACGTCCATGGACAATTTTTCCTAGGTGTCTCTTGATCTTGAATCGGTCGGTCTTGCCGGGCTCAGGCGGCCTGGCTCTTGAACTTCAGCCCTTGTTCCTCGGCGCGTTCGGTGCCGAAGAGCTCGATGCCGGCACGGATCACCTCGGGGCCGATGCCCAGCGCCCAGGCGGCACCGACGGCGGCCAGGACGTTCTCGACCTGGTAGGCGACGGCACCGTTTTCGGTCAGCGGGATGGCATCGACCGAGCTGACCTTGCACTGGCGCTCGCCGTCGGCCTGGATCAGGTCGCCATCGCGCAGGAACACGGCGCGGCCGCCTTCCTTGAGATGGCTGGCCAGCAGTTCGGACGCGGGATCGGTGCTGAAGAAGATCACTTCACCATCGCACAGCTGGGCCATGTCGGCCACCAGCGGGTCGTCGGCATTGAGCACGGCGGCGCCATCCGGCAGTACCAGGTCGACCTGGGTACGTTTGACCTTGGTGGCGATCTGCTCGGCGTTTTCGATGTAGAACTCGGGCAGGCTGTCGGTGGGGTCGATGTTGGCGACCACGCCGACCAGGCAGCGGTCATAGGCCAGACCTTCAGCGAGGATGGCGGCGCTGCCGTTCTCGAAGACGGCGGCTTCGACCGCGCGGTTCAACAGCACGCGATGGGCGGCATCCCAGGTGGCGCGGTTGCCGCGCTCGATCTGGCGTTCGCCGAAGTAGAGGCCCTCGCCGCAGGCCAGGCCCACATGCTTGCCCGACAGATGCACGATGCGCGCGATCAGGCGCGAAATGGTGGTCTTGCCGTGGGTGCCGGTGACGCCGACGATGGGGATGCGGCCGTTTTCTTCCGGGCCGAACAGGTTGTCGACGATGGCTTCGCCAACCGGACGCGGCTTGCCATCCGACGGCTTCAGGTGCATCAGCAGGCCGGGGCCGGCGTTGACCTCGACGATGGCACCGCCCTGGTCTTGCAGCGGACGCGAGATGTCTTCGGCCACGATGTCCACGCCGGCGATATCGAGGCCGACGATGCGCGCGGCCAGCGAGGCAGCGGCGGCGACGCTGGGATGGACCAGGTCGGTGATGTCGGAGGAGACGTTGCCATTGCGCAGCAGCAGGATGCGGCGGCCGGCGGCGGGGACCGATTCGGTGGTCAGATTCTGGCGCTGCAGTTCCAGCACGGCGGCCGGTTCGCGGTCCAGCAGCACCGGGTCCAGCAGGTGTTCTTCCAGCAGGCCGCGGCGCGGATCGCGGTTCAGTTCGTCCAGCAGCTCCTGCACGGTGGACTTGCCATCGCCGACGATGAAGATGGGTTCGCCGCGGGCGGCGGCAGCCAGCTTGCCGCCGACGATCAGCAGGCGGTGTTCCAGGCCCGGCACGAAGCGTTCGACCAGCACGCCGCTACCTTCTTCCAGCGCGACCTTGTAGGCGGTCTCGATTTCTTCCCGGGTATTCAGGTCGATGAAGACGCCACGACCGTGGTTGGCGTCGCAAGGCTTGACCACCACCGGCAGGCCGATGTCCTGGGCGGCATCCCAGGCGTCTTCGGGACTATCCACCAGGCGGCCTTCGGGGACCGGTACGCCGCAGGTTTGCAGCAGCGACTTGGTGAGATCCTTGTCGCGGGAGATGCCTTCGGCAATCGCGCCGGTCTGGTCGGATTCGGCGGTCCAGATGCGGCGCGACTTGCAGCCGTGGCCCAACTGCACCAGGTTGCCTTCGGAGAGACGGATGGTCGGGATACGGCGCTCGTCGGCGGCATCGACGATACAGGCGGTGCTGGGGCCCAGGCACAGGCGGTCGACCATGCGGCGCAGCTTGCGCAGGGTGGTATCGAGGTCGAACGGACGGTCTTCGATGGCGGCCATCACCAGGTCGCGGGCGGCAAAGAGCGCGGCACGGGTGACCGTTTCATGGCGGGCGCGCACCACCACCTTGTAGACGCCGCGCACATTGGTCTCGCGCGCCTTGCCGAAGCCGCCGGGCAGGCCGGCCAGGTTCTGCAGTTCCAGGGTCACGTGTTCGAGGATGTGGCCGGGCCAGGTGCCTTCGTGCAGGCGGCGCACGAAGCCGCCGCGCTCTTCATAGCTGCAGCGGTGTTCGATCAGGGTCGGCAGCCAGGTGGTCAGGCGCTCGGGAAAGCCGGGGATGGTATTGGAGGGAAAATCTTCCAGTTCGCCGATATCGATCCACACTTCGAGGGCAGAGCGGTAGGTCCAGATGTTGGGGCCCTTGAGATTCAGGAAACGGAGGAATTCGATGTTTTTCATGTGTGGTGGATGGTCCGCGGTAGTTGCCCAAGCCAAGTTCGCCCAAGTTGCCCGACAGGGCTGCCCGATGTTGGCCGCATCGGACATGCTGCAGCGCCACCCGGCAGGCCGGTCAGCGCTCTGTCAGAATAACGCATGGTTCACTAACGCGCAGGGCGGCTTTTGGTTTACTGCATTTGCCAGAGGGAATAACTGAATGAAAACGAAAGTTGCCTTGATGGTATCAAGGTCGGCCCCTGCGTGGGGACATGCGGGCAGGGCAAACCAGGCGAGCTGCGACGTTCATGCGGGAAGGCTGGAGGTGGATGTGAACGATATTGTCGCAGACTGTCCCGCTGCCGTGGCAACACGGGCGGAAAAAACAGGCGATGCCTGTGCTGACTGAAGGCTTGTGTCGATCAGCCGTTCGCATCTTGCGAGAAAGATCATCCCGGCGTCTCTTCCAGTGAACATGCCGGTGCACCGTTTGACGGCTTCTCGCGTTATCGAAGGGCTGCTGCGGAATGGACGGGCAGCGGGTGCAGATTGCGCATGGGCAGTCGGGGCCGCTGCGCTATAATCCCGCGCTGCCCGCTGGCACATCACTGCAGGCATCAAGACAACAGGTCCGGCGAGACCTGCACCTCCTAAAACAATAGCCACACTGCTCACTTCGGGCCTCAACGCTGCCGTTACATGACTACTGACTCAATTCCTTCCGCGACCGCCAGCCTGCCCGAGCGCTGGCAGACGGAGACCGCTGCCCGCCTGGCCCCGGGTGAATCCGTACTGGCCTGGCTGGAACTGGACCTGGACGCCCAACTGCACTTCAAGTCGTCGCTGGTGCTGGCGACCGACCGTCGCCTGCTGGCCGTGGCACCGGACGGCCAGCCGTGGCAGGACTGGGCCTATCGCGCCGATCTGCAACTCAAGCATGTCGACCACGCCGGCGTGGGGACGCTGGAGCTGTGCGACGACGCCGGTCGCCAGGGAGCCTGGCGCTATACGCTGGCCCAGAACCCGCAGGCACTGCGCCTGATCAAGCTGTTCGAGCAACAACGCGATCTGCTGGCCTCGGGCGTACAGGTCGAGGAAGAGGGCGACGTCTGCCCGACCTGCAAGGCCGTGCTGCCGGAAGGCCAGGAAACCTGTGCCATCTGTCCCGAGACCAAGGAAGCGCCGCCTTCCACCTGGGCGCTGTTCCGCCTGTCGCGCTTTGCCAAGCCCTACAAGGGCTCGCTGCTGCTGGGCTTTCTGCTGACGCTGGCCTCCACCGCTGCCACGCTGGTGCCGCCCTACATGACCATGCCGCTGATGGACAATGTGCTGATCCCGTTCCAGAACGGCACCCCCATCAACACCCACCTGGCCACGCTCTACCTGTCGGGCCTCCTGGGTGCGGCATTGCTGGCCTGGGGCCTGGGCTGGGCGCGCACTTACATCCTGGCGCTGGTGTCCGAGCGCATCGGCGCGGACCTGCGCACCACCACCTATGCGCACCTGCTGCGACTGTCGCAGGAGTATTTTGGCGGCAAGCGCACCGGTGACCTGATGGCGCGCATCGGCTCGGAAACTGACCGCATCTGCGTGTTCCTGTCGCTGCACCTGCTGGATTTCGCCATCGATGTGCTGATGATCATCATGACGGCGGCCATCCTGATCTCCATCAACCCCTGGCTGGCGCTGGTGACGCTGCTGCCGCTGCCGTTCATCGCCTGGATGATCCACGTGGTGCGCGACCGCCTGCGACACGGCTTCGAAAAGATCGACCGCATCTGGTCGGAAGTGACCAACGTGCTGGCCGATACGATTCCCGGCATCCGCGTGGTGAAGGCTTTTGCGCAGGAAAAGCGTGAGGTGGCGCGTTTCCGCGAGGCCAACCGGCACAACCTGATGGTTAATGACCGCGTCAACAAGATCTGGTCACTCTTTACGCCCACGGTCACTTTCCTGACCGAAGTGGGCTTGCTGGTGGTGTGGGTGTTCGGGATCTGGCAGGTCTCCAGCAACCAGATCACGGTCGGTGTGCTGACCGCCTTCCTGGCCTACATCAGCCGTTTTTATACGCGCCTGGATTCGATGAGCCGCATCGTTTCGGTCACGCAGAAGGCCGCGGCCGGCGCCAAGCGCATCTTCGACATCCTGGACCACGTCTCCAGCGTGCCGGAGCCGGCCAATCCGGTGCATCTGGAAAAGGTGCAGGGCGCCATCGAAGTGCGCAACATTGGCTTCCGCTACGGCAACCGCGCGGTGATCCGCAACATGAGCCTGTCCATTGCGCCGGGCGAGATGATCGGCCTGGTCGGCCACAGCGGTTCCGGCAAGTCCACCATGGTGAACCTGATCTGCCGCTTCTACGATGTCTCCGAAGGCGCGATTCGCATCGACGGCGTGGACATTCGTTCGCTGCCGATTTCCGAATATCGCCGCAACATCGGTCTGGTGCTGCAGGAACCCTTCCTGTTCTTTGGCACGATTGCCGAGAACATCGCCTACGGCAAGCCGGAAGCCACGCGTGAAGAAATCATCGCCGCCGCCCGTGCCGCCCATGCGCATGAATTCATCCTGCGTTTGCCGCAGGGGTATGACTCGCTGGTGGGCGAGCGCGGCCAGGCGCTGTCGGGCGGGGAACGCCAGCGCATCTCGATTGCGCGTGCGCTGCTGATTGATCCGCGCATCCTGATCCTGGACGAAGCCACTTCCTCGGTCGATACCACCACCGAAAAGGAAATCCAGAAGGCGCTGGACAACCTGGTGCAAGGCCGTACCACGATTGCCATCGCGCACCGCCTGTCGACGCTGCGCAAGGCTGATCGCCTGGTCGTGCTGGATCGCGGCCAGGTGGTCGAGGTCGGCAACCACGAAGAACTGATGGCCCGTGAAGGGCATTACTACAAGCTCTACCAGGCCCAGGCGCGCAATCCTGATGGCGAGGCCGAGGTCTCGGTGAGCGAAGAAGAGAAGGGCGAATAAGGCCATGAGCACCACGATGAATTTTGCCCAAACCTTCACATTGGCACGCAATCCTTTCGGGCGCCTGGTGCTCACCGACGCCCAGGGCGGCGTGCACGAGCACGTGATTCCGGTGCGTGCATTTCCGATCACATCGCCTGAAAGCGGGCTATCTCTGGTCAGCAGCGATGGTCATGAGCTGGCCTGGATCGACACGCTGGATCAAGTGGATGCCGCGACGCGCCGCCTGATCGAGGAAGAACTCGCCAGCCGCGAATTCATGCCGGAGATCCAGCGCATCGTCAGTGTCTCCACCTTCGCCACGCCCAGCGACTGGACCGTGCAGACCACGCGTGGCACCACCACCTTCACGCTCAAGGGCGAGGAAGACATCCGTCGCCTGGCGGCGCCGGCACTGCTGATTGCGGACAGTCACGGCATCCAGTTCCTGATCCGCGACCAGAAGGCGCTGGACAAGCACAGCCGCAAGATTCTGGATCGCTTCCTCTGATCCCTTTTGCCTGCTGCAAAAGAGAACGGCCCTGATGGTGAGTCAGGGCCGTTTTTTCATCCAGGGGATCGCGTTCAGAACTTCTCGTCCGGTCGCAGATAGCGCCACTGGCCGGTCGGCAGTTCACCCAGCTTCACCCCGCCGATACGCACGCGCTTCAAGCCGATCACCTTCAGCCCCACCATGTCGCACATGCGGCGGATCTGGCGCTTCTTGCCTTCGCGCAGGATGAAGCGCAGCTGATCTTCGTTCTGCCACATCACCTTGGCCGGACGCAGCGGCTTGCCGTCCATGATGAGGCCGTGGTTCAGGCGCTTGAGATCGGATTCGGGCAGCTTGCCGGGGCGGGTGTATTGCACGCGCACCAGGTATTCCTTGTCGACCGCCGAATCCTCGCCGATCAACTGCTTGGCGATGCGGCCATCCTGGGTCAGTACCAGGAGGCCCACCGAATCGATGTCCAGCCGTCCAGCCGGCACCAGGCTCTTCAACTGGCGCGGGTGGAAGCGCATCTCGGTCTGGTCTTCGGCCCAGCGCGACTGTTCATTGACCAGCACCACGGCCGGCTTGTAGCCATCCTCGGCCTGGCCGCTGACGTAGCCCATGGGCTTGTTGATGAGGATGGTCACGCGCTGGGCCTGTTCGGCGCTGGCCTGACGTTCCACGGTGACCTTCTGGTGCGGCAGCACCTTGCTGCCCAGCACCGACACCACCTGGCCATCCACGCGCACCCAGCCTTTCTCGATCCACTCGTCGGCTTCGCGGCGCGAGCACAGGCCGAGTTCGGACATGCGTTTGGAAAGTCGTACAGGTTCAGTCATGGGGATTGCCTTGCGAAAAACGGAGGGCCGGCCAGCGGCGAGGGTGAGATTGTACGGCCAGCCGCGCCGCCGCGCCAGACCGGGCGGCAGCGCGGACAGGGTGAGCCGGGTCAGATGCGCAGGGTCTGGAGCAGCTCGGTTTCCAGCATGATCTGGTTGCGTGGCTGGGACAGGCCCGGGCCGTCGATGAGGAACACGTCTTCCACGCGCTCGCCCAGCGTCATGACCTTGGCCGTGTGCAGGTTGATCCGATACTTGGCCAGCACGTTGGAGATCGAATACAGCAGTCCGGCTCGGTCATTGGCCGAGACCGACAGCAGGTAATACTGGCCGCGTTCATCCGGGCGCAGGTCCACCGAGGGATTGACCGGGAAGGTGCGCGACAGGCGCGACAGGCGCGCCTTGGACGGTGCCGGCAGCGGCTCCTCCGACAGCAGCAGGGCGCCGAGCTCGTGCTCGATCAGGTTGATGATGTCGCGGTAGTTCTTGGCAAACACCGGCGCATTGATGAGGAAGGCATCCAGCGCGTAGTTGTTGCGGGTGGTGTGGATCTTGGCGTCGAAGATGCTGAAGCTTTTTTCATCGAAATAGCTGCAGATGCGCGCAAACAGGTCGGGGCGGTCGGGTGTGTAGACCGCCACCTGCACCCCTTCGCCAATGGGCGCCAGGCGGCAGCGCACCAGCGGTACGCCGGTCTCCACCTTGTCGTAGAAGCAGCGCGTCTGCCAGGCGATGTCGGAGGCGTCGTGGCGCAGGAAGTAGGCCACGTCCAGCTGCTTCCACAGCTTTTCGTGGGCATCGGCCGGCAGGCCGTAGAGGCGCAGGGTCTTGATGGCTTCCTGCTGGGTGTTCTTCAGTTCGCGGTCGGCCGAGGGGGCTTCTCCGCCCAGCACGCGCAGGGTCATGCGGTAGAGGTCTTCGAGCAGCTTGCCCTTCCAGGCGTTCCAGACCTTGGGGCTGGTACCGCGGATGTCAGCCACCGTCAGCAGGTAGAGTGCGGTCAGATGGCGCTCATCCTTGACCAGCTGGGCGAAGGCGGTGATGACGTCGGGGTCCGACATGTCCTGTTTCTGCGCCACGTGCGACATGGCCAGATGCTGCTCGACCAGAAACACGATCAGCTCGGTATTGTCCGGCGAGATGCCGTGCTGCTCGCAGAAGGCGCGGGCGTCGGCCATGCCCAGCTTGGAGTGGTCGCCACCCCGGCCCTTGGCGATGTCGTGGAACAGTGCTGCAACATACAGCACCCAGGGCTGGCCGAAGTTGGCCATCAACTGGCTGCAGAAGGGGTATTCATGCGCGTGTTCGCTCATGGTGAAGCGGCGTACGTTGCGCACCACCATCAGGATGTGCTGGTCCACCGTGTAGACATGGAACAGGTCATGCTGCATCTGCCCGACGATCTGGCGGAAGTTCGGCAGATAGCGGCCCAGCACGCTGGTGGAGTTCATCCCGCGCAGGGCATGGGTGATGCCGCGCTTGCTCTGGATGATCTGCATGAACAGGCGGTGATTCTCCGGATTGGCGCGGAAGGCGTTGTCGATCTTGAAGCGCGCGTGCCACAGCGCACGCAGGGTGCGCGCGGACATGTCCTTGAGTTCCGGATGCTCGGACAGTACCAGAAACACTTCCAGCATGGCCGAAGGCGTCTCCTCGAAGACCTTGTCATGGGCGATGTCGACGAATCCGTTGACTTCATTGAAGCGCTCGTTGAGCGGGCGCGGCACGGCCTGCTGCGGGAACAGGTGCGCTTCGATGTTCTGCAGCAGGATGGTGTTCAACTGGGTGACCGCCTTGGCGGCCCAGTAGTAGCGCTGCATCAGGTATTCGCTGGCGCGCCGGGTGTCGGTGGTCTTGAAGCCGAAGGTCTCGGCAATCGGGGTCTGGATGTCGAATACCAGGCGGTCTTCACGGCGATCCGTGACGATGTGCAGGCGGATGCGGATGTCCTTGAAGGCGCGTTCCTTCTGACGCAACTGGCGCGCCTCGGTGGAGGTCAGCATGCCGTGCTCGGCCAGTTCGCCCCAGGAATTGCCCAGGCCCGCTGCCTTGGCTACCCACAGGATCACCTGCAGGTCACGCAGGCCGCCGGGACTTTCCTTGCAGTTGGGTTCCAGACTGTAGGGGGTATCTTCATATTTGATGTGGCGCTGGCGCATTTCCAGGGTCTTGGCCTGGAAGAAGGCCAGCGGGTCCAGTGCGGCCAGGTAGCGTTCCTGCAATTGCTTGAAAAGAGCACGGTTGCCGGTCACCAGGCGGGCTTCCAGCAGACTGGTCTGTACCGTGATGTCGGCGGCGGATTCGTCCAGGCACTCGTCGATGGTGCGGATGCTGTGGCCAATTTCCAGACCGATGTCCCAGAACAACTGTACCAGGGACTCCAGTTTTTCCTTCTTGGCGGCATCCGGGGTCTGGTCCAGCAGGATCAGCACGTCCACATCCGAATGCGGGAACAGCTCGCCCCGACCATAGCCGCCCACGGCCACCAGGGCGGCGTTGCCGGACATGCCCAGTTCCTCCCAGGCGGTGGTGAGGGCCTCATCCACGTTGCGGCGCAACTGCGCCAGCAACTGCTCGGTCTTGTGGTTGGACTGGAACACCTCGATGGCTTGCTGGCGCGCGGCCTTGAGCTGTTTCTTGAGCGTGATGGCGAGTGTGGGCATCGTGGTAGGCAATCAGACAATCAGTGCTGGCAAGGCGGCGGGGCGGCGCCAAACGTGAACGAAGCCGCATCCCCATGCGGCTTCGGGCCCCAAGCAGGTTTCGTGCCGGAAACTGTGCGCAGCGTGGATGGGCACATGGTTCCGGCGGCCAGGATCACGCCGGGGTGGCGACCTGGTTCTGGATGAAGGCGGGCGGCGCCGGCATGCCGGGCGACACCGTCAGTACCTCGAAACCGGTCTCGGTGACCAGCACGGTGTGTTCCCACTGGGCCGACAGGCTGCGATCCTTGGTCTTGATGGTCCAGCCATCGCCCATTTCGCGGATTTCACGGCGGCCGGCGTTGATCATCGGTTCGACCGTGAAGATCATGCCGGCTTCCAGCCTTTCCAGCGTGCCGGGACGACCGTAGTGCAGCACCTGCGGCTCTTCATGGAAGACCTTGCCGATGCCGTGGCCGCAGAATTCGCGCACCACGCTGTAGCCGGCCTTTTCGGCATGCTGCTGGATGACATGGCCGATGTCGCCCAGGTGGGCGCCGGGCTTGATCTTGGAGATACCCAGCCACATGCACTCATACGTGATTTCGGTCAGGCGGCGCGCCAGGATGGAGGGTTCGCCCAGGAAGAACATGCGGCTGGTGTCGCCGTGGTAACCATCCTTGATGATGGTGACGTCGATGTTGAGCACGTCACCGTTCTTCATCACCTTGTCGCCCGGGATGCCATGGCAGATCACGTCGTTGAGGGACGTGCAGATCGCCTTGGGGTAGGGCGTGTAGCCCGGCGGACAGTAGTTCAGCGGGGCCGGGATGCTGCCTTGCACGTTGGTCATGTACTCGTGGCAGAGGCGGTCGATCTCGCCGGTGGTCACGCCCGGTTTCACGAAGGGGGTGATGTAGTCCAGCACCTCGGCGGCCAGCCGGCCGGCCACGCGCATGCCTTCGATGTCTTCGGCGGTCTTGATGGTGATGTTGCCCATGATGAATCGCAATTCGCTAGAAAATCGTCAAGTCAGGATTATAGACGACGGGGGTGGTTTCTGTTTTGTGCGCTCGGGGCGACCTGGCTTCATGTGCTACTTGAACAAAAGGGCAGGGTCGAGTAGAATGCCGGGCTGATCTGAAACCACGGATTGGTTGTCGAATGTGATGTGCGGAGTGATTCTTCATGTGGCTTTGACAATAAATGTTGTAAAAACTGTCGTAAAAATCTTTTGAAACGCGAATCCGTTCGCTAAAAGGGTGTCCGGCTGCATGAGCCGGATGACCGAGCGGATTCCAGACCTAACCCTGGAGAAATTCATGTCCGTTACCATGCGCGAAATGCTGGAAGCCGGTGTCCACTTCGGTCACCAAACCCGCTTCTGGAACCCCAAGATGGCCCCCTTCATTTTCGGCCATCGCAACAAGATTCACATCGTCAACCTGGAAAAGACCCTGGGCATGTACCAGGAAGCCGTCAAGTACGTGCGCCAGCTGTCGGCCAATCGCGGCACCATCCTGTTCGTCGGCACCAAGCGTCAAGCCCGCGACATCCTGGCCGCTGAAGCGCAACGCGCTGGCGTGCCCTACGTTGACCAGCGCTGGCTGGGCGGCATGCTGACCAACTTCAAGACCATCAAGACCTCCATCAAGCGTCTGAAGGACATGGAAGCTGCCATCGAAGACGGTTCGGTCGAGAAGCTGTCGAAGAAGGAAGCCCTGCTGTTCACCCGTGAACAGGAAAAGCTGCAGAAGGCCATCGGCGGCATCAAGGACATGGGCGGCATTCCTGACGCCATCTTCGTCATCGACGTCGGCTACCACAAGGGCGCCATCACCGAAGCCGCCAAGCTGGGCATTCCGGTCATCGGCGTGGTCGATACCAACCACTCGCCCGAAGGTGTCACCTACGTGATCCCGGGCAACGACGACTCCGCCAAGGCGATCGCTCTGTACGCTCGCGGCATGGCTGACGCCGTGCTGGAAGGCCGCGCCAACGCCGTCAACGACGTCGTCGAAGCAGTCAAGGGCGATGAATTCGTCGAGGTCGAGCAGGCTTGATTCTGCTCTTCCGGTAGTACGGTAGTCCAAAAAGGGGTGACAGCGGGTAGTGACGCAGTGGCCCCTTTTTTTTGATTCAATTTTCGAGTTTCAGGCATGCCGCAAATGCGGGATGCCTCCAAGTCAGGAGAAAAGTATGGCGGCAATTACCGCAGCAATGGTGGGCGATCTGCGTGCGAAGACCGACGCGCCGATGATGGAATGCAAGAAGGCGCTGACCGAAGCCGATGGCGACATGGCCAAGGCCGAAGAGATTCTGCGCGTCAAGCTGGGCAGCAAGGCTTCCAAGGCCTCTTCCCGCATCACCGCAGAAGGCGTGATCTCGACCTACATCGCTGGCAAGGTCGGCGCGCTGGTCGAAGTGAACTGCGAAACCGACTTCGTGACCAAGAACGACGAGTTCATCGGTCTGGTCGAAGCCGCTGCCAAGCTGGTGGTCGAGCAGAACCCGGCTGACGTGGCTGCCCTGGGCGCCTGCAAGCTGGCCGACGGCAAGACCCTGGAAGAACTGCGCACCGAACTGATCGGCCGCATCGGCGAGAACATGTCGTTCCGTCGCTTCCAGCGTTTCGAAACCACCGGCAAGCTGGCTTCCTACCTGCACGGCACCCGCATTGGCGTGATCGTCGAGTTCGACGGCGCCGAAGAGCAGGTCGGCAAGGACGTGGCCATGCACATCGCCGCCATGAAGCCGGTCGCTCTGTCGTCCGAGCAAGTGCCGGCCGACCTGATCGAGAAGGAACGCTCGGTCGCGGCCCTGAAGGCTGCCGAATCCGGCAAGCCCGCTGATATCGTCGCCAAGATGGTGGACGGTTCGGTGCAGAAGTACCTGAAGGAAGTGTCGCTGTTCAACCAGGCTTTCGTGAAGAACGACAAGCAAAGCGTCGAACAGATGTTGAAGGCGGCCAATACCACCGTCAAGTCGTTCGCCATGTACGTGGTCGGCGAAGGCATCGAGAAGAAGCAGGACGACTTCGCAGCTGAAGTCGCAGCGCAAGTGGCTGCAGCGAAACAAGCTCAGTAAGCGTCGCAGGAAAAACGGGCCGAGAGGCCCGTTTTTTTAAGCCGGCCACCGGGAACTTTCGCGGCCGTCCGCATCTACAGTCAGGGTCAGCAATTGGCTGGCGTTGATGAGGGCAGGGCAAGGCAGGCGGAATCTGCAGTACCAGCAGCAAGCAGCAAGCAGCAAGCAGCAAGCAGCAATACAGGCAATACAGGCAGTACATCAAGGCGCAGCAGCACAATCCCCTCATGCGTTCGGACGATCCCTGATGACGAAAATGCGCCATTTCGTCGGGCTACAGCGAGTGCCGGCGCGTCAATACGTAATTCAACCTCGGAAAGAACACGGAGCCCTGCAATGACAACACCAGCTTACAAGCGCGTACTCCTCAAACTCTCCGGCGAAGCACTCATGGGCGACGACGCCTACGGTATCAATCGCGCGACCATCGAACGCATGGTCGCGGATGTAGCAGAAATCAGCAAACTGGGCGTGGAACTGGCCATCGTGATCGGTGGCGGCAACATTTTCCGCGGCGTGGCGCCGGGCGCCCAGGGCATGGATCGTGCGACCGCCGACTACATGGGCATGCTGGCCACCGTCATGAACTCGCTGGCCCTGGCCGATGCCATGCGCCAGGCCGGCCTGACGGCCCGCGTGATGTCGGCCATCGGCATCGAGCAGGTGGTCGAGCCCTACGTGCGCCCCAAGGCGCTGCAATACCTGGAAGAAGGCAAGATCGTGGTCTTCGCTGCCGGCACCGGCAACCCCTTCTTCACCACCGACACCGCGGCCGCCCTGCGTGGTTCGGAAATCGGTGCCCAGATCGTGCTGAAGGCCACCAAGGTCGATGGCGTCTACACCGCCGACCCCAAGAAGGACCCGACAGCGACCCGCTACCAGTCGATTTCCTTCGACGAAGCCATCGCCAAGCACCTGCAGGTGATGGATGCGACCGCCTTTGCGCTGTGCCGTGACCAGAAGCTGCCGATCAAGGTGTTTTCCATCGTCAAGCCGGGCGCGTTGAAGAGCGTGGTCATGGGTGACGACGAAGGGACCCTGGTCCACGTCTGATCATATCTGAACGATATTGCAGTGCAGAAACCGGCCGCAGGCCGGGATTCCCGTTTACAATGCCCGTCTTTCAGGCATTTGCCATCAAGACAAGCCAAGTTATTGCACCAAAGTTAGGAGAGCAGCATGAGTGTCGCTGACGTCAAGAAAAATACCGAGCAGAAGATGGCCAAGTCCATCGAAACCCTCAAGACCAATCTGGCCAAGGTCCGTACCGGCCGTGCCCACACCGGCCTGCTGGACCAGGTCATGGTCGAATACTATGGTTCGCCGACCGGCCTGTCGCAGGTCGCCAACCTGACCCTGATCGATGCCCGCACCATCGGTGTGCAGCCCTTCGAGAAGAAGATGGCCGCCGTCATCGAAAAGGCCATTCGCGAAGCCGACCTGGGCCTCAATCCGGCCACCCATGGCGACCTGATCCGCGTGCCGATGCCCGCGCTGACCGAAGAACGCCGCAAGGAAATGGTCAAGCTGGTCAAGAGCGAAGCCGAAGATGCCAAGATCGCCGTGCGCAACATCCGCCGCGAAGGCAACGAAGGTCTGAAGAAGCTGGTCAAGGACAAGATCGCCTCGGAAGATGAAGAGCGCCGTGGCCAGGACGAGATCCAGAAGCTGACCGACAAGTTCGTCGCCGACATCGACAAGATGGTCTCCGAGAAGGAAAAGGAAGTCATGACGGTGTAAGCCGTCCTTGCAGGGCCCACGCGCGGCTGCTCTGGCGACCGCGCTGCACGACCAGTCGAAGACAGAAAAAGTGCAGGCGGGGAGCGGGGAAGGCGGTAGGGGCAGAACTGGCCGGTTTGTCAAAGCGGCCCCGCCCCATTACCATGAGTCGCTTCCCTCCCTTGCACGGAAAAGCAATAAATCATTTACATGAAGCATCAAAGCTCAACTCTGGCGGTTCCGGAGACCTCCGCGGTACCGCGCCATGTTGCCATCATCATGGACGGCAATGGTCGTTGGGCGACCAAACGTTTCCTGCCGCGTGTGGCGGGCCATGCCAAGGGGGTGGACGCGGTGCGCTCCATCGTCGAGGCCGCCGCCGAGCGCGGTATCGAATTTCTCACCCTGTTTGCCTTCAGCTCCGAGAACTGGCGCCGTCCTGCCGACGAAGTGTCGGTCCTGATGCGTCTGTTCATGACGGTGCTGGAGCGCGAAGTGGGCAAGATGGCCAACAATGGCATCCGCCTGCGCATCGTCGGCGATATGAGTCGCTTCGATCCCAAACTGCAGGAAATGGCGGCCAAGGCCGAAGCCCAGACCGCCGCCAACAGGCGCCTGACGCTGACCGTGTGTGCCAACTATGGCGGCCGCTGGGATGTGATGCAGGCTGTCTCCAGGATGGTCAAGGACAAGCCGGGTGCTACCGACTACACCGAAGAAGAGCTGGCCCCTTACCTGGCCATGGCCTACGCTCCCGAGCCTGACCTGTTCATCCGCACCGGCGGCGAGCAGCGTATCTCCAATTTCCTGTTGTGGCAGCTGGCCTATAGCGAGCTGTATTTCACCGAGACTTTCTGGCCTGATTTCGATGCCAAGGCGCTGGACCAGGCGATCGGTTCCTATCAACAACGCGAGCGCCGCTTCGGGCGCACCAGCGCCCAGGTGCTGGACCAGAAAAAGGTTTCCTGATGCTCAAGACGCGTGTCATCACGGCGTTGATCCTGCTGGCAATCCTGTTGCCGATCCTGTATTTCGCTTATTTCCCGGCCTTTGCCATGGCGGTGCTGGTATTTTTTGCCGCCGGTTCTTGGGAATGCTTCCGACTCTTCAAGAGCCCGCGGCCGACCCTGTGGGCGGCCGTATGGACGCTGGTCTTCAGCGTGATCCTGTTCTTCTCGGGCCTGCCCAGCGTGCGCGCCCTGTACGTGTTGTGCGTCCTGTTGTGGGTCTTGCGCTTCGTACCGGCATTGGGGCTGGGGCTGCCCGGGATCGAGGCCTTCAGCAATCGCCTGCTCAACGCTACCTACATGCTGTCCATCCTCGGTTGCTTCGTGGCCATCGTGGACCTGTTCCAGCATTCGCCGCTGTATCTGCTCTCGGTGATGGCGGTGGTGTGGGTGGCCGATATCGGCGCTTATTTCTCGGGCAAGGGGTTCGGCCGCCACAAGCTGGCGCCCACCATTTCCCCGGGCAAGTCCTGGGAAGGTGCCATCGGCGGCTGGCTGGCCGTGCTGGTGATCTCGGCGGCGGTGGCCATGTCCATGGGCGGGGGCGAGACCTTCCAGTATCAGCTCTTCAATCGCTGGGGCTGGGGCGGCTTTGTCGGTGTGTTGAGCCTCATGGTGGCCGCCAGCGTGGTCGGTGACCTGTTCGAGTCGCAGCTCAAGCGCCGCGCCGGCATGAAGGACAGCAGCAACCTGCTGCCCGGCCATGGCGGTGTGCTCGACCGTATCGATGCGCTCATCCCGGTGCTGCCGCTGGCAGCGTTGGTCGATCTGTGGCTGGCGGCTGCCTGAGCCGCCACTTTCCTCCTGGAAATTCCATGCAGTCCATCAGCATTCTCGGCGCTACCGGCTCCATCGGCGTATCCACGCTGGACGTGGTGGCCCGTCATCCCGACCGATATCGCGTCTTTGCGTTGAGCGCCCACTCCCGGGTGGCCGAGCTGGCAGAGCAGTGCCGGCGTTTCCGTCCGCAAGTGGCGGTGGTCGGCTCGGCCGATGCGGCAGCCCAATTGCAGGCCCTGCTGCGTGCCGCCGACCTGTCCACCGAGGTGCTCCACGGTCCAGAGGCACTGTGCGATATCGCCGCGGCCGACGGCTGCGACATGGTCATGGCGGCCATCGTCGGTGCCGCCGGGCTGGCCTCTACCCTGGCTGCGGCGCGTGCCGGCAAGAAGATCCTGCTGGCCAACAAGGAGGCGCTGGTCATCTCCGGCCAGCTGCTCATGGATGCGGTACAAGCCCATGGCGCCAGCCTGCTGCCTATCGACAGCGAGCACAACGCCATCTTCCAGTGCCTGCCTGCGGGCTATACCCGCTCGATGGCGGCGCACGGGGTCGAGAAGATCCTGTTGACGGCTTCCGGCGGCCCGTTCCTGCAGCGCGACGTGAATACGCTGGACCAGGTCACGGTAGAGGAGGCGGTGGCCCATCCCAAGTGGGTGATGGGGCGCAAGATCTCGGTGGATTCGGCCACCATGATGAACAAGGGCCTGGAAGTCATCGAGGCGCACTGGCTCTTCGGGGCGCCGGCCGAGAAGATCGAGGTGGTCATTCACCCGCAGAGCGTCATCCATTCCATGGTCTCCTATGCCGATGGCTCGGTGCTGGCGCAGCTGGGCAATCCCGACATGCGCACGCCCATCGCCAATGCGCTGGCCTATCCGGAGCGTATCGCCTCGGGCGTGGCGCCGCTGGAACTGGCGCAGATTGCGCAATTGTCCTTCCTTGCGCCGGACTATCAGCGCTTCCCCTGCCTGAAACTGGCGTATGATGCCCTGCGAGCCGGTGGTACGCTGGCGGCCATCCTCAACGCCGCCAACGAAGTCGCCGTGCAAGCCTTCCTTGATCGCCGCATCGGCTTCGGGAAGATCGCCCCCCTGATCCAAGAGGTCATGTCCGCCATTCCCAACCGGCAAGCCGACGACATCACGGCCCTGCTGGATCAGGACCGGCAGGCGCGTGACCTTGCCTGCGCCCTGATTTCACGATGACCTTGCTGCATACCCTGATCGCTTTCTTCGTGGCCCTGGGCACCCTGGTGGTGGTCCATGAGCTGGGGCATTACCTGGTGGCGCGATGGTGTGGTGTGAAGGTATTGCGCTTTTCGGTCGGTATGGGCCGGGTGATCTGGTCCCGCCGCTTCGGCCGCGACCAGACCGAGTGGGCTATCTCCATCCTGCCGCTGGGCGGCTATGTGAAGATGCTGGATGCCCGCGAACAGCCGCTGGAAGACATCCCGGAAGCCGATCTCAAGCGCGAATTCACCCGCCAATCCGTCTGGCGTCGCATCGCCATCGTGGCCGCCGGTCCGATCGCCAATTTCCTGCTGGCCATTGTCCTGTTTGCAGGTCTTTACATGCACGGCGTGCCGGAGCCGGTGCCCGTACTGCGCGCGGCGGCCGAACAGACGGCAGCCTACCAGGCCGGCCTGCGGGCAGGTGACCGCATCACCGCCATCAATGGTGCGCCGGTGCAGGTATGGTCAGAGGTGCGCTGGAAACTGATGCAGCTGGTGCTGGAAAAGGCCGATGCCCGCATCGACGTCGAGCGCCCCAATCGCGACGGCAGCGGCAAGCTGCTCGACACCGTCACCCTGCGCCTGGGCGGCATCGACAGCAATGAACTGGAAGGCGACTTCCTGGCCAAACTGGGCCTGGCACTGGCTCGTCCACCCGCCGTGCTGGGCAAGATCATGGAGGGCCCGGCCAAGGCGGCGGGTCTGCAAAGCGGCGACCGCATCACGGCCATCGATGGCATGCCGGTACAGGATGGCCTGGCCTTCGTGGAAAAGATCCGCGAGTCCGCCGGCAAGCCATTGCTGTTGCAGGGGCTGCGCGGTAGCGCAGCGCTTGAGGTGCGGGTCACCCCGGACACGGTGGAAGAGGCCCAGAGCGGCAAGCGCATCGGTCGCATCAAGGTTGAAATACCGCTGGCACCCGAGATGGCGACCATCAGTGACGGGCCGCTGACGGCAGTGGCCAAGGGCGCCCGGCGTACCTGGGATACCAGCGTGATGACCATCAAGATGATCGGCAAGATGGTCATCGGCCAGGTCTCGCTGAAGAACATCACCGGCCCCATCACCATTGCCGACTATGCCGGACAGACCGCCCGCGTGGGTCTGGTGAGCTACCTGAGTTTCCTGGCCTTCATCAGTATCAGCCTGGGGGTGATGAATCTGTTGCCAATCCCGGTTTTAGACGGCGGTCATTTGCTGTATTATGCGCTGGAGATTTTGACAGGGCGGCCCGTTTCCGAGCGGTTTGGGGAAATCGCGCAGCGCGCCGGCCTGGGATTACTGATGGCGCTGATGCTCGTTGCCGCATTCAACGATATCGTGCGACTGATGTTCCAAGGATGAATCCGGCCTGATGCCGCCCCCGCCGTGCAGTCGAGCAATCGAATGACGGCAGGGCAGCGAGAAAGACCGGATTTTTTACATTTGCCGGCCAACCCCGATGGCAGTTGTTAAGCAATTGGCAATGGATCAGGAATCCGTTTTCAATTGCTTACCAGCATCATGTCAGGCAGTGCCGCGGCGAAAAACTGTAGATGAACGATAGATGAAATTACACCCTGCGCAACATCCCATTCCGACTCTCTCCCGTCGCCTGATTGCCGCTGCCGCCTTTGCCCTGTGCTCCAGCCAGGCCATGGCCATCACGCCGTTCGTGGTCAAGGATATCCGCGTCGAAGGCATTCAGCGTACCGAGGCCGGCACCGTCTTCAGCTACCTGCCGGTGCGCGTGGGCGATACCTTCAATGATGAAAAGGCCACGGCCGCCATCAAGGCGCTGTATGCCACCGGTTTCTTCCGCGACGTGCGCATCGAGGCCGAAGGCGACGTGCTGGTGGTGCAGGTGGTCGAGCGTCCGGCCATCGCCAGCGTCGACTTCTCCGGCATCAAGGAGTTCGACAAGGAACAGCTGACCAAGGCCCTGAAGGAAATCGGCGTGGCCGAGTCGCGCATCTTCGACCGTTCGCAGGTCGATCGCGCCGAACAGGAACTCAAGCGTCAGTACCTCTCGCGCGGCCTGTATGGCGCCAAGGTCACCACCACCGTCACTCCGGTGGAGCGCAATCGCGTGGCCATCACCTTCTCGGTGGACGAGGGTGAAGTCTCCCGCATCAAGCAGATCAACTTCGTCGGCAACAAGGTCTTCTCCGACAGCACCCTGCGTGACCAGATCAAGCTGACCACGCCGGGCTGGTTCACCTGGTACACCAAGGCCGACCAGTACTCCAAGGAAAAGCTGCAGGGCGACATCGAAACCCTGCGTTCCTACTACCTGGATCGTGGCTATCTGGAAATGCAGGTCGAATCGACCCAGGTGTCGATCACGCCCGACAAGAAAGACATCTACATCACGGTCAACATCAAGGAAGGCGAGAAGTACACCGTCTCCGACATCAAGCTGGAAGGCGAGATGTTCGGCATGGAGCCGGAACTGGCCAAGCTGGTGCAGCTGAAGAAGGGCGACGTCTATTCCGGCGCCAAGCTCACCGAGAGCACCAAGAAGATCGGCGAACGTCTGGGCAACTTCGGTTACGCCTTCGCCAACGTCAACGCCAATCCCAATGTGGACCGCGAGAAGAAGCAAGTCGCCTTCACCATCATGGTCGATCCGGGCAAGCGCGTCTACGTGCGTCACGTCAACATTGCCGGCAATACCAAGACCCGCGATGAAGTGATCCGCCGCGAATTCCGCCAGTTCGAGGATTCCTGGTATGACGGCGAGAAGATCAAGCTCTCGCGCGACCGCGTGGACCGTCTGGGCTACTTCAAGGAAGTCACCATCGATACGCCGGAAGTGCCGGGCACCAGCGACCAGGTCGATGTGAACATGAAGGTCGAGGAAAAGCCGACCGGCAACATCATGGTCGGTGCCGGCTTCTCGCAATCGGACAAGCTCAGCCTGACCGGCTCGATCTCGCAGGAAAACGCCTTCGGCAGCGGCAATACCGTCGGGATCGACATCAACACCAGCTCGCGCTATCGCACGATCTCGGTCTCGACCACCAATCCCTACTTCACCGATGACGGCATCAGCCGCACCTACGAAGTCTACCTGCGCACGATTCGTCCTTCGGTCTACGCGACCGGTGACTACCGCGTCAAGACGCTGGGTGGCAGCATCAAGTTCGGCGTGCCGTTCTCCGAACTGGACCGCGTGTTCTTTGGTATCGGCCTGGAAAATACCCAGGTCAGCACCGACAGCACCAGCCCCTCGCTGTATCGCCAGTATGTGCGTGACTTCGGCGGTGCCGGCGGTGCCGGTTGCGACGTAACCGACGTTTCCTCGACGGCTACCTGCGGCATCGGCAGCGCCCGTACCACCAGCATCCCGCTGACCGTCGCCTGGCAGCGTGACGGTCGTGACTCGGCCCTGGTGCCGACCACGGGTCGCTACCAGCGAGCCAACCTGGAAGTTTCCTATCTGGGTTCGCTGAAGTACTACCGTGCCAGCTACCAGCACCAGTACTTCCAGCCGTTCTTCAGCAAGGCCGTCACGCTGGCCTTGAACGGCGAGGTCGACTATGGTCGCGGCATCGGCGGTAAACCCTATCCGGTGTTCAAGAACTACTATGCCGGCGGTATCGGCACCGTCCGCGGCTATGAAGCTTCGTCCCTGGGTAGCCTGAAAGACCAGTACGGCGACTCCATGGGTGGCGCCTCGCGTCTGTACGGCAACGCCGAATTGCAGTTCCCGTTCCCGGGCTCGGGCCAGGACCGCACGCTGCGCTGGTTCACCTTCTTTGACGGCGGCAACGTCTTCGCCGACGGCCAGAACATCAAGTTCAACGACCTGCGCTATTCGGCCGGTGTCGGTATCAGCTGGGTATCGCCGATCGGCCCGCTGAAGCTCAGCTTCGGCAAGCCATTGAACCTGAAGACGGGTGACAAGTCTCAAACCTTCCAGTTCCAACTGGGTACCGGCTTCTAAAGCGGTCATCATTGATTCGTAATACGGAGAGTAATCTTGAAGTTCATGACCAAATCGTTCCTGTCCCTGCAGACCATCGTGATGGCTGCCTGCCTGTTGAGCTTTGCCCCCGCCCATGCGCAGGAAGGCTCCAAAATCGCTTTCGTGAGCACCGAGCGCATCTTCCGCGAGGCAGCCCCTGCCAAGGCAGCGCAGGCCAAGCTGGAAGCCGAGTTCGCCAAGCGTGACCGTGACCTGCAAGACATGGCTGCGCGCCTGAAAGCCCAGTCCGACAAGCTGGACAAGGATGCCGCCGTGCTGTCGGACTCCGACCGCGCCAAGCGCCAGCGTGACCTGTCCGACCTGGACAAGGAATTCCAGCGCAAGCAACGTGAGTTCCGCGAAGACCTGAACCAGCGTCGCAACGAGGAACTGGCCGTGGTCCTGGAGCGCACCAACAAGGTGATCCGCCAGATCGCCGATGCCGAGAAGTACGATATCGTCTTCCAGGAAGCCGTCTACGCTTCCAAGCGCATCGACATCACCGACAAGGTCCTGAAGGAACTGGCCAAGTAATCGCTGTGATACCGTGCGGGCGCGGGGTGGCGACACCCTGGCGCCCGCACGTCGCTTCAGGGGCTGCCATGATGGCGGCCTTTGTTCTACCGTAACGCCAAGCAAGACCTATCATTCGGAAAAGCCAAGATGAGTATTCGACTGCAGCAACTGGTCGAGCGCCTGGGCGGCCAGTTGAAGGGGGATGCGGCCATCGCCGTCCAGGGCATCGCGCCGCTGGATGCCGCAGGTGCCAGCCACATCACCTTCCTTTCCAATCCCAAGTTCCGCGCGCAGGCCGACCAGACCCAGGCGGCGGCGCTGATCCTGTCCGAGGCTGACGACGCCCAGGTGCAGGGCTACGCCGGTGCCCGTATCGTCACCCGCAACCCCTACGCCTATTTCGCCCGCGCCGCCCAGTTGTTCCAGGCCGAGGCCGAAGTGCGCGCACCGGCGGGGATCCACCCCAGTGCCGTGGTCGATCCATCGGCCCAGGTGGCTGCGGATGCCGTGATCGGCCCGCTGGTGGTGATCGAGGCCGGTGCCGTCATCGGCGCCCGCGCCCGCATCGACGCCGGCAGCTTCATCGGCCACCATGCCCGGGTGGGCGAGGACACCCATTTCCACGCCCGTGCCACGCTGCATCACGCCTGCGAGATCGGTGCCCGCGGCATCGTCCATTCGGGTGCCGTCATCGGGGCCGATGGCTTCGGCTTTGCCAATGAAGCCGGACAATGGATCAAGATTCCCCAGGTAGGTCGTGTCATGATCGGTGACGACGTCGAAGTCGGCGCCAATACCACCATCGACCGCGGCGCCCTGGCCGATACCGTGATCGAGGAGGGTGTCAAGCTCGACAACCAGATCCAGATCGCCCATAACTGCCACATCGGCGCCCACACCGCCATTGCCGCCTGCGCCGGTATCGCAGGCAGCGCGAAAATCGGCAAATACTGCTCCATCGGCGGCGCGGCCATGATCCACGGTCACATCACCATCGTGGACAAGGTGCACGTCTCGGCCGGTACGCTGGCCTTGCGTTCCATCCTGGAGCCGGGGCAGTACACCGGCTTCTATCCCATCACCGAACACCGCGACTGGGAAAAATCCGCTGCATTGGTGCGCAATCTGGGCACGATGCGTGAGAAAATCCGGGCGTTGGAAAAATCGCTTAAGACGTTGACACAAGAACAAGCAGGCCAAGCCCTGCTTTCAGAGAATCAAGAAGAGAATGAATAGCCTCGACATCAATCAAATCAAACAGTACCTGCCGCACCGCTATCCGCTGCTGCTGGTCGATCGCGTGCTGAACTGGGAGAGCGGCAAGACGATCACCGCGATCAAGAACGTGACCGTGAATGAAGAATTCTTCAACGGCCACTTCCCGCACAAGCCGGTGATGCCGGGCGTGCTGATGATCGAGGCACTGGCCCAGACGGCTGCGTTGCTGTCCTTCCTGACCGAAGGCCGCAAGCCCGATGAAAATACCGTGGTCTACTTCGTCGGCATCGACAATGCCCGCTTCAAGCGTCCGGTGGAGCCGGGCGACCAGTTGAAGATGGAAGTGGAAATCACCCGCCGTGCCCGTGGCATCTGGAAATATCGCGCCGTGGCCACCGTGGACGGTCAGGTGGCCGTGGAAGGCGACCTGATGTGCACCATGCGCAGCGCCGCCGACGCCAGCCAGAGCGCCTGACCACAGGCCACCCTGCAAGGCTTGACGCATCAAGCCAGGCCCGGCGGTGATCGGCAAGATCGCGCCGGGCCTGATTCATTGTACAGATTGCTTCATTGCAAGATGTGCAACTCGTGAACCCATCGAAGCACAGGACATGTCCAAGATCCATCCCAGCGCAGTGATCGCTCCCGGAGCGCAGATCGACGAATCGGTCGAGATCGGCGCCTACGCCGTCATCGGCCCCGACGTGCGCATCGGTGCCGGCACGCGCATCGGTCCTCACGTGGTCATCGAAGGCCACACCACGATTGGCCGCGACAACGAGATTTTCCAGTTCGCCTCCATCGGCGCGGCCCCGCAGGACAAGAAGTACGCAGGCGAGCCGACCACCATGGAGATCGGCGACCGCAACACCATCCGCGAATTCGTCACCTTCAACCGGGGCACCGTCCAGGATGCCGGTGCCACCCGCATCGGCAACGACAACTGGATCATGGCCTACGTCCACCTGGCGCATGATTGCCAGCTGGGCAGCCATATCATCCTGGCCAACAATGCCACCCTGGCCGGCCACGTGCATCTGGGTGACCACGTGTTCCTGGGCGGTTTCACCACCGTACACCAGTTCTGCCATATCGGTGCCCACGCCATGACCGCCTTTACGGCGGCCGTGAGCCAGGACGTGCCGCCCTTCGTGACGGCCGCCGGCAACCGTGCGGTGCCGGCCGGCATCAACAGCGAGGGCCTGAAGCGGCGTGGCTTCAGCAGCGAGCAGATCATGGAGATCAAGCGCGCCTACAAGGTGATCTACCGCGCCGGCCTGCCGCTGGAAGAAGCCAAGCAGCAACTGGCGGACATGGAAGCCAAGTCCGCCCACAGCGCCGAACACATCCGCCTGCTGCGCGAGTTCATCGAGGCTTCGGCCCGTGGCATCATCCGCTGACATCACGCGCCGCCAGTCGATCGCACTGGTGGCCGGGGAAAGCTCGGGCGACCTGCTGGGCAGCCGCCTGCTGGCCGGGGTGCGCGAGCGCCTGCCGGAAGTGCGCCTGCATGGCATTGGCGGCGAGCACATGATGGCCCAGGGTTTTGCCAGCGACTGGCCGATGGACAAGCTGACCGTGCGTGGCCTGTTCGAGGTGATTCCGCGTTACCGCGAGATCAAGGGCATCCAGGAGTCGCTGCGCGACAAGCTGCTGGCGGACCGGCCTGACGTCTTCGTGGGTGTCGATTACCCCGGTTTCAACCTGGGCCTGGAAGAGCAACTCAAGAAGGCCGGTATCCCGACCATCCACTTCATCGGCCCGCAGATCTGGGCCTGGCGCGGCTGGCGCATCAAAAAGATCCAGCGCGCCGTGTCGCACATGCTGGTGATCTTTCCCTTCGAGGAAAACCTGTATCGCCAGGCGGGGGTCCCGGTCACCTATGTGGGCCACCCGCTGGCCGAGGTGATCCCGCTGCAACCCGATACCGAGGGTGCACGCCAGCGTCTGGGCCTGACCGGGCCGGGCAGGGTGGTGGCCATCCTGCCGGGTAGCCGCATGAGCGAACTGAAGCAGAATGGCGAAGGTTTCCTCGCCGCAGCACGGTTGTTGCGGCAGCGTGATGCGCAATTGCAGTTCGTCACGCCCATGGCGGGCGAGCGCCAGATGGCCTTTTTTGAAGAACAGATTCGCCAGGGCGGATATGAAGATCTTGGCATCAGCGTGATCCGTGGCCAGTCGCACAGCGCCATGGAGGCTTCGGACGCCGTGCTGGTGGCCTCCGGAACGGCCTCGCTGGAAGTGGCGCTGTACAAGAAGCCGATGGTGATCTCCTACAAGGTCAACTGGGCCTCGTACCAGATCATGCGGCACATGGCCTACCAACCCTGGGTGGGCCTGCCCAACATCCTGGCGCGCGATTTCCTGGTGCCGGAACTGTTGCAGCACCAGGCCACGCCCCAGGCGCTGGCCGATGCCATGTGGCACCAGCTGGAAGACCATGCGCACCAGCAGCGTCTGGTGCGGCGTTTTGCCGATATACATCAGTCCCTGTTGCGCGATACCAGCCGGGAAGCCGCCAATGCGGTCTGTGAAGTCATGGGTGCGCGGCGCCGCTGATCGGCGGATCTACCGGGAAGAAGGATCGCTGCGGCGATCCGTTTGAGAGTTTGATGAAGGAATTTGCTATGCCCAAGGCGGCCCCCCATACCCTGGCTTTGTTTGACGACCATACCGGCGAGATCCTCTGCGGGGTCGATGAGGCCGGCCGCGGTCCGCTGGCCGGGCCGGTGTTTGCGGCGGCCGTGATCCTTGATCCGGCACGTCCGATCAAGGGCCTGCGCGACTCCAAGAAGCTCTCCGAAGCCGCGCGCGACAGCCTGGCGCTGGAAATCAAGGAATCGGCCCTGGCCTGGGCCATTGCCTCCTGCAACGAGCAGGAGATCGACGAACTCAACATCCTGCACGCCAGCATGCTGGCCATGCGGCGCGCGGTGGAAGCGCTCTCCACGCCGCCCACGCTGGCCCTGATCGACGGCAACCGCTGCCCGGTCATGAGCATTCGCTGCGAAGCCATCGTCAAGGGCGACGACAAGGTGCCCGCCATCTCGGCCGCCTCCATCCTGGCCAAGACGGCGCGCGATGCGGCGCTGATGGTCTTGCATGACACTTATCCGCATTACGGTTTTGATCGCCACAAGGGCTATCCCACGCCGCTGCACCTGGAGATGCTGCGCCTGCATGGCGTCTCGCCGGTGCATCGTCGTTCCTACGCGCCGGTCAGGGCCTTGCTGTCGAGCCAGGCCGCAAGGATGGCGTGAACGTGATGAGCATGAAACTGATCACCTCCAAGGACAATCCGGTCTTCAAGGACTTGAAGCAGCTGGCCACCAGCAGCCAGGCCCGCCGCCGTGCCGGCCAGAGCCTGCTGGATGGCGTGCATCTGGCGCAAGCCTGGTTGCAGCATCGCGGCGCGCCACAGGTCTGTGTGGTGGCCGAGAGTGCCCGGTATCACCCTGAAGTGGCACCCATTCTGACGCAATGTGAAGCATTGCGCGCGCAATGCCTGGTGCTGGCCGACAAGCTCTATGACGCCATCAGTACGGTGGAAAACGGCGTGGGCTTGTTGCTGTTGGTGACGACGCCGGAGCCTGCTGCCCCCACGTCCTTGAAGGAGTCGGCCGTCTTGCTGGACGGCCTGCAGGATCCGGGCAATCTCGGCTCCATCCTGCGCAGTGCGGCCGCTGCGGGCGTGAAACAGGTGTTTTGCTCGCCGGGTACGGCGGCCGCCTGGTCGCCCAAGGTCTTGCGGGCCGGCATGGGCGCGCACTTCGTGCTGGATATCTTCGAGAATGCCGATCTGGTGGCCCTGTGCGCCGCCAGCCGCATCCCCTTGCTGGCCACCAGTTCGCATGCGGCCCAGACCATCTATGACTGTGACCTGTCCGGTCCGGTCGCCTGGCTGCTGGGGCATGAAGGGCAGGGCGTGTCGCCAGCCTTGCAGGATGCGGCCACGCATGAAGTGGTGATTCCGCATCTGGGCCAGATGGAGTCGCTCAACGTGGCTGCTGCCGCCGCCGTCTGCCTGTTCGAACAACTGCGTCAGCGCACCGTCGGGCGTTGACGGCGGTGCCGACCATGGCTGTCTTTCCGCCAAAGGACATGGCCGCCATGGCCGACTATTTCCGTGGAGAGTGGCTCTTCACCCGGACCATCTGGGAGGGCAGCGCGTCCCCCCAGGCGACGGCCACGGGTGAATTGAGCTTCACCATGGGCGCGCTGCCCGGCCAACTGATCTATCGCGAGCAGGGGCAGTTGCGCATGGTAGCCGCGCCGGCTCGCCTGATCCCCTTCACCCGCGTCTTTGACTATCGTTTCAGCGCTGATCGCCTGGCAGTGCTGTTTGCCGACGGCGAGCGCATCGGTCAGCCTTACCAGGACTACCTGCTGCAAGGACAGGCGCTCATGCCGGCCGCCGATCACCTGTGCGGCCCGGATTGCTATACGGCGGCGTATACAGCCCATAGTGAAAATTCCTTCACCATGGACACGTCCATTCAGGGCCCCAGGAAGTGCACCCGCGTGCTTACTGAATTTTCACGCCGATTTTCGCTCAGCGCGTCTCCAGCTTGATCTCCTGCAGGATGGTGGCGGCGATTTCCTCGATGGACTTGGTGGTGGAGGACATCCAGCGGATGCCTTCGCGCCGCATCATCTTCTCGGCCTCATTGATCTCATAGCGGCAATTCTCCAGCGAGGCGTACTTGCTGCCGGGGCGGCGCTCATTGCGCACTTCCGACAGGCGTTCAGCCGCAATGGTCAGACCGAAAATCTTCTTCTTGTGCAGCACCAGGCCGCTGGGCAGCTTCTCGCGCTCGAAGTCTTCCGGAATGAGCGGATAGTTGGCGCATTTGATGCCGAACTGCATGGCCAGGTACAGGCTGGTCGGGGTCTTGCCCGAGCGCGACACGCCTACCAGGATCACGTCGGCTTCCGACAGGTTCTTGTTGGATTGCCCGTCATCGTGCGCCAGCGAGAAATTGATGGCCTCGATGCGGTTGCGGTATTCCTCCGAATCGGTGGTGTTGTGGCTGCGGCCGATGGTGTGGGTGGACTTCATCTCCAGTTCCTGCTCCAGCGGCTCCACGAAGGTCTGGAACAGGTCCATGTGCATGGCCTTGGCGCGGCGGATCACCGAGGACAGTTCCGACTTCACCAGCGTAGAAAAGACGATGGGCAGCTTGCCATCCACCGCATAGGCTTCATTGATCTTGCGGGTGGCGTCGTGGGCCTTTTCCAGAGTATCGATGAAGGGCAGGCGGATCTGCTTGAAACGCAGCTCGAACTGGCTCAGCACCGAATGCCCGAAGGTCTCCGCCGTGATGCCGGTGCCGTCGGAGACGAAGAACACGGTGCGGTTGGCGGCCAGAACGGGGGAAGGGTGCGGGATCGGCATGGGGTCGAGCATTTAGTTGTCTTTTGGAAAATAGAAAAAGTATTAGGTGCTACGAACAAAAATGATTTCACGCGGTACAATGCTTGGCAACACTTTCGAGAAGCCCATCTTGATGACCGTCATGCACCTGCGCAATTGGCCCGAGTTCCTGATGATGTTTGCACTGGCAAACGTCCTCGGTGCGGCTGCGCGCCTGATGCTGTCCATGGGCTGGTCCTCGACGCCGCACCTGCTGCCGCAACCGTCGCAGAATAACAAAAATAAACCGACCCATGCCGCGCCCGCGAAGATTTCTTATCATCAAGCTAGGGGTTGTCATGTCCAACGCAGTAAACACCCAGGGGGCGGTATACGTAGCCTCCTTTGAAACTCTTCGCATGACGGACGTCGAGTCCGTCGGTGGCAAAAACGCATCGCTGGGTGAAATGATCTCCCAGCTGGCCGGCGCGGGCGTTCGCGTGCCGGGCGGTTTTGCCACGACTGCGCAAGCTTTCCGCGATTTCCTGGAGCACAGCGCCGATGGAGGCCCGACCCTGGCCGCCCGTATCGCCAAACGTCTCGAAGGTCTGGATATCGATGACGTGCGCTCGCTGGCGCAAGCCGGTGCCGAGATCCGTCAATGGATCGTCGAAACCCCGTTCCAGCCGCGCCTGGATCAGGAAATCCGTGCCTTCTACGACAAGCTGGTGGCCGATTCGACCGCCGAGATGTCCTTCGCCGTGCGCTCCTCCGCCACCGCAGAAGACCTGCCCGACGCGTCCTTCGCCGGTCAGCAGGAAACCTTCCTGAACGTGGTCGGCATCGACAACGTGCTCGAAGCCATGAAGCACGTCTTCGCCTCGCTCTACAACGATCGCGCGATTTCCTATCGCGTCCACAAGGGCTTCACCCACGCGGAAGTGGCCCTGTCGGCCGGCGTGCAGCGCATGGTCCGTTCGGACGTGGGCGCGGCTGGCGTGATGTTTACCATCGATACCGAATCCGGCTTCAAGGATGTGGTCTTCATCACCTCCAGCTATGGCCTGGGTGAAACCGTGGTGCAGGGCGCCGTCAACCCGGACGAATACTACGTCCACAAGCCCATGCTGGAACTGGGCAAGCAGCCGGTGATCCGCCGCAACCTGGGTTCCAAGCTGATCAAGATGGAATTCACCGGCGAAGCCAAGGCCGGCCGTTCGGTCAAGACCGTGGATGTGCCGGTGGAACTGCGCAACCGTTATTCCCTGACCGACGCCGAAGTGGTGGAACTGGCCAAGTACGCCACCATCATCGAGAAGCACTACCAGCGTCCGATGGACATCGAATGGGGCAAGGACGGCCGCGACGGCAAGCTCTACATCCTGCAGGCCCGTCCGGAAACGGTGAAGTCGCAGCAGAAGGCGACCGATGCACAACAGCGCTTCAAGCTCAAGAGCTCGGGCACCGTGCTGGCCACCGGCCGTGCGATCGGCCAGAAGATCGGCGCCGGTCCGGTGCGCGTCATCAGCGATCCGGCTGAAATGGAACGCGTGCAGCCCGGCGACGTGCTGGTGGCCGACATGACCGACCCCAACTGGGAACCGGTCATGAAGCGTGCCTCGGCCATCGTCACCAACCGTGGCGGCCGTACCTGCCACGCCGCCATCATCGCGCGTGAACTGGGCGTGCCGGCGGTCGTGGGTTGTGGTGATGCCACCGAAGTGCTCAAGGATGGCACCCTGGTGACGGTCTCCTGCGCCGAAGGCGACGAAGGCAAGATCTACGACGGCCTGCTGGAAACCGAAGTGACCGAAGTGGCCCGTGGCGAACTGCCGCCGATCCCGCTGAAGGTGATGATGAATGTGGGCAATCCGCAGCTGGCCTTCGACTTCCAGTCGATTCCCAACGGCGGTGTCGGCCTGGCGCGTCTGGAATTCATCATCAACAACAACATCGGTGTGCACCCCAAGGCCATCCTGGAATACCCGAACATCGACGCTGACCTGAAGAAGGCGGTCGAATCGGTGGCCCGTGGCCACGCCTCGCCCAAGGCCTTCTACGTCGACAAGCTGGCCGAAGGCATCGCCACCATCGCCGCCGCCTTCTGGCCCAAGCCGGTGATCGTGCGTCTGTCGGACTTCAAGTCCAACGAGTACAAGAAGCTCATCGGCGGTTCGCGCTACGAGCCGGACGAAGAAAACCCGATGCTGGGCTTCCGTGGTGCCGCGCGCTACCTGGCCGACGACTTCGCCGAAGCCTTCCAGATGGAATGCCTGGCCATGAAGCGCGTGCGTGAAGACATGGGCCTGACCAACGTCGAGGTGATGGTGCCCTTCGTGCGTACCCTGGGCCAGGCCGAGAAGGTCATTGGTCTGTTGGGCAAGTATGGTCTCAAGCGTGGCGAGAACGGCCTGCGCGTCATCATGATGTGCGAAGTGCCGTCCAACGCGATTCTGGCCGAGCAGTTCCTGGAGCACTTCGATGGCTTCTCCATCGGTTCCAACGACCTGACCCAGCTGACCCTGGGCCTGGACCGCGATTCCGGCATGGAACTGCTGGCCGCTGACTTCGACGAGCGTGATCCGGCCGTGCAGGCCTTGCTGACCAAGGTCATTGCTACCTGCCGCGAAAAGGGCAAGTACGTCGGCATCTGTGGTCAGGGTCCGTCGGATCATCCGGACTTCGCCGAATGGCTGATGGAGCAGGGCATCGAGTCCATTTCGCTGAACCCGGATACCGTCATCGACACCTGGCAGCACCTGGCCAAGAAGTGATGAAGCTTTAAGCGTCACTGACGACGGTCTTCAAAAGAAGTGGAAGGCGCGGGCAGAAATGTCCGCGCCTTTGTTTTTGGTTTCCCAAGCTGCGGTAGACTTGCCGTGTTTGCAGTTTTCTTCATGGGGGTTCAACGATGACGGACTGGGCTATCTGGCTGGTGCTGGCTGGCGGGCTGCTGGGTGCAGAACTCTTCACAGGCACCTTTTACCTGCTCATGATCGCGCTGGGCATGGCGGCCGGTGCCATCGCCGCGTGGTGCGGGCTGGTGCTGGAGTGGCAGTTGCTGGTGGCCGCCGTGGTGGGTGTGGCTGCCGTGCTGGGCTTGCGCCGCAGTCCTTATGGCCGGCTGCGCCGCAGCAGCGCCAACGATGATCCCAATCTGCTGCTGGATATCGGCCAGAGCGTCGAGGTTGCGGCCTGGCAGGTGCACGGCAACCAGTTCATGGCGCGCGTGCCTTATCGCGGCGCGCAGTGGGATGTGGAGCTGCTGCCCGGCCATCATGCCAGCCCCGGCAGCTTCGTCATCCGCGAAATCCGTGGCAGCCGCTTGCTGGTTGCGCCACGTTGATCGGTATCTTCATTTCTTCCCCCCTCTCGTTTTCAGGAGAATTCCATGCTGGGTAGCGTTACTCTGGTCATTTTCTTCCTTGCCATCGTCTTCGTCGTGCAGACGGTCAAGGTGGTCCCGCAGCAGCACGCCTGGGTGGTCGAACGCCTGGGCAAATACCACGCCACGCTGGCCCCGGGTCTGAACATCGTGGTGCCCTTCATCGACCGCGTGGCCTACAAGCACATCCTCAAGGAAATCCCGCTGGATGTGCCGCCGCAGGTCTGCATCACCAAGGACAACACCCAATTGCAGGTCGACGGCATCCTGTATTTCCAGATCACCGATCCGATGCGCGCCTCTTATGGCTCCTCCAACTACATCGCCGCCATCACGCAGCTGGCCCAGACCACGCTGCGTTCGGTGATCGGCAAGATGGAACTGGACAAGACCTTTGAAGAACGCGACCACATCAACACCGCCATCGTCAGCGCCATCGATGAATCGGCCGAGAACTGGGGCGTGAAGGTGCTGCGCTACGAGATCAAGGACCTGACCCCGCCCAAGGAAATCCTGCATGCCATGCAGGCCCAGATTACCGCTGAACGCGAAAAGCGCGCCCTGATCGCCGCCTCCGAAGGCCGCAAGCAGGAGCAGATCAACATTGCCACCGGCGAGCGTGAAGCCGCCATCGCCCGCTCCGAAGGCGAGAAGCAGGCTTCCATCAACCGCGCCCAAGGTCAGGCCGCCGCCATCCTTGCGATTGCCGAAGCCAGTGCCGAGGCCATCCGCAAGACCGCCGCCGCCATCGAGCAGCCGGGCGGCTCGGACGCCGTCAACCTGAAGGTGGCCGAGCAGTACGTGGAAGCCTTCGGCAAGCTGGCCAAGACCAACAATTCCATCATCGTGCCGGCCAACCTGTCGGACATGAGCGGGCTGATCGCTTCGGCCCTGCAAGTGGTGAAACAACAGAAATAAGTCATGCGTCCACGTTTTACGTCCGTTCTCATGGTCAGGCTGCTGGCGGCTGGCCTGGTGTGCATTTCCGTTCGCGCCACCGCGCAGGAGGTCGACCAGGCCGCCCTGGCCGAACGCGTTGACCAGCAGATGACGCAATTGCTGGCGCAATACCCGGTGCCGGGGGCCAGCATCGCGATTGCCTATCAGGGCAAGCCGGTCTACCAGCGCGGCTATGGCATGGCGGTGACCGAAACCAACACGCCGGTCACGCCCATCACACGTTTTCGTATCGGCAGCATCTCCAAGGCGGTGACGGCTGTGGCGGTACTCAAGCTGTTCGAGAAGGAATTGCCGCAGGCGCTGGATCGCCCCGTGTTCGGCCCGGAGGGCTTGTTGCCGGACTCGGCCTATCCCGATTTCGCCCAGCCGCTGGATCAGCGGGTGTTGAAGATCACCCTGCGCGAACTCCTGCAGCACACCAGCGGCTGGGGTGGCAGCGACTATGATCCGCAATACGATCTGGTCAACATCGCCAGGGCGCGCCAGGTGCCGGCCCCGGCCTCGGCGTACGATGTGATGGCCTACGTGCTCAAGCAACGCTTGCTGGATGCAGCGCCCGGAAGTGAATATTTCTACAGCAATTTCGCCTACAACGTCCTGGGCCGCATCATCGAGCAGAAGTCCGGCATGTCCTACGAGCAGGCGGTACAGTCGCTGGTGTTCCAGCCTTCCAGGGTGGAGGACGCCGCCATCGCCGGCGACCGCCGCATCGAGCGCGCGGCCAATGAGACTGTCTACTACGATGACCCGCGCTGGCCCGCGGTCGCCGATCGCGACGGCAGCGGCGCCACCGGTCCGGAGTCCTACTCGGGGCTGCACTTCCGGAGCATGGATGCCACCGCTGGCTGGATCGCCACGGCCACCGATCTGGTGCGCTTTGCCGATGCCACGCAAGGACGCGGCATGCCGGCCTTGCTGCAGCCGCGGACGCTGGCGCTGATGCAGCAGCGCAATCCCGCCCAGGCCGAGAACAACTACGGGCTGGGCTGGGTCGTCACCCGCAGCCATGGCGTGGAGATCCTCTCCCACAGCGGCGCACTGACTACCGGCACCTATGCCTACCTGCAATGGCGCGCCGATGGCTGGACCTGGGCCGTGCTGATGAACCGCTTGCCGATTCCCTATCCGCCCGAGCAAGGCGTGACCGAGCTGCAGGCTTTCCAGGTGGCGGTGCAGCGCGGGCTGATGAATGCCATCATCAATCCGGCTGCGCCCTGACCCAGGGATCAGCCGCACATTGAAAAGCCCCGTCCGGCGTGAAGCGGGACGGGGCTTGATGTGATGGATGCTGACCGCCGCGTTCAGCTCTCCAGCGTTTCTCCGCGTGCCGGCTCGTCGGCCATGAAGGGCAGGGTAATGTCCACCCGCAGCCCGCCATCACGCCGGTTGGCGGCACGGATGAAGCCCTGGTGCGCCTCCACGATGCGGCGGGCAATCGATAGTCCCAGTCCATGTCCGGCACTGTTGCTCTTGGTACGGCTGCTGCGGAAGAACAGTTCGAAGATGCTGTCCATTTCTTCCTCCGGCACGCCCGGCCCGCGATCCAGGATGGACAGGTGCAGCAGCTTGTTGTCTTCGTCGATCTCGGTCACGACCTGTACCGCCGTCTCGGGCGCGGTGTGCTTGATGGCGTTGCGCAGCACGTTTTCGATGGCGCGGTAGAGCAGTTCAGGATTGCCCTTGACCTGCACCCTGCAATCGATGCTGCTTTCCACCGCCTTGCCCAGCGCCTCGGCCTCGAAACTGGCGTCATTGGTCATGTCGGCCAGCAAGGGCTGGATGGCGATGGCTTCTTCCATGGAGCCGGGCACATTGGCTTCCAGGCGCGAGAGGGTCAGCAATTCACCCACCAGCTTGTCCATGCGCACGCTCTCGCGTTCGATGCGTTCCAGGGTCAGTTCCAGCTTGTCCTTGTCTTGCACGCGCGCCAGGCCGATGGCCATCTGCAGGCGCGCAATGGGCGAGCGCAGCTCGTGCGAGACGTCGTGCAACAGGCGGCGCTGGCTTTCCATCAGGGTGCGCAGCTTGCTCGTCATGACGTCGAAGTCGCGGCCCAGGTCGGCCAGTTCATCGTTGCGGGCGCTCATGACCGGCTCCAGCTCAAGATCCAGATTGCCATTGGCAGCCTGGTTGAGGGCGTTCTTGAGATGCCGGATCGGATGCGAGAAGTACCAGGCCAGCAGCAGCGCAAACACCAGACTGGCCAGCAGTGCCACGACGATGGGCATGGTCGGGAAGAACAGCGGCTTGGGACCGTGCTCCTTCATGAAGCGCGGCTCGGGACCCGGCATGCCCCCCGGCGGCGGACCGAACTCGTCGTTGGGCGTGGGAATGAACATCAGGTAGCTGTGGCCGTTGGCGGCCTTGACCAGCTCCACCACCCGGCGATCACGCTCGGTGGTCAGCACCCGGCGTGCCTGTGCTACCAGATGCGCAGACACCTCGCGGCCCATCAGGTCCTGATTGTTTTCGTCGACCGCATACAGTTGCAGGCGATGCGGCCGACCTTCGTTGATCAGGCTGCGCAGGGCTTCCGGGCCGCCGAACTGCAGGGTGGCGGCGGCCGAGCGGATCATGAAGGAAGCCGGCGGACTGAGGTCGATCTCCGAATTGCGGTTGCTGCGTTCCAGGTTCTCAATCCAGAACAGCACGCCCACGCCGAAGGTGGCAGTGATCTGGGCGATCGCGATGAAGAAGAAGAACTTCCAGAAAAGCCGGCCCACTTTATTCCTTGATGAACTGATAGCCCAGGCGGTAGACGGTCTGAATGCAGCTCTTGTCGCTGCCCAGCGCGGCGATCTTCTGACGGATGCTGGAGAGGTGCACGTCGATGTTGCGGTCGAAGCGCGCCAGCGGACGGCCCAGGCCCTGTTCGGACAGGGTCTGCTTGCTGACCGGCTTGCCGGCGTTGCGGGCCAGGACTTCGAGCAGGTTGAATTCGCTGCTGGTCAGTTCCAGCGGGCGGCCGTTCCAGGTGGCGCGACGCTGTTCCGGCCACATCGACAGGGCACCCACGGCCAGCGGGGAATAGGGCGCCTGCTCACTGTTCTCGGCCGAGGCGCGGCGCAGGATGGCACGGATGCGTGCGGCAATCTCGCGCGGGGTGCAGGGCTTGGGGACGTAGTCGTCGGCACCTAGTTCCAGGCCGATGATGCGGTCGGTGTCGTCGCCCTTGGCGGTGAGCATCACCACCGGCATGTTGCTCTTGGCGCGGATGCGGCGCAGGGTGTCGACGCCGTTCAGACGCGGCATCATCACATCCAGCACGGCGATGGCGTACTGCCCGGTAAGCGCCTCGGCGGCACCGGCTTCACCGTCATGGGCGACGTTGACTTCGAATTTTTCCTGCTCCAGGTATTCCTTGAGCATCTCGACGAGTTCCACGTCATCGTCGATCAAAAGCACTTTAGACATTGCTGCATTCCATTCTCGAATTGCCCTGCCTCCAGGCCGCAGGGCGTCGGCAGCCCGTAATATGCCGTAAAAGGTTTTGCAGAAGTGTTTCAGTCCTTCTTTACAATTGCATCTTTACATTCATTTACCGCGCTTGGCGACCTGCCCGAAGAGCGGGTGAGCTCGCATTTCGCTTCCCGGATATTCACCAGTGCCAGGCGGCAACCCGCATCGCGCCTGGCCTGGAGCGGGATGGCGGAGAACCGGGCTTAACAAGACTTTACTCGGCTTTACGCAGCAGGCGTGAACTTAACACGTCTTGATGGCCGATACTTTTGGCATGTACAAGGGAGCGATGCACGGGGCATCGCGCACAATAAAAGGAGTCCGTCATGGCCATGAGCAGCGTGTCGTCCAGCAATTTCAGTCTCGCCAATCTGTCGGCGTTGTCCGGTAGCAGCGGCTTTTCCACCAGCGCCACCGCGCGCACCGATGTGCCGCCACCGCCGCCGCCACCGCGCGCAGAGAAGGGCAGCGGCCTGATCGGTGCGCTCAAGGATATCCTGTCCTCGCTGGGCGTGGAGCTCGACAGCACCGCCACCAGTGCCACTTCGGCCAGTTCGGCGACCTCGACTTCCTCTTCCAGCAGCATTTCGTCCTCCAATGTCGATTCCAAGCTCGATGCCTTCCTGCAGGAGCTGATGGCGGCGTTGCAGGGCCAGAACAATCCGCCCCCGGGTCCGCCGCCGTCCGGCGCGACCTCTTCCACGGACAGCGCCAGCAGCACCGACAGCGTGGCGGCGACCAGCGATACCAGCAGCACTTCCAGCACCAGTAGCACGGCCAGCACCGACACTACCGTGCGTTCCTACACGCCTGGCGGCCGCCCGCCGCCGCCCGGGGGTGGTCTGGAGACCGATCTCCAGAGCCTCATTTCCAGTCTTTCCGGCAGCAGCAGCGGGACCGATGCCGGTTCCAGCGATGGCACCGTGTCTTCGCTGGAGAGCGCCTTCAGCAATCTGCTCAGTTCGCTGGGCGCGTCCTCGAGCACGACGTCTCTCTCCAGCTTCCTGCAGAACCTGCAAAGCAAGCTGGCCGCAGGCAAGACCACCGGCAACCTGATCGACACGACCGCGTGAGGGGACGGGTGCTTCGGTCGACGGCGGCCGTGCTAAGCTGCCGGCCATGAATGCTCCCGACCCCGCCACCCTGGCCGGCATCATGGGCCTGATGTGCGAGGCCATCGCCCTGCGCGGTGCCGGCCAGCCTGGCGCGGCCCTGGCCGCACTGGATCAGGCCCTGCTGCTCGATGCCGGCTTTCTGCCCGTGCACATGCAGCGCGCTGCCCTGCTGCTGGAGCGCGCCGATCTGGCCGGCGCAGCCGCCGCCTACGAAGCTTGTCTCGATCTGGTTCCTGACTACGACGAAGCCCGCGTGGCGCATCGCGCCGTCCTGCTGCAATGGATCGATGCCCTGGAAGCCCGGCGCGTCCAGCAAGACCTGTCGCGCACCGACAGGCTGGTTTTGCTGGCGCGCCTGCATTACCGGCTCGACCAGCCGCAGCAGGCGCTGGCGGCCATCGAAGCCGCCTGCCCGCTGCCCAGGCTCGACCAGCAGACCTTGTACGCCGACATCCTGCTGCGGCTCAACCGACATGAGCAAGCGCTGGATTGCTATCCCCCCGACGCAGAGGAGGGCGAGACGCGCGCCCTGATCGCCTTCAACCGTGCCGACATCCTGCGCCGCATGGGCCGCATCGAGGCGGCGCAGGCCGGATATGAAGAAGCCTTGCGTTGCTACCCCGACTTCCCGCAAGCCCAGGTGGGGCGCGCCCATATGCTGCTCACGCGCGGGGACTATGTCCAGGGATGGCGCGCACATGAAGTTCGCTTCCAGATTCCGGAGCTGGCGCGGCGGGCCATGGTCAGCCCCAGTGCGCGCTGGCAGCCGGGCGAGGCGCTCGGCGGCAAGCACGTACTGTTGTGGTCCGAGCAGGGGCAGGGCGATTGTCTGCAATTTGTCCGCTATCTGCCTTTGGTGGCGCAGCAGGCGGCCCGGGTCACGCTGTGTGCACCGGCGGGCTTGCTGGCCGTTGTGGCCCCGTCCTTTCCGCAGGTGCGCTGCGTGGCGCATGTCGACGAGGCCGGAGCGCACGATTGCCATGCTTCCCTGCTCAGCCTGCCCCTGCTGCTGGAGCGGCCGCATCCGCGCCAGGCGCCGTCCCCTCCCTATCTGCTGGCGGACCCGGCACGCGTGCAGGACTGGCAACGGCGTCTCTGCGAGGGAGCCGGTGCCGCAAGCCCGGTCCGCCTTCCCCGTATCGGGCTGGCCTGGGCCGGACGCCAGTACGCCACCCCGCATCCCAGCCGTGATGTGCCGCTGGCCGATCTGCTGCCGCTGTTTGATCTGCCGGTGGAATTGGTCAGCCTGCAGAGGGAGATCCCGCTGGCCGATCAGGCGCTCCATCAGACCCTGGCCGCCAGGCTCACGACTCTGCCTCTTGCAGACTGGGGTGATACCGCTGCGCTGGCCTGTGCGCTGGACCTGATCATCAGCGTCGATACCGCCGTGGTGCATCTGGCCGGTGCGCTGGGCTTGCCCTGTTTTCTGCCGCAGCGGCTGGAGGGGGAGTGGCGCTGGGGCAGGGAGGGGGAGCAGAGTGTCTGGTATCCCTCGGTGAAGCTGTTCCGGCAGCAAGAGCGCGGGCAGTGGGGCAGTGTCGTCGACGAGATCATTGCCGCTTGTCGTGCGCGTTTTGCCGACTGGGCATGAGCAGGCCAACCGTGCCGACATGAAAACGGCTGCCCGAGGCAGCCGTGGTCGCAGTGGAGGGGAATGCAGGTCGGGATCAGCGGCGGTGCTGCTTCATCGCCGTCTGGATTTCACGCTGGCTGTCGCGCTGCTTTTCGGTCTCGCGCTTGTCGTGCTGCTTCTTGCCCTTGGCCAGGCCGATGTCGCATTTGACGCGCCCTTTGCTGTAGTGCAGGTTCAGCGGCACCAACGTGTAGCCGGAACGTTCCACCTTGCCGATCAGCTTGCTGATTTCGGCGGCATTCAAGAGTAGCTTGCGGGTGCGCGTGGTTTCCGGATGCACGTGCGTGGAGGTGCTGGTCAGCGCACTGATGTGGCAGCCGAACAGATAGACCTCGCCATTGCGCACGATCACGTAGGCTTCCTTGAGTTGCACGCGGCCGGCGCGGATCGATTTGACTTCCCAACCTTGCAAGACGAGGCCTGCTTCGAATCGCTCTTCGATGAAGTAATCGAAAAAGGCCTTTTTGTTATCAATAATGCTCATCTAAATAAAAATTCGTCTCGTCGGTTAAAATTGTGCCTTTGCGATTTTATCAAACGGATCACCCTCGATGGCAGTCGTACACAAAACCGTTCTGATCAACTATAGCGCGCAGCAGATGTTCAACCTGGTCGACAAGGTTGAGGACTACCCTGAATTCCTGCCCTGGTGTGGCGGTGTCGAGGTGTCTGAACGCAGTGACCAGAGTCTCACGGCCAAGATCAAGATCAATTATCACGGCTTGAAGCAATCCTTCAGCACCCAGAATACCAACGTGCCCCCCACCAGCATGACCATGCGCCTGGTGGAAGGCCCGTTCAAGCATTTCGAAGGCCGCTGGACCTTCAAACCGCTGCGCGAGGATGCCTGCAAGATCGAATTCGACATGGAATATGAATTTTCCAGCCGCATCCTGGAGGGAGTGATCGGGCCGGTCTTCAGCATGATCGCCAACAGCTTCGTCGATTCCTTCTGCAAACGCGCCGAACAGATATATGGCTGACGATGCCTTTTTGCAAGTCCAGCTCTGCTACGCCGCGCCCGGACTGCAGATTCTGAAAGACTTGCGGGTGGCGCCGGGTTGCACGATCCAGCAGGCCATCCTGGAGAGCGGCCTGCTGCGCGAGCAGCCGGCCATCGACCTGGCAGTGTGCAAGGTCGGTATCTTCGGCAAGCTCAAGACCATGGATACGCCCCTGCGCGCACGCGACCGCATCGAGATCTACCGGCCGCTGATTGCGGACCCCAAGCAGTCGCGCCGCCGCCGTGCCGCGCACCGGGAGCAAGCCGACCGCCCATGAGCGGCGCCTGTGTCGTCCTGGCCCCAATTCCAGCCTTCCGGCATTTTTACGACGCCCGGAGGGCAAAACGCAAGTAGAGCAAGACGCGCGATCAGCTTTTCTGTATAATTCGCTTTTGCGCCTATAGGAAACACTATGCGTCTTCTCCAAAAAGCACTCACGTTCGATGATGTGCTGCTCGTTCCGGCTTTCTCGGACATCCTCCCCAAAGACACTTCCCTGACCACGCGCCTGACGCGCAACATTTCGCTGAACATTCCGCTGGTCTCGGCGGCGATGGACACCGTCACTGAAGCTCGCCTGGCCATTGCCATGGCGCAAGAGGGCGGCATCGGCATCATCCACAAGAACCTGACGCCCAAGGAACAGGCGCGCGAGGTTTCCAAGGTCAAGCGTTTCGAATCCGGCGTGGTCCGCGATCCGATCACCATCCCCCCCACCATGAAGATCCGTGACGTCATCGCGCTGTCCAAGCAGCATGGCATCTCCGGTTTCCCGGTGGTGGAAGGCAAGGCGCTGGTGGGCATCATCACCAACCGCGACCTGCGTTTCGAAGAAGAACTGGACGCGGAAGTCCGCGCCAAGATGACCCCGCGCGAGAAGCTGGTCTACGTCAAGGAAAACGGCTCCAGCGCCGATCCCGAAGAAGCCAAGCGCCTGATGAACAAGCACCGCCTGGAGCGCGTGATGGTGGTCAACGATGCGTTTGAGCTGCGCGGCCTGATCACCGTCAAGGACATCGAGAAATCCACCGAACACCCCTTCGCCTGCAAGGACGAACACGGCAAGCTGCGCGTGGGCGCTGCCGTCGGCGTGGGCCCGGACAATGACGAGCGCATCGAGCTGCTGGTCGCCGCCGGTGTGGACGTGATCGTGGTCGATACTGCCCACGGCCACTCCGCTGGCGTGCTCAACCGCGTCAAGTGGGTCAAGACCAAGTTCCCGCACGTGGAAGTCATCGGCGGCAACATCGCTACCGCCGCCGCTGCCAAGGCCCTGGTCGAGCATGGTGCCGATGCCGTCAAGGTCGGTATCGGCCCCGGCTCCATCTGCACCACCCGTATCGTCGCCGGTGTCGGCGTGCCGCAGATCTCGGCCATCGCCAACGTCGCCGAAGCCTTGAAGGGCACTGGCGTGCCGGTGATCGCTGACGGCGGCATCCGCTTCTCGGGCGACGTCGCCAAGGCGCTGGCCGCCGGCGCTTCGGCCGTGATGATGGGCAGCATGTTCGCCGGTACCGAAGAAGCCCCGGGCGAAGTGATCCTGTACCAGGGCCGCAGCTACAAGTCGTATCGCGGCATGGGTTCGCTGGGTGCGATGGCCGACGGTTCGGCCGATCGCTACTTCCAGGACGGCGACAACACCGCCGACAAGTTCGTGCCGGAAGGCATTGAAGGCCGCGTCGCCTACAAGGGCTCGGTGGTCGCGATCCTGTATCAACTGGTGGGCGGTGTGCGCTCCTCCATGGGTTACTGCGGTTGTGGCTCCATCGACGACTTCCGCGAGCGCGCCGAGTTCGTCGAGATCACCGCGGCCGGCATGCGTGAATCGCATGTCCATGACGTGCAGATCACCAAGGAAGCCCCGAACTACCGCGCCGAGTAATTTTCGATGCGGCCACAGCCCGACAGTCCACCGGCATCATGCCAGGCTGTCGGGCTGTTGATCTTTTCAGAAGTCCATTTTTAACGTAGCCAGACCTCACTGCCCATGTCCACGCATTCGCATTCGAAAATCCTGATCCTCGACTTCGGTTCCCAGGTGACCCAGCTCATCGCTCGCCGCGTGCGCGAAGCCGGTGTGTTTTCCGAGGTATTCCCGCATGACGTGACCGACGAGTTCGTGCGCAACTACGGCGCGGCCGGCGTCATCCTCTCCGGCGGCCCCAACAGCGTCACCGAAGGCGACACCCCGCGCGCCCCGCAAGCGGTCTTCGAACTGGGCGTGCCGGTGCTGGGCATCTGCTACGGCATGCAGACCATGGCCGAGCAATTGGGCGGCAAGGTCGAGAACGGCCACCTGCGCGAATTCGGTTACGCCGAAGTGCGCGCCCATGGCCACACCAAGCTGCTGGACAACATCAGCGACTTCACCAATGCCCAAGGTCACGGCATGCTGAAGGTCTGGATGAGCCATGGCGACAAGGTCAATGACATGCCGGTCGGCTTCAAGCTGATGGCTTCCACCGGCAACTGTCCGATCGCCGGCATGGCCGACGAGGAGCGTCGTTTCTACGGTGTGCAGTTCCACCCGGAAGTGACCCACACCGTGCAGGGCAAGGCCATGCTGGCCCGCTTCGTGCACGAGATCTGCGGCTGCCAGTCGGACTGGAACATGCCGGACTACATCGCCGAAGCCGTCGAGATGATCCGCCAGCAGGTGGGCAGCGATGAAGTCATCTTGGGCCTGTCGGGCGGTGTGGACAGCAGCGTGGCGGCAGCGCTGATCCATCGCGCCATCGGTGACCAACTGACCTGTGTGTTCGTCGACCACGGCCTGCTGCGCCTGGACGAAGGCAAGATGGTCATGGAGATGTTTGCCAAGAACCTGGGCGTGAAGGTGATCCATGTGGACGCCACCGCACAGTTCATGGGCCATCTGGCGGGCGTGACCGATCCGGAAGCCAAGCGCAAGATCATCGGCCGCGAGTTCGTGGAAGTGTTCCAGGCCGAATCGGCCAAGCTGACCAGCGCCAAGTGGCTGGCCCAGGGCACCATCTATCCGGACGTGATCGAAAGCGCCGGCAAGGGCAAGAAGACCGCCCACACCATCAAGAGCCACCACAACGTCGGCGGCCTGCCGGAAACGCTGAACCTGAAGCTTCTGGAGCCGCTGCGCGAACTGTTCAAGGATGAAGTGCGCGAACTGGGCGTGGCGCTGGGTCTGCCGCCGGAGATGGTGTATCGCCATCCGTTCCCCGGTCCTGGCCTGGGCGTGCGTATCCTGGGGGAAGTGAAGAAGGAATACGCCGACCTGCTGCGTCGTGCCGATGCGATCTTCATCGAAGAACTGCGCAATACGAAGGATGAGGATGGCCAGACCTGGTACGAGAAGACCAGCCAGGCCTTTGCCGTGTTCCTGCCGGTGAAGTCGGTTGGGGTCATGGGTGATGGTCGTACCTACGAATACGTGGTGGCCTTGCGTGCCGTACAGACCCAGGACTTCATGACGGCGCATTGGGCGCACCTGCCGCATGAGCTGCTGGGCCGCGTGTCCAACCGCATCATCAATGAGGTGCGGGGCTTGAACCGGGTGGTCTATGACATTTCGGGGAAGCCGCCGGCGACCATTGAGTGGGAGTGACCTGATGTCTGGAAACTGCCGGCATTGATCGGCAGAAAACAACACCCAAGCCTGTGATTTCACGGGCTTTTTCTTGTTCGGTCTGGCATTCAATGAGATGGGCTGGCTGGCGCTGGCAGCGGCAAGCAAGACTTTTCACGGCAGGTCAGCATGCCCGTCAATGCAGACCGTACGGGCGAATCTTACAAGGAGTACGGGGTTGGTAAACAAATACGAAGGCAAGGTCACCACCGTCTTTCATGGCGACTGCCTTGAGGCTCTGGACAGCGTTCCAGATGCGTCGGTCGACCTCATTTTTGCTGATCCGCCCTACAACATCGGCAAGAAGTTCGGTGAGTTCAGGGACGCCTGGCCTTCTGACCTCGCCTATGCCGAGTGGTGCTATCGGTGGCTTGAAGCCTGCATCCGCAAGCTCAAGCCCAGCGGGAGCCTGTATGTCATGAGCAGCACACAGGCGATGCCCTATCTTGACCTGTGGCTGCGTCAACGGATGAGCATACTGTCTCGCATCGTCTGGCATTACGACAGCTCAGGAGTGCAGGCGAAGAAATTTTTCGGCTCGCTCTATGAGCCGATTCTTTATTGCGTCAAGGATGCGAAATCCTACACGTTCAATGCGGCCGACATTGAAGTCGAAGCGAGGACAGGGGCAGTGCGAAAGCTCATGGACTATCGAAAAGAGGTCCCAAGCCCCTACAAGACGACGAAAGTGCCAGGCAATACATGGTACCTGCCGCGTGTGCGGTACCGTATGCCGGAATACGAAGAACATCCGAGCCAGAAGCCGGAGGCGCTCCTTGAACGCATCATCAAGGCCAGCTCCAACCCTGGCGACATGGTTCTCGACCCGTTTGGCGGGACGTTTACAACATGCGCCGTCGCGCAACGTCTGGGCCGGCGTTCCATTGGTATCGAGCTGCAGACCGATTACGTGAAGATCGGCCTGCGCAGGCTTGGCATAGCGACCCAGCTCAATGGAGAAACCTTGGAGGCTCCGGACAAGACCTACGTTCGCAAGAACGGCAACGGGGCAAGAGGCGGGGCAGATGCGCAGGAGCAGGGAGGGCTATTCGATGCCAAGCTTTGACAGTGCCCATCACGCTTTCACCCCGACCCTCCTCGCCGTGCTGAAGAAGCACTTTGGAGACTATGCCCTCGATGTTTTCATGAGCAGCCCAATTCTGGGCTATCTGAACAACAAGACCAGGGCAGCCAACCGCGGATCGAAGGCCAGAGGCGCGTTCGCCAATCACTATGCGCTCTACGTCGTCGTTGAAGATTACATCCAGAAGGGCTACGCCAAGGAAAATGCTGGCCTGTCCTACGCGAAGTACGAGGGAGCTCGCTTTTCTGATTTGTTCCGGCGCCAGCGCGAGTTGCCTTTCGGCGCCAAGCTGCAGAATCATGCACTCAATTCGCGCCTGAATGACGAGTTCAAGAAATTCTACCCTTCTGTCGGCAAGCCTCCTATCGTTCGTGACGTGGCGACCCAGCGCTACTGGATCCAGGAAGACTTGCTGCAAGTCGCTGTCCGCCATAAAGATGGCAAGGACCACATCTACAACATTGCTCCTGCGGTGATCGAGATCATCAATGCCTACGTGGAGGCCAAGCGTGCCGCCTTTGAAGGGTTCCTGGAAACCTGCCGGCAAATTGCGGAGCTGGGCAAGCAGGCCCCGGAGAAGGCCATCGCATTCGTTGTGCAGCAGCTTGCGTCGAACGTTGATGCGCGCGTCTTTGAGATAGTCAGCTACGCAATTCTCAAAGCCAAGTACGGGCGGGAAACCATTTGGATTGGTGAGAGAAAGGAGACGGTTGCCAAGGCCGCTCTCGTGCTCTACAAGACGGGTCGCACCAATGCCAATGACGGCGGAATTGACTTCGTCATGAAGCCCCTGGGACGATTCTTTCAGGTGACGGAAACCATCGATGTCAACAAATACTTCCTCGATATCGACAAGGTGCAGCGCTTCCCGATCAGCTTCGTCGTGAAGTCGGTCGAGAGCGCCGAGCAGATTCGAACAGCTATTCGCCAGCAGGCCTTGGCCAAATACAGGATCGAGGCGATCGTGGAGACCTACATGAAGGCCGTGGAAGAGATCATCAACGTCAAAGACCTGATGACAGCTTTTGATGCCGTGGTGGAGTCGGGCGGGCTTCAGAGTGTCATGGATGAAATCGTCGTGCAGAGCAAGGTCGAGTTCAATTACAACGACGATGACGAGGAACAAGACGACGAGGGCGGCGCTACGCTGTCTCTTCTGGAAGGCTAATTTTTTACATGCGCATGCGCTGAGCCCCGCACAGCGCCCCACCCGTCAGCAATAAAAAACCGGACGCAATCTTCATTGCGTCCGGCCGTCTTGCCTATCCTGCGACGTCCCTCAGCCAGGTCGGCCAAAGGGACGCGCATCAGATCATCATTGCATCATTGGTGAATGTTGTTGTGCACGGTTTCCTTCACGAACAGCAGGCCGATCACCACGGTGATGACCGAGATCACGATCGGATACCACAGACCGTAGTAGATGTCGCCCTTGAAGGCCACCAGCGCGAAGGAGGTGGTGGGCAGCAGGCCGCCGAACCAGCCGTTGCCGATGTGGTAGGGCATGGACATGGAGGTGTAGCGGATGCGGGTCGGGAACATCTCCACCAGGCAAGCCGCGATCGGGCCGTACACCATGGTCACGTAGAGCACCAGGATGAACAGCAGCAGCAGGACCATGGGCTTGTTCATCTGCTCCGGATCGGCCTTGGCCGGGTAGCCGGCGGCCTTGATGTCATCGGCCAGTTCCTTGGACAGTTGCTTGTCCTTGGCAGCCGCTTCTTCCTTGGACAGGCCAGCCGCATCATATGAAGTGATGATGCGCTCGCCGATCTTGACGGTGGCCACCGAACCCGGTGCGCCGGCCACGTTCTGGTAGTTCACCGAAGCCGCCGACAGCTTGGCCTTGACGATGTCGCAGGAGGAGGTGAACTTCTTGGTGCCGGTCGGGTTGAACTGGAACTGGCAGCTGGCCGGGTCAGCGGTGACGATCACCGGGGACTTTTGCAGTGCGGCTTCCAGCGCCGGGTTGGCGAAGTGGGTCAGGCCGTTGAAGATCGGGAAGTAGGTCACCGCGGCGATCAGGCAGCCACCCAGGATGATGGGCTTGCGGCCGATCTTGTCCGACAGCGAACCGAAGAACAGGAAGAAGGGCGTGGCCAGCAGCAGAGCCACGGCAATCAGGATATTGGCCGTCGGGCCATCCACCTTCAGGGTCTGGGTCAGGAAGAACAGGGCATAGAACTGGCCGGTGTACCACACCACGGCTTGACCGGCGGTCAGGCCGACCAGTGCCAGGATGACCAGCTTCAGGTTCTTCCACTGGCCGAAGGCTTCGGTCAGCGGTGCCTTGGAGGTCTTGCCCTCGGCCTTCATCTTCAGGAAGGCCGGCGACTCGTTCATGGACATGCGGATCCACACCGAGATGGCCAACAGCAGGATGGAAACCAGGAAGGGAATGCGCCAGCCCCAGTCGGCGAAGGCGGCTTCACCCACCGCGGTACGCACGCCCAGGATCACCAGCAGCGACAGGAACAGGCCCATCGTGGCAGTGGTCTGGATCCAGGCGGTAAAGGCGCCGCGGCGGCCTTCCGGTGCGTGCTCGGCCACATAGGTGGCCGCACCGCCGTATTCGCCACCCAGCGCCAGGCCCTGCAGGATGCGCAGGATGATCAGGATGATCGGGGCGGTGATGCCGATGGAGTTGTAGTTGGGCAGCACGCCGACGATGAAGGTCGAGGCACCCATGATCAGGATGGTCACCAGGAAGGTGTACTTGCGGCCGACCAGGTCACCCAGGCGACCGAACACCAGCGCGCCGAACGGACGCACGATGAAACCGGCGGCGAAGGCCAGCAGGGCGAAGATGAAGGCAGTGTTGGGATCGGTGCCGGCGAAGAATTGCTTGGCGATGATGGCCGCCAGCGAACCGTACAGGTAAAAGTCATACCATTCGAAAACGGTGCCTAGCGAGGAGGCGAAGATGACTTTCTTCTCCTCCGGGGTGATGCCGCGCGCAGTCGTGTTGACTGATGCTGTGGTCATGTTTGTCTCCTTGGTTTTAATGAGTGTGCTACTACATGGAATGCAGCCAGGTACTCGGGGCAACAATGCAGCAGATGGCCGAATGGGGCGTTATGCAGGAACGCACCGGAGAACAGAGCATGCAGAGCATGAAGAATCGCCTCCCCTCGCTTCCCCGTCTAACACAAACCGCGATATTGACTTCGCATTGCCTGCGTAAGGACCCACTTGTCCATGCGGCGAGTGTGCGACGCCAAACTTACGCAGGACTTGCTCCAAACTTACACAAGCTTACAGCGCAGCAAGCCGGTTTCTAGTTGCGATGCAGCAGCGCAAAGCCCTTCCGGCAAGACCTTGCGGGGTGTCAGGGGATATTGCGTCGCAGCGATTGCGGTCGGGGGCTCGCCTTTTGGGGAGGGGGTGGTCAAAAAAGATTTTCTGTCAGCAATGAGGAACAGAAAGTGAAGCATCTTGCCAGGCATGCGGGTCAGCGGCATGCCTGACCGGCCAGAAAGCCGGTCGTGACGGCGGTGACAGGGCGATGCAGATGCAAATCGCCCTGTCAGCCGGGGACAGCGACTTCAGGCCGGTGCGGTGGCCGGCGTGGCTTGCGCGCTCGGCGAGGGCAGGGCCTCACCTTCCAGCAGCGCCTTGACCACACGCTCGCCCAGTCCCAGTCCCACGCTCATGCCGATACCGGTGTGCATCAGCACCACCGAGGTGTGGTCGTCGATGGCCAGCGCCGAGAAGGGGCCAGGCCCCTTGCTGCCATAGACACCCTGCCAGCGCTCGATCACCTTCACGCGGGTAGCCAGGGTGTGCTCCACCAGACCCAGCAGCAGTTCATCGACTTCTTCGCTGTTGAAGGGGGGAGCATCGGTGCCGTAGTGGTGCGAATCGCCGACGATGAGCTCCTGGTAGGGCGTCGGGCTGACCAGCAGGTGGATGCCGTGCTTGTTGAGCAGCGGGGCGTTGGCCTCGATCTCGGCATGCACCGCGCGCGCGCTCGGCAGGTCCGAGAAGGCGCCATAGTGCGTGCAGGACAGGCCGGTCAGCACCGCATGGGTCAGCGGCAGCGGCTCCTCGGTCTTCAGACGCAGCATCTGCAGACGGCACTGCTTCAGGTTCATCGGCTGCAGGCGGTCGGCGAAGAGGGTCTGGTAATCGTGGCCCGAGCACACCACCACGCGTTCGGCGTGAAACTCCCCGGCGGTGGTCGACAGACGTCCGTCGGCGGTGCCATGGACCAGCGTATTGAAGCGGAAATGCACGCCCTGCGAGTGCAGGTAGGCCACCAGCGCCGGCATGGCTTCACGCGAATAGAGTTGCAGGTCTTCGGTGCCATGCAGGGCCGAGCGGTGATGGCGGAAGCGCCCGTTGTAGAGGGTGTTGAGTTTGTCGCCTTCGAGCAGGCTGGCACGGTAATCGTACTGGCGCGCTCGCACGGTCATGAATTCCAGTAGCACGTCATGCTCGGCCTGGCTGCGGGCAAACAGCAGGGTGCCGGCTTCACGGGCGCTGAAATGGGCGCGGGTGGACAGATGCAGCCACAGGGCGCGGCTTTCGCGGGCCAGGTCCAGCATGATGCCCGGCGGCTGGCCGGTCACCAGGCCCATGCCGAAATTGCGCACGGAAGCGCCCAGGGGCGTACCGGTGCGTTCGAAGACGGCCACCTTGAGTCCGCGCTTGACGGCGGCATAGGCGTGGGCCAGGCCGAGGATGCCCGAGCCGACCACGGCCAGGTCGAAGTGCTGCGGATCGTGTTCTGAGAGGGAATTGGTCATGGGAGATTGCTCCATCGGAGTCAGTTGCGAGATGTCGTGTTGCCTGTTGTGCGGGGACACTCTGGCGGCGTCCTGCGATCCTCTCCTGGCACCGTCACGGTGACGCTCGAACGCACCACCGTGACGGTGAGGTGTTGCCGACTGGCTCTGGTCTTACTGCTTCTTCTCGGACTTGCTCTCGTAACGCTTGCTCCACTCGGTCAGGATGCGGTCGCGGTTGGTGCTGGCCCAGGTGAAGTCGTTCTTGATCAGGCGCTTCTCATAGTCGGCCGGCAGCAGTGGATCCGGCTTGGCCACGCCGGGAACGGCGACCACGGCGAAGTTCTTTTCATACTGAGCCATGGCATCCTTGCTGGCCGAGAAGTCGGCCAGCTTCTTGGCCGCTTCCAGGTTCTTGGTACCCTTGACGATGGCGGTGGCTTCGATATCCCAGCCCAGACCTTCGGAGGGCAGGATCACGTCGATCGGGGCGCCTTCCTTCTTGGTCTTGACGGCGCGGTACTCGAAGGCGATACCGATGGGGAATTCACCTGTCGCGGCCTGCTTGCAGGGCTTGGAGCCGGAGTGGGTGTACTGGCCGATGTTCTTGTGCAGGGCGTCCATGTAGGCCCAGCCTTTTTCTTCACCCATCATCTGCAGCCAGGCCGAGACATCCAGGTAGCCGGTCCCCGAAGAAGCCGGATTGGGCATGACGATCTTGCCGGCATAGACCGGCTTGGTCAGGTCAGCCCAGGAGGTCGGCTTGGGCAAGCCCTGCTTTTGCGCTTCCACGGTATTGAAGCAGATCGCCGAAGCCCACACGTCCATGCCGACCCAGGCCGGCGGATTGGCGGCGCTGCGGTACTTGGCATCGATGGCCGAGAGGCCGTGCGGGGCGTAGGGCGTCAACATGCCTTCCTTGTCCAGCAGGGCCAGGCTGGTGGCGGCCAGGCCCCAGATCACGTCGGCCTGCGGGTTGGCCTTCTCGGCCAGCAGCTTGGCCGTGACGATGCCGGTGGAGTCGCGCACCCACTTGATCTCGATGTCCGGATTGGCCTTCTGGAACGCGGCCTGGTAAGCCTTGATCTGGTCGGCTTCGAGGGCGGTGTAGACGGTCAGCGTGGTGGCGGCGTGGGCCTGGGCCGAGAACAGCATGCCGGCGCCGATCAGCGATGCGAGCAGGGAAAACAGCTTGGTTTTTTTCATGATGGCCTTCGTCTGTGAATGGCTGGGTTGAAAACGCGTCGGGGACGCTAGGTGGGGAAATCGTGGCGTAGTCAGTCCGGTTCAGTGGGCGCGGCCCCGGCGCCAGGCCTGGGCCCGCGCCAGCCAGCCGCTGCCGGCCAGGTGCATGAGCAGCGAGGCCAGCGCCGAGCTCAGCAGGATGAGCGTGGACATGGCCGCCGCCGGACCGACGTCGCCGGCATCATCCATGTTGAGTACCGCCACCGAGGCCAGCACCGTATCGGGGCGATACAGGAAGATCACCGCCGATACCGTGGTCATCGAGGACACGAACAGGTAGCGGAAGATCTCCAGCATCTGCGGCAGGCACAGCGGTACGGTCACGCGCAGGAAGGTCTGCAGCAGTGGCACCTTCAGCGACAGCGAGGCGGCCTCGAATTCCGGATCGAGCTGTTTGAGGGCGGTGACGGCGCTCAGGTGCGCCGTGGTGTAAAAGTGCACGATGCAGCACAGCACCAGCAGTGTCATCGTCCCGTAGAGGAAGTTGAACGGATTGGCCGGATGGTTGAAGAAGAGCAGGCTGCCCAGGCCCAGCACCAGGCCGGGCACGGCCATGGGCAGGAAGCACAGCATGCGCAGCAGGGGCGAGAGCCAGCGCTGGCCGCGCGTCTTTTCCATCAGCCAGGCACCGGTGAAGATGACCACGGTGCCAGCCACGCTGGTGCCGCAGGCCAGTCTCAGACTGTTCCAGTAGGCCAGCCAGCCGCCGCCATCCATGTTGTCGAAGTCGTAGTGCTGCCAGGTCAGCTGCAGGTTGTAGGGCCACAGCTTGACCACCGACGCACCCATGGCGACCACGATCATCATCAGGATGGCCGCAGCGATGAGCGCCACCGCCAGCAGGTTCAGGCCATCGCGGCGCCAGTCGGGACGCGGTATGTAGGCTTCCGAGCGGCTGCTCATGGTGGCGCGCTGGCGGCGCTGCAGCCAGGCGTCCAGGGCGAAGGTCAACAGGGCCGGCACCAGCAGCAGCAAGCCGATCAGCGCACCGCGCCCGAACTGCTGCTGCCCGACCACGGCCTTGTAGGCTTCCACGGCCAGCACGCTGTAGGCGCCACCGGTGATCTTGGGCACGCCGAAGTCGGTGATGGTGAGCGTGAAGACCAGACACAGCGCACCAAAGATGCCATAGCGCGTGGTCGGAAGGGTGACCGTGGTGAAGACGCGCCAGCGCGAGGCGCCCATGGCATGGGCCGCATCGTAGAGGCGACCGTCGGCCTGCGACAGCGCCGACAGCAGGATCATCATGGCATGCGGGAAGGTGTAGAACACTTCACCCAGCAGGATGCCCCAGAAGCCGTAGATGCTGCCATCCATCCATTCCTTGAACAGTCCCTGATTACCGAACAGGTAGATCAGCGCGATGCCCGGCAACAGCGACGGCGCCAGCAGCGGCAACAGGCCGATGCCGCGCCACAGGCCCTTGCAAGGAATGCAGCTGCGCTGCAGGGCGTAGGCGAACACATAGGCCAGCGGCACCGTGACCACGGCGGTGACTGCCGAGACCCACAGGCTGCGTCCCAGCAGCGGCAGGAAATTGATATTGGCAAACAGGGCCACGAAGGGCTGGATACCGGCCCAGTTGCCCTCGGGCGTAAGGACAGCCTGTGCCAGGATGAACAACAGGGGGCCGCCCAGACCAAGCGACAGCAGCACCAGCAAGAGCCATTTCAGTGCGCCCGGCAGCCACTGGCTGCGGTCGGTGCCGGCGCGGCCGGCCTGTGCCGTGGCGGGCTGGGTCTGGTCGAGCGCCATGGCAGTCAGTGAGCGGGCAGGGGGCAGGGAGGATTGCATCGTCATGAATGTTGCGGCTCAGGCAAAGACCCGCAGTGCCTGGCGCGGCAAGGCCACCCACAGACCGTCGTGTGCCGACAGGGCGGTCAGGCGCTCGTGCGAATCGCCGCTGACGTCGGCCAGCAGGGTCTGGCCCGGCAGCGCATCCGCTGACAAGGCCAGGCGGTAGCGGTGCCCGAGATAGATGCGATCGACCACACGCGCCCGGAAGCGGTTGGCACAGTCTTCGGTGGCGAACAGTTCCACGGCCTCGGGGCGGCAGAACAGGCGGCCGCTTTGCAGCTCCGCTTCTTCGGGACGCACTTCGAGGCGCAAGGCCCCCACGGTGACCTGCGACCCCGAGATGCGCGAAAACGGCAGCCAGTTGGCATGACCGATGAAGTCCGCCACGAAAGGTGTGGCCGGACGGCGGTAGATCTCGGCGGGCGTGCCGAACTGCTCGATGCGCCCGTGCTGCATGACGGCGATGCGGTCGGCCATGACCATCGCTTCTTCCTGGTCATGCGTGACCATGAGGGTGGTGATGCGGAACTGCTTTTGCAGGCGGCGGATTTCCAGTTGCAGGTGTTCGCGTACCTGCGCATCCAGTGCCGAAAGCGGTTCATCGAGCAACAGCAGTGAAGGCGACGGCGCCAGCGCACGCGCCAGAGCCACGCGCTGCTGCTGGCCGCCGGACAGCTGGCCGGGATACTTGGACTGACTGCCGTCCAGGCCGACCATGGCCAGCATCTCCGTGACGCGCGCCTGGCGTGCCTGGCGCTTCATATTGCGCAGGCCATAGGCGACGTTGTCGGCCACGGTCAGATTCGGAAACAGGGCATAGGACTGGAACAGAATGCCGTAATCGCGCGATTGTGGCGGCAGACCGGAAATGTCCCGACCGGCGGCCACGAGCTGGCCGGCGTCCTGGCGCTCCAGCCCGGCGATGGTGCGCAGCAGGGTGGTCTTGCCGCAGCCCGACGGGCCCAGCAGGCAGACCATCTCTCCCCGGTGCACTTCGAGCGACACCCCGTCCAGCGCGGTAAAGGCCCCGAAGCGTTTTTCGATACCGCGTACCGACAGGAAACGCTCGCCGGCATCGGCATCATCAGGCGGACAAACCGGCATCGCGAGGGCGGCGGCGCAAGAGGGTGTGGGCATCATCTCGGAAGGTATCTGGCTGGCTCGTGGGTTTGCCCAAACGCAGCGCCCATGCGGGCTTGCGCCTGACGGGCCGACCCGTTCAAAGGCAAGCGGATGGTACGGGCCTAATATGACTGCTGGATGACACCCCCTGCTGTGATAGCGGACTGGAATCCTTGCTATAGATTGAAGCTATGGATCGGCCTTCGGGCTCTCGCGGCGGGGGAATCCGCGGCGGAAATGACTGTCCAAATTTCGTCAGATCCTTCATTGACGCCATACGGCGGGTGAAGCAAGATTATTCAGTCCTTTGGAGGAGCAAATGAACAAAAACGGCAAGCCCGGGCGGCGACCCGGGATGCGGCTGGCGATGTCAGGCGTGGGCGTGGCCGCCATGCTGGCGGCCTGCTCGGCGCCGGAGAGCACCCAGCAGGAGCGTGACGCACTGGCACGCGCCCTGATCGAGCAGAAGAAGACCACTGAAGACGCTACCTCCACCGCCACCACCGTGGAGGGCTACAAGGTCGACCTGGCCAGGCGCATTTCCCAGGTCAATTTCACCAGTGTCTACATAGAGCGCCCGCAAGCCTTGCTGCGCTCGGTGATCGTCATCAAGTACGTGGTGGATGGTGAGGGAAACCTGGTCAGGAGCGAGATCCTGCGCAGCAACCGCGACAAGCACGCCGAGGCCAGCGCCCTGGGCAGCCTGAAAACCGCGGCGCCCTTTCCCAAGCCGCCACCGGCGCTGCTCAAGCAGGGCCGTATCGAACTCTCGGAGAGCTGGCTGTTCAACAACGATGGCCGTTTCCAGTTGCGCAGCGTGGCGCTGGCCCAGATGGACCGATAGCGGTTCCCGGCAAAGATGCCTGCCGGCATTGGCATGTGTATAATGTCGCGCGAGCATGACGGTGTGCGTTGTGTCTCCCGGGCCTGACGGGCCTGCGCCGGATCAGGGCGAACGCGAGTTCGCCTTTTTTCTTATCGGCGCGCGCCAGCGGCAGTCTTCGCTGATCCCCGCTGTCCTTCATTGACCAGATCGTTTATTGATTGGCTATACATGTTTGATTTCATTCGTACTCACCAGCGCCTGATGCAGTTCCTGCTGCTGCTGTTCATCTTCCCGTCGTTCGCCTTCTTCGGCCTGGAGGGTTACAGCCGCCTGACCGACGACAGCGGCGTGGCCAAGGTGGCCGGCCAGACCATCACCAAGGAAGAGTGGGATGCCGCGCATCGCCAGCAGCTCGAACGCATGCGCCAGGTGTATGGCAATCAGTTCGACAGCAAGATCTTCGATAGCCCGCAGGCGCGCCGCGCCATCCTCGACAACCTGATCGCCCAGCGCGCCCTGGGCGCCGAGGTGGTGGCCAGCAAGCTGGTGGTGCCGGACCAGGTACTGCAGCAAAGTATCCTGCAGATTCCCGGCCTGACCAAACCGGACGGGACCTTCGACAATGAGCAGTACCGCGTGCTGCTGGCCGCGCAGGGCATGACCCAGAAGTCCTACGAAGCCGGCCTGCGCCGCGAAATGGCCGTGCAGCAGTTGAATGCCGCCATCCAGAGCACCGCTTTCGCGCCCAGGACCGTGGCCGAGAACCTGTCCAACCTGAACGATCAGGAACGTACCGTCCAGATGCTCAACTTCAAGCCGGACAGCTACGCCAGCCAGGTCAAGGTGACCGACGACATGCTCAAGGCCTACTACGACAAGAACACCGCCCGCTTCGAGACCCCGGAACAGGCCGACATCGAGTACGTGGTCCTGGATGCGGCGGCCGTGGCTGCCCAGGCCACTGTCACCGATGACGATATCAAGTCCTACTACGAGCAGAACCAGAAGCAGTACGCCACCGAAGAACAGCGTCGCGCCAGCCACATCCTGATCACCGTCAAGAAGGATGCCTCGGCGGCCGACAAGGCTGCCGCCAAGAGCAAGGCCGATGCTCTGGTGGCGCAGCTGCGCAAGAATCCGGGTGACTTTGCCAAGCTGGCCAAGGCCAATTCGCAGGACCCCGGCTCGGCCGCCAACGGTGGCGACCTCGGTTACTTCAGCCGCGACGCCATGGTCAAACCCTTCGCCGATGCCGCCTTCAGCCTGAAGCAGGGCGAGATCAGCGATCCGGTGGAGTCCGACTTCGGCTATCACGTCATCGAGGTGACCGGCATCAAGCCGGCGTCGGTCAAGCCGCTGGAATCGGTCAAGGCCGAGATTGGTGCCGACATCAAGAAGCAGATCGCCGCCAAGAAGTATTCGGACATGGCCGACCAGTTCAACAACCTGGTCTATGAAAACGCCGACAGCCTCAAAGCCGTCTCCGACAAGCTCAAGCTGAAGATCCAGACCGCCTCCGGCGTGACCCGCCTGCCCAACCCGGCAGCCGGTGCGGCACCCTACAACAATGCCAAGTTCCTTACCGCACTGTTCACCGACGACGTGATCAAGGGCAAGCACAACACTGAAGCCGTGCAGACCGCTCCCAACACCCTGGTGGCCGCGCGCATGACCAGCTACAAGCCGGTGTCCAAGCGCCCGTTCGAGGAAGTCAAGGCGGAGGTGCAGAAGGACGTGGTGGCTGCCGAAGAGCAATCCCTGGCAGTGAAGGCGGGCCAGGAACGCCTGGCCCAGCTGCAGGCCAAGGATGATGCCAGCGGCTTCAGCGAGCCCAAGGTGGTGTCCCGCGTGAAGTCCGACGGCTGGACCCAGGAAGCCTTCAACGCCGTCATGAAGGCCGATACCGCCAAGCTGCCGGTCTACGTGGGCGCCGAGACGCGCGGCCTGGGCTACCAGATCTACCGTATCACCAAGGTGGAACAGCCCAAGACCGTCGACACCGCACGTCGCAAGGCCGAACAGGAGCAGATCACCGCCGCCTTGTCGCAGCAGGATGCCCTGGGCTACCTGGACTACCTGCGCGAGAAGGCCAAGACCAAGCTGCTCAAGGGGGCTGCTGCGGTGAGCGCGGATGATGCTGCCAAGTGAGCGCCAAGTGAGCTAATCGCACGGCCCGCCGTGGGGCAGTCAGTGCAAGGAGCGCACCGGGATCGTGAATCGGTGCGCTGTGCTGCCCCGGCACGGGGAGTTGTCGGCATGACCGCCACAATTTGCTAAAAAATTTACACAGGCCGCTTTTCCAGCGGCCTTTTTTGTTTCATCATGGACACCGGCGCTGCATTCGAGCGGGATGCAACAGGGAGCCGGCACCGGGGAATCCGCTTCAATTCTTCCATCGTCCGTTGGCGTTTCGTCAGCTTTCCACCGTGTGGGAACATGCAGCTTTTGTGCTGTCGAGATGAAATTCCTGTCATCCGCACGTCATGTTGCGCCGTTTCGGAAACAAACGGCTGCCGTACAAGTTGTCGCTTTCTCCAGTCGACATTCGAAAAGCATCGCAGGGGGTATTTCCACGAGGAGTGCTTCCGATGCGAGACTTGCCCTGAATACGACCCAGTTTTTATGCCTGCCCCAGTCCTGATCATTCGCACCGGAGATGCCAATCCTTCCCTCAAGACCAACTATGGTGGCTATGTCGACCAGATAGGCTGCGCTGCCGGTCTGTGCCGTACCGAGATCGAAGTGGTGACCGTCTATGAAGGCGAGCGCCCGTCCTGCCCGCGCAGTTACCGCGCGGTTTTCATTACCGGTTCACCGGCCATGGTGACTGACAAGGAAGACTGGAGCGAGCGCACTGCCGAATGGATTCGCGACGCTGCCGAACTGGACACGCCCATGTTCGGCATCTGTTATGGCCACCAGTTGCTGACCCATGCCTTTGGCGGCGAAGTCGGCTACAACCCGGCCGGCCGCGCCGCCGGCACCATGCACGTGAGGACGCTGGAATGCTGTCGCCAGGATGAGTTGCTGGGCGTGCTGCCGGACGAATTCCCGGCCCACATGCTGCACATGCAGTCGGTGCTGCGTCCGCCCAAGGACGCCATTGTCATGGCCCGCTCGCCGATGGACCCGCACCACGTCATCAAGCACAAGCACAACGTCTATTCGACGCAGTTCCATCCCGAGTTCTCGCCCGAGTTCGTGCGCGCCCATCTGCATTACTACGCCGATATCTACCGTGGCTGCGGCATCGATGCACAGGCGCTGTGCGAGAAGGTCAGCGAGACGCCGCAATCGGCCGGGCTGCTGCGACGCTTCCTGGCGTTGTACGCGCGGCATTGAAACACCTTCGCCATCAGGAAAAGAGCCTCTGATGCCCGCGACGGCACTGGGGCTTTGTGGCCGGACAATCGCGCTTACTTCAGCCCGACCAGCGGCTTGAGATGCGGCCAGACATTGTCCAGCAGCCTGGGCTGCGCCTGTTCATTGGGATGAATGCGATCAGCCTGGAACTGTGAGAGATCGGCCGCGATCCCCTCGAAGAAGAACGGCACCAGCGCCACCTTGTTGCTCTTGGCCAGCTCCTGGTACATCGCCGCGAAACGGTGCGTGTAGTCGGGGCCGTAATTGGGCGGAATCTGCATGCCCACCAGCAGTACCTTGGCCTTTTGCTGGTGCGCCAGATCGATCATGGCTTGCAGGTTGTCCTGGCTGGTCTTGAGCGGCAGGCCGCGCAGGGCGTCGTTGGCGCCCAGTTCGATCACCACGACGGCTGGCTTGTGCTGCGCCATCAGCGGTGCCAGGCGGTTGCGCCCGCCGATGGTGGTGTCGCCGCTGATGCTGGCATTGACCACCTGGTAATCCAGCTTGTTCTGCTGCAGCCGCTTCTGCAGCAGGCCGGTCCAGCCGGTGCCGCGCTGCAGGCCATATTCGGCGGACAGGCTGTCACCGAGCACGAGCACGTTTTTTGGGGCAGAATAAGCGCTCGTCGCCGCTACCATCAGCACGACGCCCGCCAGCAGACGCAACACCGCGCCCACCAGCCCGTTGCGCCGCGCACCTGTCCCGGACCCTCTTGCCCGATTGCCTTGCATGCCCGCTTCCGCTCCCGCCAGTTCTGCCGTCATTGCCGCCATTGAAGTCCTTCAGTTGTCCAAACATGTTGCCGATGTGGCCGCTCCATCCGGTCGCCTGACCATCCTGAGCGACATCGATTTTACCGTGGCCGCCGCAACCACGGTGGCCATCGTCGGCGCTTCCGGTTCCGGCAAGTCGACCCTGCTGGGCCTGCTGGCTGGACTGGATACGCCCAGCGCAGGTTCCGTACGCCTCGATGGCGAAGACATCTACGCCCTCGATGAAGATGGCCGGGCGCTGTTGAGGAAGCGCAAACTGGGCTTCGTGTTTCAGTCCTTCCAGCTGCTAGGACACCTCAATGCCCTGGAAAACGTGATGCTGCCGCTGGAACTGCGCGGTGACAACCAGGCGCGGGCCAAGGCGCAAGAGATGCTGGGTCGCGTGGGCCTGGGCAGCCGCCTGAAGCATTATCCCAAATACCTCTCCGGCGGCGAGCAGCAGCGCGTGGCGCTGGCACGCGCCTTTGTGACCGAACCGCCCCTGCTGTTTGCCGATGAACCGACCGGCAGCCTCGATGCGGCTACCGGCGAATCGGTCATCCAGCTGATGTTTGAACTGAACCGCGAGCGCGGCTCCACGCTGGTGCTGGTGACCCATGACCCCGGCATTGCCGCCCGTTGCGAGCGCACCCTGACCATTGCCGCCGGGCGGCTGGTGCAGGACTGATTAGACGGACTCCATCGGATCGGCCGGCGGCAGCGGGTGCGCGCGCTTGTGTTCGATGTAGGCGATACCGATCCCGCTGGCGCAGATGATGGCGATGCCCAGGACCGTGATCTGGTCCGGGAATTGCCCGAAGACCAGCCACCCCATGCCGCAGGCCGAGATGATCTGGGCATAGAAGAAGGGCGTCAGCACCGAGGCTTCGGCATGCCGGTAGGCCGAGTTCTGCAGGAAGTGGCCGATGGTGCTGGTGATGCCGGTGGAGACCAGGATCGCCAGTTCCACCATCGTGGGCGCATGACTGGTCCAGAAGAAGGGCACCAGCAGCGTCGAGACGATGCTGCCCACCAGCGCGCCATAAAACAGCGTCACCATCGGGTTATCGGCCTGGCTGGCCTTGCGGTTGAGGATGGACAGCATGGCCTGGGTGAAGGCCGAGACCAGGCCCAGCGCCACGCCATAGGGCGGGATGTCGCCACTGGGGCGAATCACGATGAGCATGCCCGTAAATCCGATCAATACCGCAATCCAGCGCGACAGATAGCTGCGTTCGCCCAGCAGCCACGGCGAGATGGCCAGCACGATCAGCGGTGCGCAAAAATTCATGGCCGTGCCTTCGGCCAATGGCACGATCTTCAGTACCGAAAAGAAAATCAGCGTCGACGCCAGTAGCAGCGCACCCCGTCCCAATTGCAGTCCGAGCCGGTTGGACTGCAGGATGCTGCGCCCGTGACGGCGCCGGTACAAGGGCGCCAGCGTGGCCGCCATGAAGAACAGATTGATGGTGTAGCGCATCCAGGCAATCATCACCACGTGATACCCCGCCAGGGCCAGCAGCTTGCCGGCGGTATCGAGCAGTGACAGCGTCCACAGCCCCGAAATCAGGAACAGGATACCCAGCTTATGGCTGGGGGCGATGCGTGGGTAGGGCAGGACGGCGCTGGACATGGTCTCGGAGAATCTGGTTGAAGACGGCACGGATGGCCGGGATGAATTCACTGGCGGTCAGCCCCACCGGCCCCTGTCCTGCCGCCACCAACTGGTCGGCGGCGGCGCCGTGGATCCAGGTGGCGGCCAGGGCGGCCGACGCGGTCGGCCAGCCCTGCGCCAGCAAGGCCCCGCACAATCCCGAGAGCACGTCGCCGGTACCGGCGGTGGACAGCGCCGGATTGCCGCTGGGGTTGATGGCGATCTCGCCATCGGGGAAGGCGATGACCGTGCCCGCCCCCTTGAGCACGGTGATGGCATTGAACTGCCGGGCCAGCAGCCGCGCCGCCTGCGGGCGGTCCTGCTGGATCTGCTGGGTGGTGCTGTCGAGCAGGCGGGCGGCCTCCAGTGGATGGGGCGTGATGATGCTGCACGGCTGCGTACCGCGCTGGCTGCGGCGGTGCAGCTTGTGCTGCAGCGTGGGTTCGGCCGAGATCAGATTGAGGGCATCGGCATCGACGACGATATCGGCTTCGCTGTCGAGGGCGCGCGCCAGGATGTCATGCGCATGGCGCGAGGTGCCCATGCCGGGGCCGACTACCAGGGCCGCGCTGGCGCCGAATTCCACCCGGTCGGCCAGGCGGAACATCAGTTCGGGGTGCTTGTCGTCATAGGCCGGTCCCTCGTCCACGAAGGCCACATAGACCCGTCCGGCCCCGCCAAAAGCTGCCGTGCGCGCCGCCAGTACCGGCGCACCGGCCATGCCGCGCGCACCGCCCACCACGATCACATCGCCATAGCTGCCTTTGTGGCTGTTGTTGGCGCGCGGCTTGAGCGCGGTGGCAAAACTTTGCGGACCATTGAGGAAGGCGCGCGCCGGGGGGAGCAGCGCCGCGTCGATGTCCAGTGGCTCGACCACGATCTGGCCGCTGTGGTCACTGCCGTCACAGGTATGCAGACCGGGCTTGTCGCCGATGAAGCTCAGGGTATGCGTGGCCTGGACGGCCACACCCTCGCGGCCGCCCACGATGCTGCCGGTGTCGGCATTGAGTCCGCTGGGGACATCGATGGACAGCACCGGGCAGCGCAAGCTGTTGACGTACTCGATGATGGGGCGCAAGGCTGGTCCGGGCGGACGCGCCAGGCCGATGCCGAACAGCCCGTCGATCACCAGGGCCCAGGAGTGCGCCCGCAGCGGCGCATCGCCATGACCTTCGATGAACTGGATTTCCGCTTCGCGGGCACGCGCCAACGCCCGGCGCGCATCGGCGGGCTGGCGGCTTTCGTCGGCATGCAGCTGCACGCTCACTTCGATGCCGGCTTCTTCGAGCAGGCAGGCCGCTTCCAGCGCATCGCCGCCATTGTTGCCGGGGCCGGCCAGGATCAGCACCGCCGGCGAAGAGGCCGTGGCCGAACACAGCAACTGCTGGGCTTGCTCGGCAATGGCGGCGCCGGCGCGCTGCATCAGGGTGTAAGGGGGCAGGGCGGACAGGGCCGCTTGTTCAACCTGGCGGATCTCGGCAACGGTATGGAGCGCGCTCATGATCGGGGTGGCGGGGACGTTGAGTGGATGGGCGTCAGTGCAGCGAGAAGACCGCTGGAACACCGCGCAAGGTCGGCGCTGGAGAGCCAAGTGCAGAAAAATTCACACGCTCAGGCGCTGGTCACGCGGGTGCTTGATTTTAAGTGAATTGTTCTGTCCGTGCAGGCCCTTGCGCGATCTTTATCGATGAAAAGAAGGCACGCGACCAGGGTCGCAGCAGACGGCAAAGACAGCCTGCTCAGGCCAGTACGTCGCGTGGCAGCAAGCCCTCGGCGGAAATTTCGGTCTGGTCGCCGCTGACCAGGTCAGCCAGCAGGCGCGCCGAACCCACGCTGGCGGCCCAGCCGGTGGCACCATGGCCGACGTTGACGAAGACATTGCCATGCCGGGTCGGCCCGACCACGGGCAGGCCGTGCGGCAAGAGCGCCATGGTATTGCTCCAGAAATGCGCCTGGTTGTAGTTGGCCGCATTGGGGTAGTAGTCGCCGGCGATCTTGAGCAGGTTGCGCAGGGCCTTGGGCGGCAGAGTCTGACCCGGCGGCACGAAGCCCAGCAGGCCGCTGATGCGGATGCGTCCGCCCAGGCGTGTCATGGCGACCTTGTAGCTGTCGTCATAGAGCGCCATGCTGGGGGCATCATCCGGATTCTTGACCGGCACCAGCGCCGAATAGCTTTGTATCGCCTGCAGCGGCAGGGCGGTATCAAGCGGGCGCAAGAGTTCGGCACTGGACATGCCGGCGGCCACCACCACGGCATCGACCCGCATCTGCGAGGCCAGATGGGGCGAGTTCACGCTCAGCGCCAGGCGGCCACCGAATTCGGCGTCGATGGCCGTCACGGTGGAGTCGAAATGGAAACTCACCCCCAGCTCCTGGGCCGCATTGCGCATCTGCTTGGCAAAGAGCACGCAGTTGCCGGCCATGTCCTCAGGATAGTAGAGCGCGCCGGAGAGTGTCGCTTCCGAGGAAAAGGCCGGTTCCAGCGCGCGGATGCCGGCGGCGTCCAGCGCCTGGTGCTTGAACTCGCATTGTTGCGCGGCTTGCTGCAAATGCGTCATGCGCGCCGCCTCGGAGGGATGGCGGAAGAGGTGGAAGACGCCCTGGCCGTTTTCATTGTCCAGGTTGTGGTGGGCCTGCAATTGCAGCACCAGGCTCTGGCCGTAGGCCGACAGGCGCGTCAGGCGCAGCTTGTTCTGGGCAAAGTAGTGCTGCTGGGCCTGGCGCGTGACGCGCATCCAGCGCCGACGACCGAAATCGGCACCGGGGGCCAGCAGCACGCGTGGCTCATCCCGGAAGCGGCAGGCGAAGGTTGCCATGGCACCCGGCAAGGTCAGCGGCATGGCCGCGCCCGGGGCCAGCAGGCCGGCGTCACCGAAGGTGGCTTCCTCGGCCACATGCGCACGGCGCTCGATGACGGCCACTTCATAGCCCTTGGCGGCCAGGAAGTAGGCGCTGCAAATCCCTGAAAGTCCCCCGCCGATGATGGCGATCTGTCGTTGTGTACTGTTCACTCTATTCGTCTTGGAAGCGGTCTGGCCGCTGTGGTCATGGGCATCGGGCAGTGGCTCGGGCGCCTCTTGCACCTGCTCTGGCAGTGTCCGATGCGGGCCGAATGATACCGCGAAATATCGCTGTCGTTTGGATATTGCCGCAGTGCTACATATCGGCCTGCCACCGACTGAAGCGATCTGCTCTCCAGAGGGACAACGCTCGGCGCTGCGGCTGCGATGACAACAGGCCCCGGTCAAGTGCGTCAATCCCCACCAAAGGGCAGGCCAGGCCATCCATCTTGCCGCTACAGGCCGCCACAGGCAGGCTTGCGGGCCGGCTCGCTTTGCACGGGACTTGGCGCGGTGTCCACGGTATAATGCCGGCTTTGCCAGCAAACGCGCGCACGATCCATCATCTCGCCAGTCTCCGACCTGCACGATTTTTCCTTGTGCAATGCGTCATTCGGGGCGGCCGGTGTCGGTGGACCGGTCCCTGCCGCGATGCTGCGACGGTTTTCCCGATTCAAGCTAACTGCCTCGACCTCGCCATGCTGATCCTGCCGGGCTCCAATGCCCTTTCCGCTTTCCGTACCCAACGCCTTCTGAGCCAATTGCAAGCCGTGGATGCCGCCATCACCGGCGTGTGCGGCCGCTACCTGCATTTCGTCGACGCCAAGGCCCTGACGCAAGAGGATGAGGCCCGCCTCAACGGCCTGCTGACCTATGGCGACCCCTTCAACGGCAGCGACGAGGGCGATGCCTTCGTGGTGATTCCGCGTTTCGGCACCATCTCGCCCTGGGCCAGCAAGGCCACCGACATCGTGCGCAATTGTGGTATGGGTCACATCCACCGCGTGGAGCGCGGCATCATCTTCCGCGTGCAGGTCAAGACGGGCTTGCTGGGCGGCGCCAAGAAGCTCAACGAAGCCAGCATCCCGGCCGTGGCCGCACTGTTGCACGACCGCATGACCGAGACCGTGCTGCGTGATCCGCAGGACGCTGCCGGCTTGTTCACGGAGCTGCAAGCCAGGCCGCTGGAGTCGGTCGACGTGATCGGCGGCGGCCGTGCCGCGCTGGAACGCGCCAACACCGAACTGGGCCTGGCCCTGTCGGATGATGAGATCGATTACCTGGTGGACGCCTTCACCAAGGCCCAGCGCAACCCCACCGACGTCGAACTGATGATGTTCGCCCAGGCCAACAGCGAACACTGCCGCCACAAGATCTTCAACGCCGACTGGACCATCGATGGTGAGAAGCAGGACAAGTCGCTCTTCGGCATGATCAAGAACACCCACCAACTGGCGCCCAAGGGCACCGTGGTGGCCTATTCGGACAACTCCTCCATCATCGAGGGAGCCACCGTCTCGCGCTTCTACCAGCGCGGCGCTACCAAGGGCAACGTCTATGAAGCCTCCGACGAGCTGACCCACATCCTGATGAAGGTGGAAACCCACAATCACCCGACCGCGATTTCCCCCTTCCCGGGCGCTTCCACCGGCGCTGGCGGCGAGATCCGCGATGAAGGCGCGACCGGCCGTGGCTCCAAGCCCAAGGCCGGCCTGACTGGCTTCACCGTCTCCAACCTGATGGTCACCCACGCCGTGCAACCCTGGGAAAACGCCCGTGACGTGGCCCAGCCGGTGGCGCAGCGCGATGAGCACGCCCAGGGCGGCATCTACGGCAAGCCCGAGCGCATTGCCTCGCCCTTGCAGATCATGATCGACGGCCCGCTCGGTGGCGCGGCCTTCAACAATGAATTCGGTCGTCCAAACCTGGGCGGTTACTTCCGGACCTACGAGCAGAATGTGGGCGGCCAGGTCATGGGCTATCACAAGCCCATCATGATTGCCGGCGGCATGGGCAACATCTCGGCCAAGCACACCAAGAAGAACGACCTGCCGGTGGGCAGCCTGCTGATCCAGCTGGGCGGCCCCGGCATGCGCATCGGCATGGGCGGCGGCGCTGCCTCGTCGATGGCCACCGGCGTGAACACGGCTGACCTGGACTTCGATTCGGTCCAGCGCGGCAACCCGGAAATGGAACGCCGCGCCCAGGAAGTCATCAACGCCTGCTGGGCGCTGGGTGACGACAACCCCATCCAGTCCATCCACGACGTGGGTGCGGGCGGGCTCTCCAATGCCTTCCCGGAAATCACCAACGACGCCAAGCGCGGCGCCATCTTCGATTTGCGCCGTGTGCCGCTGGAAGAAAGCGGCCTGGCCCCGCGCGAGATCTGGAGCAATGAATCCCAGGAGCGCTACGTGCTGGCCATCCTGCCGGAACACCTGGAACTGTTCCAGTACCTGTGCGAACGCGAGCGCGCACCCTTCGCCGTGGTCGGTACCGCCACTGAAGAACGCCAGCTGAAGGTGATCGACCCCGAGCACAACAACAACCCGGTCGACATGCCCATGGACGTGCTGCTGGGCAAGCCGCCCAAGATGCACCGTGACGTGCAGCACGTGCAAAAGCAGTTGCCGCCGGTGGACCTGACCGGCATGGACCTGGTGGACGTGGCCCAGCGCGTGCTGCGCCTGCCGGCCGTGGCCGACAAGTCCTTCCTGATTACCATCGGTGACCGTAGCGTCGGCGCCATGACCGTGCGCGACCAGATGGTCGGTCCCTGGCAGGTGCCGGTGGCTGACGTGGCCGTGACCGCCATGGGCCTGGAAGGCTATCTGGGCGAAGCCATGGCCATGGGCGAGCGCACCCCGCTGGCCGTGATCGACGCGCCGGCCTCGGGCCGCATGGCCGTCGGTGAAGCCATCACCAACATTGCTGCCGCACCGATTGCCGAGATCGGCGACATCAAGCTCTCGGCCAACTGGATGGCGGCCTGCGGCCAGCCCGGCCAGGACGCCGCGCTGTTCGATACCGTCAAGGCCGTGGGCATGGAACTGTGCCCGGCGCTGGGCATGTCGATCCCCGTCGGCAAGGATTCCCTGTCCATGCGCAGCACCTGGAGCGATGACGAGGGTGCCAAGTCGGTGACTTCGCCGGTCTCGCTGATCGTTTCCGGTTTCGCACCGGTGACCGACGTGCGCCGCGTGCTGACGCCGCAACTGCGCAAGGACAAGGGCGACACCGTCCTCATCCTGATTGACCTGGGCCGTGGCAAGAACCGCATGGGTGCCTCGGCGCTCACGCAAGTGATGCAGCAGATCGGCAACGAGACCCCCGATGTGGATAGCGCCGAAGACCTGAAGGCCTTCTTCAACGCCATTCAGCAACTCAACACCGAAGACCGCCTGCTGGCCTACCATGACCGCTCCGATGGTGGCCTGTATGCGACCCTGGCCGAAATGGCCTTTGCAGGTCATACCGGCATCTCGGTCAACCTCGACATCCTGACCATGGAAGCCGAGCACGCCGCCGACTGGGGCGATTCCAAGAACTGGACCACGCAAGTGGCCGAGCGCCGCAATGAACTGACTCTGCGCGCGCTGTTCAGCGAAGAGCTGGGTGCGGTCATCCAGGTCCCGGCCGAGCAGAAGTCGGAGGTCATGAACGTGCTGCGCAGCTACAACCTGGGCGCGTGCAGCCACATCATCGGCAAGCCCAACGACCGCGACGTGATCGAATTCATGCGCGATGCCAAGAACATCTACGGCCAGCCGCGCGCCGAGCTGCACCGCGTCTGGAGCGAGACCAGCTGGCGCATCGCCCGTCTGCGCGACAACCCGGCCTGCGCCGATGCCGAATACGATCGCTTGCTGGACGCGGCCGATCCCGGCATGACACCCAAGCTGAGCTTCGATCCGCAGGAAGACATCGCCGCACCCTACCTGTCGCTGGGCGCAGCGGCGCGTCCCAAGGTCGCCATCCTGCGCGAGCAGGGCGTGAACTCGCATATCGAGACCGCCTATGCCATGCACAAGGCTGGTTTCACCGCCGTGGACGTGCACATGAGCGACCTCATCGCCAATCGCGCCAAGCTGGATGACTTCAAGGGCTTCATCGCCGTGGGCGGGTTCTCCTACGGTGACGTGCTGGGCGCTGGCGAAGGCTGGGCCAAGACCATCCTGTTCAACGCGCAGCTGGCCGAACAGTTCTCGCGCTTCTTCCAGCGCCAGGACACCTTCTCGCTGGGTATCTGCAACGGTTGCCAGATGATGAGCAATCTGAAGTCCATGATCCCGGGCGCCGAAGCCTGGCCCAAGTTCACCCGCAACAAGTCCGAGCAGTTCGAGGCGCGTTTCGTGATGGTGGAAGTGGCCGATTCGCCGTCCATCTTCATGCAGGGCATGGCCGGTACCCAGGCACCGATTGCCACCGCCCACGGTGAAGGTTTTGCCGACTTCTCCCAGACCGGTGACATCGACCGTGCCATCATCGCCATGCGCTACGTCGACCATCGCGGCGCGGCCACCGAAGCCTATCCGTTCAACCCCAACGGTTCGCCCCAGGGCATCACCTCGGTGACCACCCCGGACGGCCGCTTCACGGTCCTGATGCCGCACGCCGAACGCGTCTTCCGCACCGTGACCCAGTCCTGGCACCCGGAATCGTGGGGCGAGGATTCGCCGTGGATGCGCATGTTCCGCAATGCCCGCAAGTGGGTGGGTTGAGCCTGAAATGGCTTGAGATGAAGTTTCCTGTTTCGATTGCCCGCTACGGCGGGTACTCGGGCAGGGGCTGAAAAAGCCAGGTGAAAAAAAACGCAGTTCCTTTCGGAACTGCGTTTTTTGTTTCTGCAGTCGTTCCGGACTCGTTCCGGACTCGCTCAGCGCCAGCCAAAAAACAACATGCCCGGTCAGGAAACCTGGCCGGGCATGCGGGAGAGCGGGCCAAGAGGAGTGCCGTGCGGGCCTTCCTCTTCGACGATCCGGGCGCGAGGCTTACTGCACCTTCGCCTTGGCGCGCAGTTGTTCCTGGTAGGCCTGCAGCTTCTTCTGTTGCAGGGCTTCAGCGATCTGCGGCTTGACTTCTTCCAGGGTCGGGACCTTGGCCGGACGCACGTCTTCCAGCTGGATCACGTGCCAGCCGAACTGGGTCTGCACCGGCGTCTGGGTGATTTCACCCTTCTTCAGGGCGACCATGGCGTCGGAGAAAGGCTTGACGAAGGACGCCGGGGTAGCCCAGTCCAGATCGCCGCCGTTGGCTGCCGAACCGGTGTCCTTGGATTGCTTGGCCAGGTCTTCGAACTTGGTACCGGCCTTGAGCTTGGCGATGATGGCTTCGGCGTCTTCCTTCTTGTCCACCAGGATGTGGCGGGCGTGGTATTCCTTGTCACCGGCCTGGGCCTTGAACTTGTCGTATTCAGCCTTGATGTCGGCGTCCGAGACCGGGTTCTTCTTCAGGTAGTCGGCGATCAGGGCGCGGATCACGATGGACTGGCGGGCCAGTTCCAGCTGGTTCTTGACGTCGGTGCTGTTGGACAGGCCCTGCTTGTCGGCTTCCTGCATCAGGATTTCACGGTTGATCAGCTCTTCCTTGATGGCACCGCGCAGCTGCGGGCTGTCGGGCTGGCCTTGCGCAGTCATCTGCTTGACCATCAGATCGGCGCGGGAAGAGGGGATCGCCTTGCCGTTCACGACGGCGAGGTTTTGTGCGAAGGCCGGGATGGAAGCGATAGCGAACAGCAGCACCAGCAGACGAGCGGGTTTGAATGTCATTGTTGAATCCTAGAAAATAAAGGAAAGAATCAAAACGGAGAAGAAAAACAGGAGGGGCTGGATAAGCAGGTGTCGGTCTTTGTTCTTGGTCTCAGTTCGTTGCCTCTGACGGGGAGAGCGCCACTATGGCCAGCGCATGAATCTCCTGCTGCATCAGGTCGGACAGGCAATCATACACCAGCCGATGACGGTTCAAACGATTTTTGCCTTCGAACAGATTGGAAACCAGGCGGATCCTGTAATGTCCTCCGCCAGAGGCGGCACCGGCATGCCCTGCATGCAGCGCCGACTCATCCTCCACCAGACAGACCGAGGGCGAGAAAGTTGCAGTCAGGCGCTCGGTCATGCGCGCCACACGGGTATCGGCGGCGCTCATTGCTCATCCTTCATGTACTTGGAGAGAAACAGGCTCTGGCCGATGATGAAGGCAAACATCAGGCCCATGCTGCCGAACATCTTGAAGTTGACCCAGGTATCGAGCGAGTAATTGAAGGCGATATACAGGTTCAGCACGCCCATGACCGCAAAGAAGACCATCCAGGCCAGGTTAAGGCGCGGCCAGATGGGTTCGGGCAGGGTGACCTGCTTTTCCATCATGACGCGGATCAGGTTCTTCTTCATGAACAGCTGCGACACCAGCAAGGCCAGGCCGAAGGCCCAGTAGAGGATGGTCGGCTTCCACTTGATGAAGGTGTCGTCACGGAAATAGATGGTGGCCCCGCCAAAGACCACGATGATGGCCAGGGACACCCACAACATGCCATCGACCTTGCGCCGGCGCAACAGCAGCCAGCCGATCTGGCCCAGCGAGGCGACGATGGCCACCGCCGTCGACAGCAGGATGGGCGCCTGGGTGGCGGTGACGGCGCCGGCCGACATGGCCCCGCCGAGGTATTGCATCACCAGATCCTGGGCAGCCGAGGGATGGCCTTCGGCCCATTTGAAGACGCCGAAAAACAGGATGACGGGGAACAGGTCGAACAGGAACTTCATCGCTTGGGCTTCTTCAGTATGTCAAAAAATCGTTGGAGGGCCGGCTTACGCCGGGTCGAAGCGCAGCGAAGCCGAATTGATACAGTAGCGCAGTCCGGTCGGCGGCGGGCCGTCGGGGAAGACATGGCCCAGATGGGCGTCGCAGACGTTGCAGATGATCTCGGTGCGAATCATGCCATAACTGCGGTCCACTTTCTCGCGTACGTTGGCCGGATCGATGGGTTCGAAGTAGCTGGGCCAGCCGCAGCCGGAGTCGAACTTGGCATCCGAGGTGAAGAGCGGGGTGTCGCAACAGACGCAGGTATAGATGCCGGCTTCATGGTGATCCCAGTAGCGGCCGGTGAAGGCGCGCTCGGTGGCGGCTTCGCGGGTGACCTGATATTCCATCGGGTCCAGTTGGTCGCGCCATTGCGCTTCGGTCTTTTCTACACGTTTGTTCATGCTTGACTCCTTGTGGATGACGGACGGCGAGCAACGGCGGCCCGCTCAGGAAGAAAGTTTCAGAAGTGCCAAAAGTCAGGCCGGTCTCAGGAAGAGCAACTCACCTCCAGATGGCTGGCCCAGTCCGGCGGCAGGTCGGCATAGCGGTCGAATTCGGGTTGCTCGTCGAAGGGATGGCGCAGGATCTGCTGCAGGCGCGCCACTTCGCTGAAGTCTTTCTGTTGCGCCTTGTCGATGGCGACCTGGGCGAGATAATTGCGTAGCACGTATTTGGGGTTGACCGCCTGCATTGCAAGCCGGCGGGCCTCGTCGTCGCTATCCTCGGCGCGCAGGCGCTGGCGGTATTGCGCGGCCCAGGCATCAAAGGCGGGGCGGTCGAGGATGAGATCGCGCAGCGGCTCGTCCTGCTCGGAATTGCCAATGCGCAAGTCGCCCAGGCGACGGAAGAACAGGGTGAAATCGACGTGGTTGGCTTGCAGGATGGCAAACAGGGCCTGGATCAGTTGATCGTCCTCGGGCTGGCGTGTGTTCAGGCCCAGCTTGGCATGCAGCAGCGCGTCGTGGCGGGCCTGGAAGATCGCCTCGTAATCGGCCAGCGCCGCCTCGGTCTGCTCCACCGAGCCGATCAGCGGCAGCATGGCCTGGCCCAGCGCGAAGCAGTTCCACTGGCCGATGCGCGGCTGCATCTGGTAGCTGTAGCGGCCCTGGCTGTCGGTATGGTTGCAGATGTGGCGTGCGTCGAAGGCTTCCATGAAGCCGAAGGGGCCGTAATCCAGCGTCAGGCCGAGGATGGACATGTTGTCCGTATTCATTACGCCGTGCATGAAGCCCACCGCCTGCCATTGCGCCATCAGGGTGGCGGTGCGGCGGGTGACTTCCCTGAGCAGGGCCTGATACGGGTTCGCTTCGGTCAGCAGCTGCGGATAGAACTGTTCCAGCACGGTATCGGCCAGGATCTTCAAGTCATCGAAGCGCTGGTTGTAGTACCAGTGTTCGAAGGAGCCGAAGCGGATGAAGCTGGGCGCCATGCGGGTGACGACGGCGGCGGTTTCCGGCGTTTCGCGCAGCACGCGCTGGTCCGAGCCGATCACGGTCAGGGCGCGGGTGGTCGGGATGCCGAGCGCGGCCATGGCCTCCGAGCAGAGGAACTCACGGATCGAGGAGCGCAGCACGGCGCGGCCATCGCCCATGCGCGAATAGGGCGTCTGGCCGGCCCCCTTGAGTTGCAGCTCGATGCGGCCCTGGCCGTCGGCCGCCGGCAGGTCGCCCAGGGTGATGGCACGGCCATCTCCCAGCTGGCCCGCCCAGACACCGAACTGATGCCCGGAATAGACCGCCGACAGCGGCAAGGAACCCGGTGCGATCCGGTTGCCGGCAAAGACGTCGAGGAAGCTGTCATCCTCGTGGGCCGGTCGCGACAGTCCCACAGTGGCCGCTGCGGCCTCGCTGAAGCCGACCAGGTAGGGCGCGGGCAAGGGGGTGGGCTGCAGCCGGGTATGGAAAGCCGGCGGCAGTGCGGCGAAACGGTTCTCGAAGACGGGAAGCGGATAGGGTTGCGTCATGGTCAGCCTGTGGCGCGCGGCCCGAACCGGGCCGCAATCCGCTATTTTGACAGAGAAGCGCGAATCCCATAGGATCGCTCCACTTTTGCGTGCGGCCGGGCTTGGCCGGGCGCGGCAAGCTTTTCTTCCTCTTTGACACGGCATCCCGGCAAGGCTGGTACTTTGGAATTCGCGCTGATCACCTTCCTCAACGGCCTGGGCTACGGCTTTTTGCTGTTCCTGCTGTCCTCGGGCCTGACCCTCATCTACAGCATGATGGGCGTGCCCAACTTCGCCCACGCCAGTTTCTACATGCTGGGCGCCTACGTGGCCTATGCGCTGGCCGGGGTCCTGGGATTCTGGTGGGCGCTGCTGCTGGCGCCGCTGCTCGTGGGCCTGGCCGGGGCGCTGGTGGAGCATTACGGCCTGCGCATCGTGCATCGCTACGGGCATGTGCCGGAATTGTTGTTCACCTTCGGCCTGTCCTATCTGGTGGTGGAACTGGTACAACTGGTGTGGGGACGCTCACCCGTGCCTTATCGCATTCCTCCCGAGCTGGACGGCACGCTCTTTACGCTCTATTCGACTGCCTTCCCGGTCTATCGCGGCTTCATGCTGCTGGTGGCGGCGCTCATGCTGCTGGCCTTGTGGCTGTTGCTGCGCCATACCCGCATCGGACTGGTGATCCAGGCCGCGCTGACCCATCCGCAGATGGTCGAGGCGCTGGGCCACAACGTGCCGCGCGTGTTCATGCTGGTCTTTGGCGGTGGCTGCGCACTGGCCGCGCTGGCCGGCGTCATCGGCGGCAATGCTTTCGTCACCGAACCGGGCATGGCTGCCTCGGTGGGCAGCATCATCTTCGTGGTGGTGGTGGTCGGCGGCCTGGGCTCGCTGGCCGGAGCATTCATCACTTCGCTGCTGATCGGCATGATGCAGACCTTTGCGGTGGCGCTGGATATTTCCCTGGCCAGCCTGGGCGTGCAGGTGCCGGCGGGCAGTGCCCTGGCACCGCTGGTGCGGCTGACGCTGGCACAGATGGCGCCGGTGCTGCCCTATCTGCTGCTGGTGGCCATGCTGATCGTGCGGCCCAAGGGTCTCATGGGCCGGCGGGAGGGCTGAACGATGCGATCAAGCCTGCTTGCCTGGCTTTTGTTTGCCCTGGTGCTGCTGGCCGCCCCCTTGGTGTTCCCGCAGAGCGCGGCCTTGTCGCTGCTGTCGCAGATGGGCACGATGGTGCTGCTCTGTCTGTCCTGCAACATGCTCCTCGGTGAGGGCGGCATGCTCTCCTTTGGTCATGCGGTGTATTCCGGGCTCGGCGCCTTCGGCGCCATTGACCTCATGAATCGCATGGACGCTGGCGCGCTGGCCTTCCCGGTGACGCTGGTGCCGCTCGCAGGCGGCCTGACCGGGGCGCTCTGTGCGGTGGTTCTGGGTTATCTCACCACGCGTCGCGCCGGTACCACCTTCGCCATGATCACACTGGGGCTGGTGGAGCTGGTCTCGGCCAGCGTACTGATGTTGCCGGAGGTCTTTGGCGGCGAGGGCGGGATTTCGGGAAACCGTGTCATCGGCCAGCCCGTGCTGGGCATCAGCTACGGACCCCAAATCCAGGTGTATTACCTGATCGCCGGCTGGCTGCTGGTCTGCACCATTGCCATCTACGCACTGCGTCATACGCCCCTGGGCCGCATCCTCAACGCCGTGCGCGACAATCCCGAGCGCGCCGCCTTCCTCGGCTACGATCCGCAGCGGGTGCGCTACCTGGCGTTGATCCTGTCGGCCTTCTTTGCGGGTGTCTCGGGCGGGCTCTCGGCCATCAACTTTGAAATCGTCAGTGCCGAATACGTGGGCGCGCTGCGTTCGGGCACCATCCTGCTGTTCACCTTCATTGGCGGCACCGCCTATTTCTACGGCCCCATCCTGGGGGGCGTGGTGGGGGTGCTGTTTTCTTCCTGGCTGTCGACCTTCACGCAGGCCTGGCAGTTCTACCTCGGCGCTTTCTTCATCCTGATCGTGATGACGGCGCCGGGCGGACTGGCCAGCCTGATCGACCGCAGCTGGCGCCTGCTGCGCGGCGGTAGCCTGGATGCCCGGCAGGCGTGGCGCCTGGGCTTGTGGCTGGCTGCAGCACTGTGCACGCTGGCCGGCGTGATCCTGGCTACCGAGATGGCTTACCAGGCCAGCCTGGGCAGCCTGGCCGACACAGGCGAGGGCGCTGCACCGCTGCTGCTCTGGGGCTGCGCCATCGACGTGCATGCGGCCCGACCCTGGATCATCGCCATGGCACTGATCGGCGTGGGCAGCGCGGGCTTGCTGGCCTGGCATCGCAAGGGGAGGACATGATGACGACATCTTCCCCGCTGGTGCTGCAGGGCATCCATAAAGCCTTTGGCCGCAGCGAGATTCTGCGCGGTGTCGACCTGCAATTGCAGCCCGGCGAGCGCTGCGCCCTGATCGGTCCCAATGGCGCGGGCAAGTCCAGTCTCTTTCATGTCATCTCGGGCCGCTATCGGGCCGATAGCGGCCGTGTACTGCTGCACGGGCGCGACGTCACGCGCGAGCCGCCCCAGCGCATCCACCGCCTGGGGCTGGCACGCAGCTTCCAGATCACCAGTCTGTTCCCGCGCCTGAGCGCCTTTGAGAACGTGCGCTGTGCGCTGCTGTGGACGCTGGGTTACCGCTATGCCTTCTGGCGCCGCATCGGCCAGTTGCGCGATGCCAGCGCGCGCGCGCTGGCGGTGCTGGAACAGGTTGGTCTGGCAGCGCGCGCCGAGGTGGCGGCGGGCGAATTGAGCTACGCCGAACAGCGCGCGCTGGAACTGGCCGTGACCATGGCTGCGGATGCCTCCGTCATCCTGCTCGACGAACCCACCGCCGGCATGAGCCGCGCCGAGAGCGCGGCCATGGTGGCGCTGATCCGCGAAGTCACCGTCGGCAAGACCCTGCTGATGGTGGAACACGACATGCAGGTCGTCTTCGGCCTGGCCGACCGCATCGCCGTCATGGACAACGGTCGCGTGATCGCCTGTGACAGTGCCGAGCGCATCCGCGCCAATGCCGACGTCCAGGCGCTGTACCTGGACCGGAGGCGCCATGGATAAGCGCCATCCCCTGCTCGCAGTGACAGGTTTGCAGGCCTGGTATGGCCAGAGCCATGTATTGCAGGCCATTTCGCTGGAGGTGCAGGCGGGCGAGATCGTCAGCATCCTGGGCCGCAACGGCGCGGGCCGCTCCACCTTGCTCAAGGCCTTGATGGGCCAGGTGCGCAGCAGCGGCGAGATCCTTTTCGAAGGACGTCCGCTGGCCGGACTGCCCACCCATGCCATCGCACGACGCGGCATCGCTTATGTACCGGAAAGTCGTGATGTCTTTCCCACCCTTACCGTGCAGCAGAACCTGCTACTGGGGCGCAAGGGCGGTCGGCCACCGGCCGATGGCTGGCGCGAGCAAGAGGTGCTGGCGCTGTTCCCGGCCCTGGCGCGGCGCCACAAGGTGGCCGCCGGCGCGCTCTCGGGTGGCGAGCAGCAGATGCTGGCGCTGGGCCGGGCGCTCATGGGCAATCCCTTGCTGCTGCTGATCGACGAACCCACCGAAGGGCTGGCGCCGCAGATGGTCGAGCAGGTGGCGCATTGCCTGGAACGGCTGCGCCAGCGCCAGGTGGCGGTGCTGCTGATCGAGCAGAAGCAGGCGCTGGCGCTGGAGATGTCGCAGCGGCTCTATGTGATGGGGCGCGGCGAGATGGTCTTCCATGGCACCCCGGCGCAACTGGCGGCGGACCAGGCGCTGCAGCAGGAATGGCTGGCGCTCTGAGGCCAGCGTCGGCAAAACCAGGCAATTCTCGTGCAGTCGCGATGGTCGGGCCGGCGCGGGGCGGACACAATCTGCGCTTGACCTCTTCGGGAGACCGTCATGCTGCTCTGGCCCCTGTTGATTTGCCTCGCCATCCTGGCCGTCTACGCGGCTGACCGCGCCTGGTTGCGTCATGTGCAGCGCCAGGACCTGCCCCTGTACGATCCGCAGGGCTATCTGGAAATGACCGCCCGCATGACCGAACTCTGCCACGGCGACCGTACCCGGGTCGACCAGTTGATCGCGCGCCAGCGGCAGCGCTTTGCGCAGGCCGCGCATGCCGAGCTGGTGCGGCTGGCCATGCGGCAACTGCTGGAGCCGCAAGCGGCGCGGCAATCCTGATCCCGATGGAAGAAAAAAAACGGCGGCGCGCTTGCAGCGGGCCGCCGTTGTCGCTGATGCCTTGATGCTTACTTGTTGACCAGTTTGGCCGGCAGCGTGAGCGTCAGCAGGCCGCCGACGACCAGCGAGGCCGCCAGCACATACATGCCGGCATTGGTGCTCTGGGTGGTGTCCTTGAGCCAGCCCACCAGGAAGGGGCTGACGAAGCCGGCCAGGTTGCCCAGCGAGTTGATCAGCGCGATCCCGGCCGCGGCGGCCGTACCCGACAGGAAGGCCGTCGGCAGGCTCCAGAACAGCGGCAGGGTGGTCAGGATGCCGACGCTGGCCAGGGTCAGCGAGGCCATGGCCAGCGCGGTGTTGTGGCCGTACAGGGTCGACAGCAGCAGGCCGATGCAGCCCGCGAAGGCCGGAATGGCCACGTGCCAGCGACGTTCGCGGCGGGCGTCGGCGCTGCGGGCGATGAGCACCATGGCGGCGGCCGAGAAGGCGTAAGGGATGGCCGTGAGCAAGCCCACGTTGAGAGGATCGCTCACGCCGGTAGCCTTGATGATGGTGGGCAGCCAGAAGCTCACGCCATACAGGCCCATGACGAAGCAGAAGTAGATCAGCGCGCCCAGCCAGACCCGGCCATTGGCGAACATGGCACCCAGAGACAGGTGCTCCTTCTGGCTTTCTTCGTGGCTGATGTTGGTTTCCAGCAGGCGTTTTTCCTCTTCGGTGAGCCATTCGGCATCACGGATGCGATCCTTCATGTAAAGGATGATCAGCACGCCCAGAATCAGCGAAGGAATGGCTTCCAGGATAAACATCCACTGCCAGCCGGTATGACCCCACACACCCGGCATGGCGTGCATGATCCAGCCCGAGAGCGGGCCACCGATCACGCCCGAGAGTGCGATGCCGGTCATGAACAGTGCGGTGATCTTGCCGCGCCGGGCAGCCGGATACCAGTAGGTCAGATAGAGAATCACGCCAGGGAAGAAGCCGGCCTCGGCCACCCCCAGCAGGAAACGCATGATGTAGAACATCTCCGGCGTGGTGACATAGGCCATGGCGCCGGAGATGATGCCCCAGGTGATCATGATGCGGGCGATCCACAGGCGTGCTCCCACCTTGTGCAGGATCATGTTGCTGGGCACTTCGAAGATGAAGTAGCCCAGGAAGAAAATGCCCGCGCCCAGGCCGTAGACGGTATCGCTGAACTTGAGGTCCTGCAGCATCTGCAGTTTGGCAAAGCCAACGTTGACCCGGTCCAGGTAGGACGCCACATAGCACAGGAACAGCAGCGGCAGCAGCCGCCAGGTGACCTTGCTGTAGGTCGCGTCTTCAAAGGATGTGCCCACGCCATCGGCGGCGGCACCTGCTTGGTAGCTCATGTCTCTCTCCAGAGGTTGTTTGACGTATCGTTGTTGTACGTTGCCGACTCTTGGTGGCCGGTACACGGTGCCCCGCATTGTAGTGGCGGTGAGGGCATTGTCAAATCATTATCCTCACCGCTGGCATGAAGTTTTTTACACTGCCGACTTACACGCAGCGTCCTCCGTCGACTTCGATGCAGACGCCAGTGACGAATTGCGCTTCATCCGAGCCCAGGTAGAGGCAGGCATTGGCGATGTCCTCGGGGGTGGAGAAGCGGCCCATGGGAATGGTGGCGACGAACTTCTTGCGGTTTTCCGGGGTATCGGGCACGCCCATGAATTCGGCGAGCAGGCCGGTGGCCGAGATGACCGGGTTGACGCAGTTCACGCGGATCTTGTCGGGACCCAGTTCGGCGGCCATCGACTTGCTGGTGGTAATGACCGCACCCTTGCTGCCGTTGTACCAGGTCAGTCCCGGACGCGGACGAATGCCGGCGGTGGAGGCGATATTGACGAAGGCGCCGCCGCCGACCTGGCGGAAATACGGCACGAAGGTCTTGGCCGAGAGGAAGATGCTTTTCACGTTGACGGCATAGACGCGGTCGAATTCGTCTTCTTCCACTTCCAGCATGGGGCGGTTGCGGTGGGTGGTGCCGGCATTGTTGACCACGATGTCGAGCTTGCCGAAGTGTTCCAGGGCACTGGCCAGCAACTGATCCATGTCGGCGCGTTTGGAGACGTCGGCCCTGGCAAAGACGGCGCGGCCACCGGCGGCCTTGATTTCTTCCACTACCCGCAGGCCACCGGCCTCACCGATGTCGGCCACCACCACGGCGGCGCCTTCACGGGCGTAGACCTTGGCGATGCCTTCTCCGAAACCCGAACCGCCACCGGTGACGATGGCTACCTTGTCTTGCAAACGCATGATGTGTCTCCTTGAAAATTGCGTGTTGGATGAAGGGAAGGGGGATCAGCCGTGGCGGATGGCAATGGTCTTGAGGACCGTGAAGCCATAGAGTGCCTCGAAGCCCTTCTCGCGTCCGTGCCCGCTGGCCTTCACGCCGCCGAAGGGCAGTTCCACGCCGCCGCCGGCGCCATAGTTGTTGATGAAGACCTGGCCGCTGCGAATGGCGCGCGCCAGCCGCAGTTGGCGGCCACCGTCACGCGTCCAGACGCTGGCCACCAGGCCGTAGTCGGTGCCGTTGGCCAGGGCAATGGCCTCGGCTTCATCCTCGAAGGGCATGGCCGCCAGCACCGGACCGAAGACTTCTTCCTGCGCCAGGCGATGGCGCGGCGGGACATCACGCAGCAGGGCCGGGGCCTGGTAGAAGCCGCCGGCCGGGGCAGCGGCGGCGATCTCGCCTTGCGCCACCAGCGCAATGCCGTCGCGCCGCGCATCCGAGAGGAAACCGGCCACGCGCTCCTGCTGGGTCTTGCGGATCAGCGGGCCACAGTCCAGGTCCATCTGCGAAGAGCCGACCTTGAGCGCAGAGAACAGTCCCGACAGACGCTCCAGCACCTGCTCATAAGCCCCGCGCTGCACCAGCAGGCGGCTGCCCGCCGAGCAGGTCTGACCGGCGTTCTGCACGATGGCATTGACCACCACCGGCAGCAAGGCCTCCATATCGGCATCCTCGAATACCACCTGCGGCGACTTGCCGCCCAGTTCCAGCGTCACGGGCGTGTGATGCTCGGCGGCCCCGCGCACGACCAGCTTGCCGACGTTGGGCGAGCCGGTGAAGGACACGTGATCCACATCCGGATGCTTGACCAGCAAGTCGCCGGCCTCGTGGCCATAACCGGTGACGATGTTCAACGTGCCCGCCGGGAAGCCGACTTCGGCGGCCAGTTCGGCCACCCGCAGAATGGACAGGCAGGCATCCTCGGCCGGCTTGACCAGGCAGGTGTTGCCGGCAGCCAGTGCCCCGCCCACGCAGCGCCCGAAGATCTGCATCGGGTAATTCCAGGGCACGATGTGAGCGGTCACGCCATGCGGCTCGCGCAAGGTCAGGACCGTATATCCGGCCTGGTAGGGAATGGTGTGGCCATGCAGCTTGTCGGCGGCACCGGCGTAGAACTCGAAGTAGCGCACGATGGCTGCGGCATCGGCGCGCGCCTGCTTCATGGGCTTGCCGCAGTCGCGGCCTTCAAGTCGGGCCAGTTCTTCCTGGTGATCTTGCAGCTTGTAGGCCAGCTTCATCAGCAGGCGGCTGCGTTCGGCGGCCGAGAGTCGTCCCCAGGGGCCTTCATAGGCAAGGCGGGCGGCTTGCACGGCCTGGTCGATATCGGCCGCATTGCCGCGGGCGATGGCCTCGAAGGTCTGGCCGTCGGAGGGATCGATGACAGGGATGCTCTCGCCGGAGGCCGGAGCGACCCAGCGATTGTCGATGAAGTGCTGCTGCATGGCGGTGGGGTCCTTGGGGTACGGTTCACTGAAAGGGCAGGGCAACGCAGGCGGCAGGGCGGCATGCAAGGCGAGCGCAGAGAGCGCCGGACCAGTGGTCCGGGCATGGCCTGGCAGGGGCGTGTCTCCTGATGTCTTGTGTTGAACTGCTGTTTTGGTGGTGACCGAATCTAAGCCGGTACGCGGAAGATGTCAAATGAATTTACTGCTTTGCTGACTGCCTGTAGCTTGCCGCTGGCGGTGAGGATGACAAATCCGCTACCATGCGCCATGTCGTTTCTGTCGCCTTGCGACTGTCCTGGAGGGTCGATGCCTTTATCGAGCAAGTCTGCGCGCCCCGGCGCTTCCAATGAAATCCTGAGCCTGGCTGCGGCCGGCCTGGGACCGGTGCGTCCGGAACGCTTCGCTGAACGGGTCTATGAAACCTTGTTCCATGCCATCGTCGAAGGCCGCATCGCCGTCGGCAGCAAGCTGCCCTCGGAAAATGACCTGGCCACGCTGTTCGAGGTCTCGCGCCCGGTGGTGCGGCAGGCGCTGGACCGGCTGCGTGAGGATCAACTGGTGGAGTCCCTGCGCGGCTCGGGGACCTATGTGAAGGAAAAGGCGGGACTGGCCCCGGCGCGACCGGACGGCGAACCCGAGACCCGCATCGGCCACATCATGAATGGCCTGGAACTGCGCCTGGTGCTGGAACCGGAATGCGCCTACATGGCCGCCCTGCGGCGCAACAAGCAGGATCTGGAAAAACTGGATACCTTGCTGCTCGGCTTCGAGGAAGCCAACCGCGTGGGCGGCATTGCCCACCATTACGATTTCGGTTTCCATGAAGCCATCGCCCAGGCCACCGGCAACCTGCGCTTCGTGCAGGTGATGAAGACCCTGGAATACGACGTCAGCCACGCCGTCAACATGTTGCGCCACCTGATGCACATCCCGCCCTGGAAGCGCTCGCAGGATGCCATGGACGAGCACCGCCAGATCTTCGAGCTGATCCGCCAGCAGGATGCCGAGGGCGCCCGGCGGGCCATGCGCGGCCACATCGAGAACGCCCGTACGCGCATGTTCAACAGCCGGCCTGGCTTGTAGGCCTGGTTGTCATCAAAGCTGTTAAGTTAATTGACTACTCAACACTCTGGCTGGAAAAACTCATCGCATGGAATTACGTCAACTGCGCTACTTCGTGGCCATCGTCGATCACGGTTCGCTCTCGCGCGCGGCGCGGGTGCTGCACATCGCCCAGCCGGCGCTGACCCAGCAGATCCGCCAGCTGGAAGACGAGATGGCGGCGCAGCTGCTGCACCGCTCGGCCCAGGGCGTGATTGCCACCGATGCCGGCAAGGTCTTCTATGAGCATGCACTGGCGATCCTCAAGCAGGTGCAGGACGCCAAGCAGGCCGTGGCGCAATCCACCGACAAACCCTCGGGCACGGTGGCGCTGGGCATTCCGCAGAGCGTGTCCAATGCGCTGGCCTTGCCGCTGTTGAACGCGGTACGCTCGATCTATCCCGAGATCACCCTGCAACTGACCGAGGAATTGACTGGCAACCTCATCACCCAGCTGAAATCAGGACGCCTGAACCTGGCCGTGCTGTTCGATGATGGCCAGCTCTCTTCCTTCGCGGCCACACCCATGATCGAGGAAGAGATGATGTACATCACCCGCGCCCGATCGCAGTACGGTGTCAAGGGCCGCAAGGGGGTGCCGCTGGCCCAGGCCATCCAGGCCCCGCTGATCCTGCCGGGACTGGCCCATGGCGTGCGACCGCGCATCGAAAACCTGGTGCGTAGCCAGGGCATGAGCCTGGATAACGTCATCGAGATCAACTCGGTGGCCATCCTCAAGTCCGCCATCCTGGCCGATATCGGGGCCACCATCCTGCCGGTGGCCCCGCTCTTGGCCGACATCGAGCGCGGCGAGATGGTGGCGCATCGCATCGCCGGAGAACAGATCTCGCGCACCCTGGTGTTGTGCGCTTCCCGCAATATCCCCCTCACCACCGCCGCCGCTGCGGTAGAAAAGCTGGTGCTGGATGTGACGGACGCACTGTGCCGCTCAGGCCAGTGGGGGCATACGCGGGTGCTGGAACGTGAATAAAACTGAATGAGGTCCCCGGTTTTTCGGTATGAAAATTCAGATTTTTTGATGAATTGCTGAAAATAACTGCCGAGCTGGCGGCATCGGTTACACTGGTGGCGACCCCGGTTGTCCTTGAGCCCCCCGCCTACAGAGGACGCCGCCGATGCGCTTGGGGGCGCATCCTCTGCATCGCTTGCCGCGATGTCATCAACACCAGCCCGCAGGGGCGAGCGAATCCGCATGAATCCTTTCACCGCCAGCATCGCGCTGGCCATCGTTCAGTTTTGCAGTGGCGTGATCATGACCGGCCTGTTCATCAGCACGCCGTCAGAACGCTTCACGCGGCTGTGGGCGTTGTCGGGGGTATTTTCGGCGCTGGGTATCTGCATCACCGTCGGGGTGTACGCGGGGCTGGTGGGCAACCTGCATTTGCTCGGTCTGCTGGTGGGCAACACGCTGGTCTTTTCGTCGGGCATCGTGGCCTGGTGCGGCCTGCGCAGTTTCTACCAGCGCCAGTCGGGTAGCTGGCCGCATTGGCTCATCATCGTCTATGTTCTGCTCTTCGTCGCACTGCTCATCGGCGGCGCCGACTTCACCCATCGTTCCTACCTCGCCGTGGGCGGGCTGCAGCTGGTGTTCTGCCTGGTGCTGCATGAATTCTTCAAGGGTCTGTCCGGCCCGCTGGCACGGCGCTATCCGCGCTGGACCTTTGGCCGCTGGATCGGTATGGCTGCCTTGCTCATTCTCAGCGCCACTCATGTGAGCCGGCTGCTGCTTTCGCTGTCGCATCCGGAACTGTTCATGCCGCCCCAGATGCGCATGCTGGGCGTGGCCCTGATCTACCTGATTCCCATCAGTGGCACGTTGCTGCTGTCGGTGTCGCTGATGATGATCTACTTCGAACGCCTGCTGGCCGACAAGCAGCGCCTGGCCACCGAAGATGAACTGACCGGCACCCTCAACCGCCGCGAGCTGGTGCGCTGCGGCGAACAGGCCCTGGCCCAGGCGGTGCAGGGCGGGCGGGTGCTGACGCTGGCCTTCATCGACGTGGACCATTTCAAGCGCATCAACGACACCCACGGCCACCTGGTCGGCGATCGCGTACTGGCCGACATCGGTGCCTTGCTGCGTGAGCACTGTGGCCAGAGGGGCATGGTCGGGCGCTACGGCGGCGAGGAATTCTGCGCGGTCTTCCCGGACGGGGCCGAGGAAGAAGGGCGCCGGATCGCCCAGCACCTGCTGGAAACCGTGTGCAGTCACGACTTCGGCCATGGACAGACGGTCACCATCAGCGTCGGGCTGGCCGTCTTGCGGCCGGGTTGTGCCAAGAGCTGGGATGCCCTGGTGCACGAAGCCGACCAGGCCCTGTATCGCGCCAAGAGTGAAGGGCGCAATGCCTTCCGCATGGCGCTGGCGGCCTGATTTTATCGACAAAAATGCTGAGTCACGAACACAGCGAATCAGCACAACTTGCTTGACTTGGCGCCACACGAATTGCTAGTCTTCAACCTCCCATCTACATGGGATCGGGTTTGGCGACTCGAATTCACCCAAAGCGGACATCCGCCCAATGGCGGTTTTTTTACGTCCGTTGCCTTCGCACGTCGATACCATGGCGGGCCTGGGCAGGGATACCTTCGGGTATGCCGGTGGCTTTGGGTGCCGGTTCGCCAACCCTGTCTTGTGCCTGCCACCTTCATTTGGCGATGAAGTGACAGGTTTTCCAAAGCGACCCAAGGAGGCAACATGCCTGATACTCGTCATCCCGAAGTGTCCCCGATACCCTTATTCCAAGCTTTTTCGTGGCACAACACTGAAGTCCCTCCCTCCAATAACAAGAAGTTTTTTGAGTACGCATACGACGTCAGCAATGGCGTGGCCATCCTGCTTTCACTGATCGAATTCAGCGAAAGTGAGAAAGAAGATGGCAGGCCGCTGCTTTGCGAGCCAGATAAAGGTGCGTTAATGCGCTTGGCGATTACTGCAAGTCGGATGCTTGCCAACGTCGCGGAGAAACGGATCGACTCAGCGAATAACGCATATCCACACTAGTAGGTCTCTGCCTTGGGAGGTGTTATATCGCCTCCCAAGTTCGCTTCAGAGCGCATTCAGAAGAAATCCCGGCTGCGCGGTTGCAGCTCGCCCAGCAGATGGGTCCAGTCTTCCAGACGTCCGGCCACCAGATGGCGCACCTCGCCCTGGCACTGCCAGCTGCCATACACCCCCAGCAAGCGCGCATTCAAGACCTCGCTGCGCTGCCGCTCCAGCACGGCAGGCCAGATGATCACATTGGCCGAGCCGGTTTCATCCTCCAGCGTCATGAAGATCACACCCTTGGCCGTGCCCGGGCGCTGGCGCACCGTGACGATGCCGCAGCAGCAGGCGAACTGGCGATTCTGCAAGCCGTTGAGATCGGCCACGCTCATGAAGCGGCGCCGCCGCAGGGTCTCGCGCAGCAGCGCCAGCGGATGGCGGCGCAGGGTCAGGTTCATGGCGCGGTAGTCGTCGATGATCTGGTCGCCTTCACCGGGCGCTTCCAATTGAACTGCATCATCTCCGCGTGGCGCCGTGCGCAGCAGGTCACGATCAGGTACTGCGCCCACGGCATGCCACAGCGCGGCGCGCCGGTGGCCGGCCAGTTCACGCAAGGCGTCGCCTGCCGCCAGGGCCTGCAGGGCGTGGCGGTCCAGCGCAGCGCGCCGGGCCAGGTCATCGACATCGGCAAAGGGCCGTTCTCTGCGGGCTTCTTCGATGCGCTGCGCCGCCCGTTCCGGCATGCCGCGCAACAGGCTCATGCCCAGCCGCACCGCAGGCCGCGCATGCGCTGTCGGATCCAACTCCAGGATGGATTCCCAGCGACTGCGCAAGACATTGACGGGCAGCACTTTCACCCCATGCCGACGCGCATCCTGGATCAACTGCGAGGGCGAGTAGAAGCCCATGGGCTGGCTGTTGAGCAGGCCGCACAGGAAGGCTTCCGGCTCATGGCATTTGAGCCAGCTGCTGAAATAGGTCAGCAGGGCAAAGCTGGCGGCATGGCTCTCGGGGAAACCGTATTCGCCGAAACCCTCGATCTGGTTGAAGATGCTTTCGGCGAATTCGCGGGAATACCCATTGTCTGTCATGCCCAGCACCAGCCGTTCATGGTGCGGACCCATGCCGCCCTTGCGCTTCCAGGCGGCCATGGAGCGGCGCAGGTCATCGGCTTCGCTGGGCGAATAGCCGGCCGCCTCGATGGCCACATCCATCACCTGTTCCTGGAAGATCGGGATGCCCAGGGTGCGCTCCAGCACCTTCTTGATCTTGCCGCTCTTGCGGGTGTTGTCCGGGTAGTCGAAGCTGCCGCCCTCGCGCACCAGTTCACGCCGCCGCAGATAGGGGTGAACCATGCCGCCCTGGATCGGACCGGGCCGCACGATGGCCACCTGCACCACCAGGTCGTACTGGGTGCGCGGCTGCATGCGCGGCAGCATGCTCATCTGGGCCCGGCTCTCGATCTGGAATACGCCGATGGTATCGGCCTTGCAGATCATCTCGAAGGTGGCCGGGTCTTCGCGGGGGATGTCGTGCATCTGCATCACCTGCGGCAAGCCGCGCCGCAGGCTCACCAGTTCCAGCGAACGGCGCAGGGCGGTCAGCATGCCCAGTGCCAGCACGTCGACCTTGAGCAGTCTGAGCGACTCCAGGTCATCCTTGTCCCATTCGATGACGGAACGGTCTTGCATGGCTGCCTTCTGGATCGGCACCAGCCGTGACAACTGCCCGCGCGCGATCACGAAACCGCCGGTGTGCTGCGACAGATGGCGCGGGAAGCGCAGCAGCTTGCCGGTAATGCTGGCCCACAGCCCGATCTGCGGCAATTCGGGGTCCAGCCCGGCTTCGGCAAAGCGGGCCAGCAATTCTTCGCGGCTGTCGAACCAGTGCTGCGACTTGGCCACCGTATCGACGATGGCCGCATCCACCCCCAATGCCTTGCCGACCTCGCGCAAGGCCCCGCGCGGCCGGTAGCTGTGCACGGCGGCGGCCAGCGCGGCGCGGCGACGGCCGTACTTGCGGTAGATGTGCTGGATGACTTCTTCGCGGCGCTGGTGCTCGAAGTCGACATCGATGTCGGGCGGTTCCTCGCGCTTTTCGCTGATGAAGCGGGCAAACAGCAGCCGGGTGGAAGTCGGATCGACCTCGGTCACCCCCAGGCAGTAGCACACCGCCGAGTTGGCCGCCGAGCCGCGTCCCTGGCAGAGGATGCCGCGTGAACGGGCGAACTTGACCAGGTCGTAGACGGTCAGGAAATAAGCTTCATATTCCTTTTTGGCGATCAGGGACAGTTCCATCTCGATCTGCTCGCGCACCTCGCCAGGAATCCCCTGTGGATAGCGTTTGACGGCACCGGCCAGGGTTTCCTGGCGCAGATAGTCGGCCGGGCTCATGCCCAGCGGCACCAATTCGTCAGGATATTCATATCGCAATTCAGCCAGGCTGAAATGGCAACCGGCCGCCACTGTCAGGGTCTGGGCCAGCGTCGCCGGGCTATGCACCAGCGAGAGCCGCATGCGTGGCCGCAGGTGTTGTTCGGCATTGGGGGCCAGGGCCAGTCCGCATTCCTGCACCGGCTTGCCCAGGCGGATGGCGGTGACCACGTCCTGCAAGTATTTGCGCGACCGCTGGTGCATCTGCACGTCGCCCACCGCTACCAGCGGCAGGCCATGCCGGCGCGCCGCTGCGTCCAGCGCGGCGCGGTGCAGGTCGTCCAGCGGGCGATACAGGCGCGTCATGCCGACCCAGGCGCGGCCGGGGGCCAGCGCGGCGAACCAGCGCAGTTGGGCATCCAGCGTCTCTTCGCTGGCCGGGTAATCCGGCACCAGGATCAGCTGGCAATCGGGCAGGGCACGCAGGTGCGACAAGGCGGGCGGAGGCTGGCTCAGGTCCTCCGGGGAGAGCAGGTAACTGCCTTTTTCGGCGCGGGTACGAGCCAGGGTGATGAGTTCGCAGAGGTTGCCATAGCCTTCGCGGTTCCTGGCCAGCGCCACCAGGGTCATGGCGGCCAGGGGATGGGCCGGATTTTCCTGGAGGGCCGTGAAACGAAAGCTGCTGCCGATGAGCAGCTTGAGATCCTTGGCCTTGCCGCGTTCGAACTGCTCAATCCAGGCGGCATGGGCGCGCACCACACCCGCCATGCTGCATTCATCGGTGATGGCCAGGGCACGGTAGCCCAGCTCGATGGCGCGTTCTACCAGTTCCTGCGCATGCGAGGCGCCGTGCAGGAAGCTGAAGTTGGTGCGGCAATACAGTTCGGCATAGTCGGGCAGAGCGGTTTGCATGCGTTTCTCCTAGCCAAACAAGCCGTGCAGGAACCACTGCGGTTCTTCATCGGACCACTCGCCGCCACGCCACTGGCGGAAGATCCAGTAATAGGCGTGGCCGGCATCGCGCGCCGTGAAGTAGTCGCGCGTCAGGGGGCGGCCTTCCCACCAGCCGGCTTCGATGCGTTCGGGCGGCGAGGTGAATTCCAGTGCACTCCGATAGAAGGGCTTGTGCTGCTGTACCCGCAGCGGCAGGGGTTCCTGCAGCAGCCACAGCGGGCGTGGCGGCAGCCGTGCCGGATCGCTGCCCAAGGGTGCGGGCAGGCTGGCAGCGGACTGCATCACGCTGCACCAGCGGTTGGCAATCTCGGGCCGGTGATCGGCGCGTGGCGCGGCCTGCTGTACCTTGTCCGCGCCCAGCCGCGCTACCAGCAGCTCCAGCAGGCGCTGGTGATCCTCGGCACTGCCGCCGGGCTCGGGGAAGAGCATCTCGCTGGCGGCTTGCCGGCTTTCCAGTTCATCGGCGGCCAGACCCAGGGCGATGGCCGGGGCGGGCAGTAAGGAGCGGGCCAGTTTTTCCTTGACCAGGGTGTGCAGATGGTCTTCCTGCCAGGCCGGTACCGATAGCGCCACCTGCAATTCGGTAGGAGGGACCGCCTGGCGTCCGCGTTCATGTTCCAGCCACAGACGCAGTTTCTTGATGGCCAGCTGACGCGCGGCCAGCCAGCCGGCCAGTTGCGCCAGCAAACCCTGGGCATAGGCGACCAGGACGTCGGTCTGCTCGATGCGGTCCGGCAGCTCCACCCGGGCCTGGAAGCTGGGTGGAGCCACGATCCAGTCATGGACTTCGGGGGCAGCGCCATAGGCCCGGTCCAGCATGAGCAGCAGGTCCTTGCCGCAGCGGCGCTGCAATCCGGCGCGGGGCAGGCGCCGCACCTGGCCGAGCTGGCGGCAGCCCAGTCCGTGCAGCCATTCCAGATGGGGGCGCGCAGCGCTGATCAGTACTACCGGCAGCCGGTCCAGGCGCCGTTGTAGGGATGTCGGGCCCAGGGTGCGCATGTAGCCGTAGCGTGCCAGCAGCCAGGCCCCGGTCGCCGTGACGGCGCAGGACAGGATGGCCGACAGGCCCAGCCGGGCGATGGTCACGCGGATCTTGCGGCACAAGGCGCGGATGCCGCCGAACAGGCGCAGGCTGGCGCCCACCTCCAGCAGGATGCACGCCTCTGCTGCCAGCGTGACCTGCGGCGTGTATTGCAGCAGGGCCAGGGCGGCCTGCTGCAGCGTGGTGTCTTCGCGCAAGGTGTCGCGCTCGTGCAGATGGGCCTCGGGAGCCAGCAATTGCACGCCGCCGCGCCGCATCCCTTCCTGCACGCCCAGCCCCCGCGCCGGCGCTGTCAGCGCGGTCACGCGGTCGCGCTCGAAGACCACGGCGGGGGCCTCATCCAGCCAGTTCGGACGGAAGACTTCCAGCGGCAGCAGTGGCAGGTGTACGGCGATCCACAGGGGAGACATGGCGTTGCAGATTCGGTGAAGGCAGCAAAGGGAGAAACAGGCTCTGTTCGCGCAGGGGGCCGCGACGCTTGAGAAAACCGATCTCCAGTCCGTCACGCGCCGACTTGAGCGTCAGCCGCAGGGGCGCGGGTGAAGGTTCGCGGGCGCAGGACAGGGGCCGCAGCATGAAGAACAGGGTCTGCCCGGCCTGGGCCGCCCCATGCAGGCGCCGCAGCAGGTCGTGGTCACCCTTGCGCAGGCGCGGCTGCCACATCAGCAGGACCTGGCAACTGTCGGCCCGCAGCACCTGCTCGGCGGCCCAGCAGGCATCGGCCGCATGAGCGGCCTGCAACTGCAGCAGTCGTGCGGCCTCCACCCCCATCTGCGCCCAGCCGGGCGCATTGATCGGGTGCGGCGCCTGCAGCAGCACAATGCGCTGCGCGCGCGTCCGGTGCTGGTCACTGGTCGGTGGACGCGCCAGCACCGGGCGCAACAGGCGCAGTTCGCCGATGCCGTCCTGCGGCAACAGCAATTCGATCAATACGCCGGGTGGCCAGCCACGTTCGGGCAGTTCGGCATCGAGCGCTTCAAAACCGCTGGCGATCCCGCGCGCACCTCCTCTTGCCAGCTGGGAGGCCAGCCAGAGCGAAGGGTGGATGATTTCCGGAGTGCGAACCGGAGAGGCGGATGTCAACATGAAATGAACGGGAGGACGCTGAATGCAGGAAAAACAAATGACTGTATAAATATACAGTAAAATTTTTGAGGTGTGACAAAAACTGTCTTCACGTCATGAGCCATGAGCCATCAGGAAAATGAAATTTGCTTCAGGCAATCTCTGCAAATGTCATCAATCCCGAAGATCGATATTCAAAACATAAGCTCATCTTCAAGTTTTCCTACATGTCTGACGGCCATTGCTGACATGGGCTGGGGAGCTCTTCCGATAGTGAGTATCGGTGAGGCTTTTTACACTGCAGACGTGGACAAGAAGTTGGGTTGCCACCCACATGCTCGCGCAGGGCAGTAGGGCGGGTGGATGGCAAATGTCTGCTCCATTCGATCCATTCGATCATCCAAGACAAGGAGTCACACATGGCAAATTCAGAGAATCCGGGCAACAGCAATCGCGGCTTTGCCGCCATGGACAAGGAGAAACAGCGTCAGATCGCCAGCATGGGAGGCAAGGCTGCCCATGCCAAGGGGGCGGCGCATGAGTTCAGCTCGGCCGAAGCCCGGGAAGCCGGACGCAAGGGTGGCCTGAACAGCCATGGTCGCAAGAACGCTGCAGCGGCAGCGGCGGCAGCGCAGAATGGCAGTAGCGGCAACGGCGCCGCGAGCTCTGCTCCAGCGCAGATGCACCAGAGCACACCGCAAGAGGGCAATGGCGCCCTCCAGCAACCCCAGCAGTCGGACAGCACCCCGCAGCAGCAAGGCTGAAAGGAAAGAACCCGGCCGCCTCAGGCAGCGGGCGCAGTACGGTGCAGAACATCAAAAAATATCAAAAAATATCAAGAACAGGGCCCAGGCTCGTACCGTCAGTGCAAGAAGCTGATAACAAGAAAACGAAAGGCGCGGACAGCGCCTTTTTTGTTGTTTCTGCCCGCAGAGGGCCGGTTGCGCCTCAGTGCCGCGCCAGATCATCCATCATCGGCACCAGCGCCAGCAGGAACAGCCCGGCCGCCAGCGGCATGGTCGCCACGAAACCCAGGGCCTTGAAACCGAAGGCCCCGGTCACGCCCCCCAGGAAGAACATCAACAGCAACGAGGACAGCAGCATGAACTTGCGTCGTGCGCCGGGCACGGGATCTTCCGCCATCGCTTCGCCGGGCTGGCGCGGCGCCAGGGTCCAGTAGCACATCTTGCCGATCTCGATGCCGATGTCGGTCACCAGCCCCGTGACGTGGGTGGTGCGAATCTCCGAGCGGGAGATCTTGCTGATCATGGCATTTTGCAGGCCCATCACGAAACACAACAGGGCCGCCGTGACCGGCACGAACAGCAAGCGGTGATTCTCCAGGTTGGAACCCAGGATGCCGAAGCACAGCAACAGCATCGCCTCCAGCATCAGCGGCATGGCATATTCGCTGTGCAGGCCACGGCGCCTTGCCCAGTTGATCATGACCGCCGAACAGGCCGCCCCCAGCAGGAAGGACAGCAAGGCACTGGCGCCGGCCACCAGCAGCAGGGTTTCCCCCAGCACCAGGTTGTCGGCCAGCGAGGAGACGATGCCCGACATGTGAGACGTGTATTGGCCCACCGCGAGAAAGCCCCCGGCATTGACGGCGCCGGCGATGAAGGCCAGCGAGCGCCCCAGGTGGCGGTTGGAGAGGTCGGTGCGCGCCGGGCTGGTGAGGCGGCGCAGGTAATCGATGGGCATGACGGATCCAGACGTAGAGGCAAGCACACCAGGCGGCAGCATCCCCAGGTCGCCGGTTCGTCGCGCTCACGCTGGAGAGGGAGTCGCTTGTCTTCGCCCATTCCTGCGCAGATCGACGGTGGCGTCTTGCTGCCTTTGCCTTCAGTGTTTCTTATGCTGACAAGAATACTTCTTCCTGGCCCGATGCGGTGAAGGATGCAGCAATGCCTGACCTGTGTCAGGGGGGGGCGGGTGTTGTTGTCGGGGGCGATGAACAAAAAAAAAAGACCGCCTGGGGGAGGCGGCCTGAGGGGGAGGGATATAAGACGCCGAGGATCGGGGGAATCTTCGGAGAATTTCTGCTTATGAAAACGACTCGTGGGGATAAACCGATGGGGGATGGACTGTATTCATGACATGACGGAGGGGGACGTTCATGTCGGAATGTGAGGTCCTCGGTTTCGAGTACGTTGAAGACATGGTAGCGGTGCGCTGCAAAAAAGAGCATCGGACAGTGCCCAATTAATGCGTAGGAAAACGCCTACACCGCAAGCGCTCCCATGCCGCCCAAAGCCGCACCGGCTCTAGCCATGGCCGATATTGACCTGGTGCATGTCGGCATTGCGCACCTCCGGCAGTTCGTAGTCGCCAGATGGCGACACTTGCGGCGCCGGACGCACCGGCGCTGCCGGCAGCGAAGCATGATCGGCGTATCCGCCCATGAGGATGCGGTCAAGCTGTTCCAGAAGTCCTCCAAGCAAGCGCAAGACCCGGATGTGAAGAACTTCGCCGCCAAGACCCTCCCGGGACTGCAGGAACACCTGAAAATGGGCCGCGAACTGAAGCAGAGCATGGATGCCGCCAAGAAACAAGCGAATGAATGAGTGACATCTTCTTCAGTCAACCGTGCGTCGCAAATGAAATAAAACTTCCTTTGCGACGCTGATCGACTAAGCTGAAGGCAGCCCAGCTTCCGTCCCTTCGTCATGACGTCCCCCACGCCCCGTGCGCCCTGGAGACTTGCCATGAAACACTTCGCCAGATCTGTCCAACAGCAGCAAGCCGGTCATTTCATGCCGCGTGTCGCCAAGCTGGACAAGCACAAATATGTCGCCTACATCGATACCCGGATCGATGAACTCTGGCACATGGATCTGCACGACCTGGGCACACAACCGGTGCGCATCTGCAAGAAGCGCAAGGCGGCAGAGAAGGCCGCCCTGGCCTTGCTGGCCGAGGCCATGCACAGGTACCAGGGAGAACAGACAAGGTAGCTCGCCCACGCGGACCAGCCTGCGGGCAGGCATTCCAGATGGTCTTGGTGCCGTCCGGCTCGAACCGGGCGGCCTTGCTGTTTCTACGGCATCCGGATTTCAGCCAATTCCTTCACGCTGCATGGTCTGGCTTCATGCGAAATCCGGCGCCAGCCCAAAAAAATCGAGGGGAGCGCCCCTCGATTCCTCATTTTCCTTCATATCGCCTTGAATCCACCCTTAGCCATCGCTTTGCGCCGATTCTCCGTGGGCCACGGCAAAGGCTTCATTTTCATGATCGGGCGGCGCGGCGGGAGCACGGCCCTTGTCGGACAGTTGCGGCTTGCCGCTTGCCGTTGAGGCAGAAGCGTCCGTGGCACTGCCGACGGGCTGCTGGCGCTGTTCACGGCGCTGCTGCTCATCCAGCAGTTTCATGAATTCATTGTTGAAGGCCGCAATATCGGCGGGTTTGCGCGAGGAGACGAAGTTTTCGTCCCGCACCACCTCCTGGTCGACCCATTGGCCGCCGGCATTCTTGAAGTCGTCCTGCAGGCTGGGCCAACTGGTGACCGTGCGGCCCTTGGCGATACCAGCCGAAATCAGCAGCCAGCCGCCGTGGCAGATGGAGGCGATGGGCTTTTCCGCGTCGTTGGCGGCGCGCACGAAATTACGCGCCTCGGGCAAGAGGCGCATGGCATCGCCGTTGACCACGCCACCGGGCAGGAGCACGGCGGAATAATCGGCCGGGTTGGCCGCATCCAGGCGCCCGTCCACACTGACGACCTCGCCCTTGTCGACATGCTTGAAGCCTTGCACGCTGTCACTCTTGTCGGAGAGGATGTGGACGGTGGCACCGGCAGCCTCCAGGGCCTTCTTGGGTTCCAGCAGTTCGGCCTGCTCGAAGCCGTCGGTCACCAGGACGGCGACTTTCAACTGGTTGTAGCGATTGCTCATCATGCTTCTCCCTTCAAAAAAGAAAGGCGGCCGGCATGCACCGGCCGCCCCTGCAAATGGGACGGGCGGACAGGAATCAGCCCGCTTTGGGTGTGTTCTGCTTGACCCGGTGGCTGTTCTGATGGTCGTCCCTGGCCTTTTCCATCTCGGGGGCCTTCTCGATGCGGGTGATGTTGGAGGTGGCTACCGGATCACTGCCAGGAAAGCTCATCTCATTGGCTTCATCCAGGGCCACTTCGGACGGGGTGTCGTACTGGTTGGGACGATGATTCTTGTCGGATTTGCTTGCGCTCATGCTGTTCTCCTTCTGTTCTGATGGACAGGGCCGAGCTCTGCATCAGTGGGTGCGGCCCGTGAAAGACAGCTTACTGCGTGCGCCTTTGCCTCCCTATAAGCGGGCGGCGCAACCGTACGTAAGAATGCGCGAGGAGGCCGGGACTCAGGGCCAGGGCGCCGGGGTGACCTCTTCGAATTGCCCCGGCTGTGCACTGGCTGCGGGAATGCCGTCGGGTTTGCGGCCCGGGTGCAGCATGCTGCCGGTAATCAGTTCCAGCTCGCGTTCGGCGGCGATGAAGGCACTGTCCTGCAGCGGCTGATCGGTCACCGGCCAGTGCGCCATGGCCCAGCGCTTGTAGTCCTCGAAGCGGGCGCGTAGTTGCGCTGCGTATTGCTCTCGTTGCTGTTCGATGGCGTTCATGCTCATCCTCCCTGCATGGCAATGAGGCTTTCCTTGACCTTGGCCAGGCCGAACCGCCAGATTTGCTCCATCTTGATGTGCGGCATGACCGGCAGTTCCGACGGATCAATGAACACATCCAGTACTGCCGGGCCGGGCGCGGCCAGCAATTGCTGCAGGCTTTCCTGCAACTGCTCGGGCGTGCGGGCGGTAAAGCCCTGGCCGCCGCAGGCGCGGGCGAAGGCGGCGAAGTCGGCATTGGGGAATTCTGAACCTTCGAAGGCGGGCAGGCCGGCTTCTTCCATCTCCAGATGCACCAGGCCCCATTCGCGGTTGTTGAAGACAATCACCTTCACCGGCAATCTGTGCTCCACGCTGGTCATGAATTCGCCCAGCAGCATGGTGAAGCCGCCATCACCCACGGCCACGATCACCTGCCGTTCACGGTCCAGGGCCTGGATGCCGTTGGCCTGGCCCAGGGAAGTGCCGACCGCTGCATTGTTGAACGAGGCCAGCAGGCGTTGCTGGCCACGCTGGCGGATCCAGTTGCCGCACCAGAGCGTGACCACGCCGGTATCGATGACGAAGCGGGCATCGTCCTCGGCCAGGTCGCTCACGGCACGGGCCACGCTTTGCGGTTTGATCTTCTTGTGATGGCGCTTGATCTCGGCGGCGTTATCGAGCTTGCTGTTCCAGCGTTCGCGGTCGGCATTGGTCTTTTGCAGGAAACTGCCATCGGTCTTGCCCTCGACCTGCTCTAGCAAGGCCTGCACGGCCGGACCGACCGAGCCGGTGATGCCCAGCGTGACCGGGGCGCGGCGACCCAGCACGAAACTGCGTTCGTCGATCTGGATTACCTTGGAGCGGGTGGGCAGGAATTCCGAATAGGGATAGTCCGAGCCCAGCATCAGCATCACCTCGGCCGCATGCAGGGCATCGGTGCCGGGCGCGCCACCGATGAGGCCGACGCCTCCGATCCAGTGCGGATGGTCGTACGCCACCAGGTCCTTGCCCCGGAAAGTGTGCATGACCGGCGCCTGCAACTTGCTCGCCAGCGCCAGCACCTGGTCGATGGCACCCCGGCAGCCATGGCCGGCAAAGATGGCGACCGATCCGGCGGCATTGATCAGTTCAGCGGCGGCGGCAATGTCGGCGGGCGGCGGTGCCAGTTCACTGCGCTCGCGCAGCGTAGCAATACTGGGCACGGTGCCGCTGAGCCTGGCGCCGATGATGTCTGCAGGAATGTTCAGGTGTGCTACGCCGCGTTGCGCATAAGCCTGGGCAATGGCCTGATGGAACACGGCTGGCGCCTGTTCTGCACTGGTGACGACCTGGCTGTAGGCGGCGACGTCACGGAACAGCATGTCGGGTGAATTTTCCTGCAGATAATCGGTACCGCGCCGCGCTGCCGGCACGCCTCCCGAGATGGCCAGTACCGGAGCGTGGTCCTTGCGGGCTTCGTAAAGTCCGGCGACCAGATGGTTGGCACCGGGGCCGGTGGTACCGCAGCAGACGGCCAGGCGACCGGTCAGTTTGGCCTGTCCGGCGGCGGCCAGGGCGGCACCTTCCTCGTGGCGTACACCGATCCATTCGATACGCTTGTCGCGACGGATGGCGTCGGTCAGAGGATTCAAGGCATCACCGACAACACCGAAGATCTGGCGTACGCCGATGTCGTAGAGGGTGTCGATGAGGATGTCTGCAACGGTGGCGGGCATGGCGACTCCATGAAGAGGAAAGAGGACGGAATCGCCCAAGAGTAAGTCCAGGCAGGCCCCGCCCAGTATCGGCAAGAGCGGTAAATCCTTGTAGGAGAAGACCCGTGGCGGCGCTGCCAGGCGGCAATGTCCTACACGATCTTCATCTTCCTGCCGACTGTGGCGGCAGAGGGTCGACTTCATAATCCACTTCAACTTGAGGGGCCGGCCGATCCGGACCGTCTGCAACCTGACAGAGTACGCCCCGCCCGCCGTGACATGAACAACAAGAAGGATTTGGCCAGTGCCATGAATACCATCCGCCACCGCACCTCACTGACCCAGCTGTTGACCCACCCCCTGCAGGCCGCGATGCCGGCCCTGATGCCGCAGGCGCCAGCCGCTCAGCCGCGCAAGCTGCCTGCCGCCCTGGTGGAGCGCCTGCTGGAGCAGGAAGGGCAGCGCGGCCTGCGCCATCTCGATCTGCCCTGTGCCACTTTCAACGCCCCTCAGCCGGCAGCGCATCGCGCGGCCACCTTCAGCTATCCGCTGCACATCGATCGTGCCAGCATTGACGCCTTGCCCGCCGCCTGCGGTGTCTACATCCTGCGCGGTGTGGATGACGAGGCCCTGTATGTGGGACGCAGCGTCAATCTGCGCAGCCGCGTGCTGGCTCATCTGCACAGTCACGAGGAACAGTACCTGATCGGCCGCACGCGCCGTATCGAATGCCGTCGTACGGCCGGTGAGCTGGGCGCGGCCCTGCTGGAGAACTGTCTGCTGCACGATCTGCGTCCTTCCCACAACAAGAAGCCGCGCACCAGGCGTGGCCTGTTCACGCTGCGGCTCAGTCCTGCGGGCCAGCCATGGGTGGCGCAGGTGGATGAGCGCCACTTCAGTCGGGCCGAGAACCTCTTCGGCATCTATACCAGCGAGCGCGCCGCCCGGGAAGCGTTGAACAAGCTGGTCGAGCGCCACGGTCTGTGCTCCATCGTGACGGGGCTGGAACAGGCCGATGGCATCGGCATGGCCTGCTTCGGTCGTCAGATCCGTCGCTGCCGGGGCGCCTGCACCGGGGAGCAATCCCATGAACAGCACCAGCATCGCCTGATGCAGGCGCTGGAAGACTTGCGCATCCTGCCCTGGCCTTACGCCGGTCCGATGGGACTGGTGGAGCAGGGCGATGGCTGGCAGCAGCTGCATGTCATCGATCATTGGCGTTATCTTGGGTCGCTGGACCGTGACCATCGGCAACTGATCCGCCGTCCGGCCGCCAGCCTCAAGGGTTTTGACCTGGAAAGCTACAAGCTGGTCATTCAGCCTTACCTGCTGGGGCAGCTGGAATTGCGTCCGCTGCCGGGCCTGCCGCTGGCGCAGAGTTGAAGCAGGTCTGTGCCGGGCCGGGTGTCTCCGGCGGGCGGGCCTGGTCGGCTGTTCTGGACCCCGTCTGTTTGAATTCCACCGTTTTTCTGCGTTTTCTCCATTCGATCTGATGCAACGACGACTTCCTCATCCTGTAGCGGCTATCCTGCTGCTTGCTCCTCTTGGCTTGAACCTGGCCCATGCAGCCGATACCGGCTTCTGCAACGCTGAGCAGACGCTGGACAAGGACCGGCTCGCCGCCACCCTGATCCGTACCTATCCGGTGAGCACGGCCTATTTATCGGTTGGCCAGGATCCGGCCCCGTTGAACTCGCCGCGTGCCCTGGTGGCCTGGTTGTTGCAAAAGCGCGCCATGGAGAAGTCTGGGGGGCAGGGCTGCCAGGGCGACAGCTGCAACGTTGACCATATGGCTGCGGATGTACAGGCGCTGCTCGACGGCAAGGATGCGCGCTTCCAGCCCAGTGGTCGCAGTGATGTGGTGGCTTTTTTCCGGGACAACAGCCGCGTGGCGCTGCGTTGTGAAGGGACGGGTGCGGCACCGACGCTGGCGCATGCAGAGACGGCCTTGCGCATGGGCGTGGCGCCGGTGGCGGTGCCTACCCCGGCGGCTGGTCCTGCAACGCCACCGGCTAACGGGACTGCCGGTCCGGCACAGCCGGCCGGCTGGATGGATCGTGTGCGGATTCGGGGCAATCCTGACCAGCTTTCCATCGACCATCGGGACAAGGCTGGCTTCTCCTCGGTCGACCGCGCGCGGGTGGCGCTGGCCAATGACGATGTAGCGCAATCACGCACCAATGACGTGGTGGTTTTTGCCGGCTATGCGCTGGACAAGCGCCCTCTGGGGACGCCCGGCAGCACCTATGAGGCGGTGCCTTATGTCGGGTTCAAGCAGAACCGGGTGACCAACTATGACAGTGGCAGTGCCGAGATCACCACGACGCGCACCAGCCAGGTAGGGATGCTGTCGGCCTTCCACTTTGCCCATGCTGATACGGCCAATACCGAGGACCTGACGGCGCGTCCCGATTACCTGGTCAACAGTACCGACGGCAGCCGGCTGCTGACGGTCAACTTCACGTTGACACCGGTGCGTCCCGGCGTGCTCAACGATTTCCTGCGCTGGAACAATGGGTTGGCCTTCAAGCCCATCCTGATTGGTCAGAGCCGCAATGGTATCTACATCAACCGGGGCGATGCGGATGTGGTTGACCAGCATCGCGACTTCATTCGCCTGGGGGCGCAGGCGGGGTTCACGCTGTCTTCCACCAATCCGGCCTTGCCGTTTGATTTCACCACGACCTATACCGGGTTGAAGGCCTTGCAGGGCAATCGCAGCATTCATTACTGGAAGTCGGTGCTGACTTACAACTTCAACCAGAACGTGGGCCTGAGCCTGGATTATTCGAATGGCTTGCTGCCCGATAGCGGGGATGCGGAGCGCAAGTGGGGGTTGGGGGTGTCCAGCAAGTTCTGATTAGCGGAGGCAGCAGTGACGGGGGCGGCGCGCTGTCGCGTTGCTTAATCGCATCCTGCACCAAGCCCGTAGAGCATCCATCTTCCTTGGTCGAGTCGGAGACTGCGGCTTTGCACGCAGGCTTCGTTGACGAAGAACATCACCTCAATTTGCTCATCGGTGACGGTTGTGGTGACTTGCCAGGCTTCACCGGCTTTCATCAGGTGATCGAGCAGTTCGTCGTCAACTTGAAGTACTTCTTGTAGGTCCTCTTGGCCGCTTCCACTGTATTCGGCGTTGACGTTGGGCGTGACATGCTGCTTGAGATAGGCCTTGCGGGCGGGAGTTTTGCTTGCGCAGAGCAAGGTCTCGATCAATTCATGCGCCTCGTGCGGTAGTTCGCGGCGCAGCTCGGAACGCTCAGGCGCTGTGCAGGCATTTTGATACGTTGTGCCTTGCACCTCCAGCGGTGGGAATGACTGTTCGACTTTTGTTGCGCTTGCAAGGAGCAGGGCCGTGGCGATGCCTAAAACCGTAGCCATGATCAGTAGAGCAGTTCTTTTCATGAAGGAAAGGCTGATTCAAAACATGGATTGATCAACGTTCCCGGCATTCGCTTGAAGGCCGAGAACCACAGCTGTGTGCTTAGGTCATTTTGACGCCACAAATTCACTGAGTACCTCTTTGATTTCGTCCTTGGTCAGATAGCCCGTGCTGAGGATCGTATCGAGGTCCTTTCTGGTAAGGGGATGATTCCTGAGAAGTTTCAGCAGCGCTTCCTGACGGAAAGGAGCTGCTTCTAACGGGGCGATCATGGTCGGATCCGGCAGGTTCTCCAGCGGCAGCGGCATGCGGTCGATGTTGACATAGATCTTGTAGCGGGACACCCCTTCAGCTAAGGACGTGTCGTAATAGAGCGTTGCTCCGCTCGGCAGCACACCATTGGAGGCCTGATAGGAACGCAGCTGCAGAGGGGCGGAGAGGCGGTGGATTTTGGCGGTGGTGAATTCCCATACGAGATATCCAACCATGAACAGGCTCGCAGTCATCATCCCGGCGAGAAAAATAATTGCCTTGCTTTTCATATTGGTGGTCCGCAGACGCGGCTTTGGTGTGACACAGAATCGAAGGTGTTGCTATGCGCGAACGAGGCTTCCAGTTGCTCGGCCAAACACCTCAAGCAGCTTGTCGGTTGTTCGTCACTTCGGGCAGACAGAGACTTCGGCCTCTGTTCAAATGGACTAAGCAACCGGCTTGCTGGAGCGGAAGTTTTGCCAAAGCCCCACCATCAGCCGCTTTCGGAATCAGGTTTTTCGCGTCGTGAAGAGAGAGGCGATCTGATACGTGACTGTCGGCATTCTTGCCAGACAATAGAGATGTTCTGGCATGCTGGCGTCATTTTCCGTCCGTGAATTCGGAAAGGACTTCCTTAATTTCGTCTTTTGAGAGATAGCTAAAATTGACGATCGCCCGGAGGTCATTTTTGGTAAGGGGATGATTCCTGAGTAGTTTGAGCAGAGCTCCCTGACTGAAAGCGATCGCGTCTACCGGATCGATCATGGTGGGGTCCCGAAGCGTCTCTAGCTCCAGCGACATCCGATTGATGTTGACGTAAATTTTATAGCGGGAAAATCCTTCAGGGAAAGACGTATCGTAATAGAGGGTTGTACCGACTGGCAGCAGACCATTTGATGCCTGTTCGGTACTGAGTTGCAAAGGTGTGGTGAGGCGGTGGATTTTTACGGTAGCGGTCTTCCAGACAAGGTAGCCGCAGAACAGCAAACTTGTGGCAGTGGCCCCGCCAAGGAAAGAAAGTATCGTGCCTGGTATTTTCATGATTCGTAAATTGCAGAGCTTGAGCCTTTTGCACCTCGACATCATGAGGGCAGCAGGAGTCAGTAATTGTTAGCCTGACTGCTTTCCGGGGAAAGGCGAGCAGGTCTCATCATCAAGCTTCATGTCGTAGATATACCCGACCACCTTTCCTTTGGCCAGGTCGACGACTTCGTCATCGACGATCGCCATTGTCTGATCCTTGCTGAAACGGGCTTCATAAGGGCCACGCGTGCGCGTGAAGTGACCGACAGGCTTGCCCCGCCGGAGATCGATGATGTAGATCTTGTTGAATGGCGGGATGCCCCGAGGTAGCTTGCGCTGGTCGATTCCCCAGACGATGGCGTGGGTCCGGGCGCAGTTGACGGCCCATTGGTTCACCGGAATGTCCAGTTGGACGGCGACAGTGCGTCTGCCCGCTTCAAAAGCGAATTGGTTGCCGACAGCGCGGAAGTCGCTGCGATGCCTGGGAGTTTCGGCTCCAGCCTTCGCAGGACAGGTGAAGAGTGCGAAAAGAAAGAGAGCTAGTGAGTAGCTTGACGTCATAAAACATGAGTGTCCGTTATTGACAGTACACCTCAGTCTGCCGGGTCTCAGATGGCTGAGTGAGAAACTAATCGCAAGCGCTACCGATGGCCGTAATCATCCAGCGCCCTTTTTTGCGCAACAGCTCTCGGTCAGAAATACAGGCTTCGTTGGGCATGTAGGTGATACTGACGCGGTTAACTGAGACTTCTACACTGACATCCCATGCCTCGCCTGCGCTCAGTAATCGTTCTGCAAGCGCCGCGTCGGCTTTGACTCTTTGGGTGCGCTCCACGTAGTTTTCATCCATCGACGTGCGTTTTATGAATTTGCTCATATGCCGTAGCAAGTAGTTTTTGCTGGCTTCCGTCTTCTTTGCGCATAGGAGCGTCTCAGCTAAATCCGCAGATCCTGCTGGTAGTTCTGCCCGCATGGACTCTCTTTCTTCGGGTAGGCATGCGTTTGCTTTCATCTCGCCCTGAACATTGATGGGCGGTAAATCAGAATGCGGCGGGTTCGCTGATGTCGGGGAGGGAACGATGACGAACGTCGAGAACAGATAGAGGAGAGGTATGCTTTTCATAGAATCTTGGGTTCTAAGACAGTGATGTGAAAATGATGTGCATGTGTCTTCTCATTTCGTGATATTTGCAGATTGGGTGCTGGCGCATTTTTGTCTTTGCTATTGCTATCCATGAACCATGGATCAAATATCTGCGAAACGGCTGGAGAGTTCATCAGTGACTTTCTAAATGTTCTGACCTTGCTAGGCTCATTCTTATTTCTTTCTTGATTCCAAGCAGCTTCGGCCAGATTGCGCCTGACGTCTGCTTTTGCGGCCAGTTCTCTTGCCGTAGTTAAAGCTTCCACTGCCGCTGAGTTGTCAGGATGGTTTTTACTCGCTTTGACGGCTTTCACAAGCTGCTGACGAGCAGCGGCTTGTTCGGTCTTCGCCTGCCTGAATTCTGCAAACAGAGATTTCTCAGCTTCACTCACATTAGGCGTGTCGATACCCCATTTTTTGCGAAGTTCTTCCCGATTCAGGCGAATATCATCTAAATAATTAATATCAAGGCCTAGACCCGCGCGATGTGCGATAGACCCAAGCATGGGACGCCAACATGAAGTGACAGCAATCTTGTCGACGTCGGCGTTCAGCGCAGCACTCATCAACGCTGCATATCCTGCAGGGTGGACCCGTGTAAGCCCCTCGCTTAGTAGGCTGTAACCTTTTTTTATATTGGCTCTTGGGTTGTCTGAGTCCTCAAAATTTATCGTCAACGACTTGCCTTCTGCATCTAAGCGCAGGCGTGGACTTGCTAGCCCGTTATAAATCGCTTCGATGGCTTCCAGCATCTCCGGTGATGTGTCTCGGGGTAATAAGGCAGCTACTTCAGCAGCCGTATATTTGTGCGATATCTTCATCCAGATATCCCCGGTTAGCTGCGCTTCATAGACATCCGTTCTTATATCTTCATTATTTTTTTGATCGGTTAAAACTGGTGCGTCAGTAGCATCTGATTTCCCACTTTTCTCCAAGACCTTTACCACAACATTTCTTTCTCCGACCTTGACCACATAGACGGGATTTTTTCTATAAGACGGATGCGCATCGCTATTGAGATACAAGGATACGCTTGCTCCTGACTTTATGGACGGGATAACAATCTGTCCATTATCCCCGCTGACCCGTTTGGGCTTGTTCTTATAGATTTCCTGAGCGACGCCATCAACGGCCACTGCATAGGGAATTGAGAGACCCTCTGAAATTCTCGCGTCAAAAATATATTTGACAGTAAATCTTGCTTCGACCTTGACATCCTTGATGGCGTGATTGTCGAGCTTGGTTTGAGTAGTTAGTGCAGGTAAATCTTCGTTCATTTCAACAACTTTCAATAGGGTTGGTGTCCTCCTCGTCCGGAGGCATTACTGATGTGTTCCAGAAGACCTGGACTTCTTGCGTCTCCGCAGTACTTATTTGCTCGGTTCGTCCATGTTTATCAGTGACTCCTCTTAGTAAGGTTCCGTCGCCCAACTTCAACACGTAAGTAAGGCCCGCTATAGGTTTGCCGCTGTCAAAGTCAATCGCTCGCAAGCGTTCAAAATATCGACGAGGTCGGCTGTCAGGTAGCATCGGAAATTCTGGCGAATCCCTCGCTCCTCCCGGAAACGCATGCGTCCCCCCCTTCACCGAAAACGTCCCCGGACAGGCAAACGTGATATTCCCGCCCTCCAGCGTCACCGAAGCCTGCCCCGCCTGCAGCACGATCTTCTGGCGTGCCTTGATCTCGATGCCTTCATTGACGCTGATGACGCTCACCTCCTTGTCAGCCAGGATCTCCAGCGCATCGGTATGCGCCTGCAAGGAAACCGGACCATTGCCGGCGAAGGCCTGTATGCCGCCGTCGTGCGCAAAGAGCGTGGCCGCCTTGCCGGCCGCAAGGCTGGCGGTATCGGCGGCAGTCCAGTGCGTATCCCCCTGCGTGGTCCAGTGCAGGTTTTCTCCAGCGTAGAGCACGGTGGAGGCCGCACTGGCCCAGTTGATGTTGGTCGGGGACTCCATCAGCACAGCGGCTTTCGCGAACATCTCGACTGGTTGCGCACGGTCGTTCTCGCGTGACTCCGGCTGGCTCTTGAAGGCCTCCTGGCCGTTCACACTGCCCGGATGCTTGCCTTGGTCCGCCGGATCGATGATGGAGATGAACTCGCTCTTGGCCTTGAATGCCGCCGCACTATGCAGCACCTGCTGCTGTGCGGCGGCCTCGCCCATGATCTGCGCCAGTTGCTGCGCACCCTTCAATTGCGCCACGGCTTCGTGGGCATCCATCTGCGTGCTGGTGACGCTGGCACCGGCAACCGGACGCGCCGTCGAGGAAATCAGCAAGCCCTGCGCGCCGCGCACCACGCCCCAGGCATCACTACGCAATTCAAAACCCTGGCCGCGATAGCTGCCGCGCCGGGCACCGGTGTCGGCCTGTTCGATCAGATGGCCGAGATTGAGCTGGGACTTGGCCTGGCTGGACGCCAGCCGCATGCGCAACTGCAACTGCGTGTCGTCCACCACCCATTGATTGAAGCCGCTGCCATCATGCGCCGTGCTGTGCCAGCCCGAGAGCGTGCTGGCGTGATTGGCCCCGGAATCAGCGCCAGCCGGAAAGGGCGGCACGTCGCTGCCGTTGTAGAGCTGCGCGACCACTACCGGACGATCTATGTCGCCCTCCATGAAATCGATCAACACTTCACTGCCGACGCGCGGCGTGAACTGGCTGCCCCAGTTGGGGCCGGACTGCGCTTCGGCCACGCGCACCCACGTACCGGAGGCATCGTTGCCGGGGGCGTTGCCGTTCTTGTCACCGAGGTTCCCGGTGTCGCGCAAGCCGCCCGGATTGGGCGACTTCCCGCGCTGCCAGTGAAACTGGACCTTGACGCGGTGATTGCGGTCCGTGGTGACGGCCACGTCCGGCAGGCCGGTCACCAGCGCAGTCTGGGGGCCGCGTGCAGTCGGTTTCAGGCGTTGCGTGATGGCGATGGGGACAATGGGGACCACGTCGCGCAAGGCCACGAAGCTGTTGCGGTAGGTGCCAGTCTTGAGGTCGTCCTCCGATGCGCTGTCCGATGCGGGCGTCTTGCCGAACAGATTTCCCAGCGAGGCGGGGAGCACCTGGTCGAGGATCTGGGCAATGTTGCTGTCGAAATTATTGCGTGCACTGTGACTGACCGAGAGCAGCTTGAAGCGGTTTTCACCGTCGGGATAGCGCTCGTGCTGGCTCAGCGTGAACTGCATGCCAGCACCGAGCTGGCGCGCCGCGCCTGTGCCTTCAAAGTGCTTGTTCTGCATTTCCAGGGCCTGCAGCATCAACCGTGCATGGGTCGCGGCCGCTTGCTGGTCCGCAAAGTCCTGCTGGCCGGTACCGTCGTAGACCGGCAGGGCAGGGAGTTCACCGGCATCCAGGCTGGAGCTCTCCTCGGCCGAAGGTGAAGAAATCTTCTCGGGATGCCAACTGGCCAGGGCCACCGCATTGGAACGCACGCTACGCACGGCGCCAAAGTCGGTGATGGCGTCACTGGCCTCGGTGGCCGCGACCCGGTGAAAGCGGATGCGCGTATCGCCGCCCGGCAGATCCGGTGCCTTGGCCTCGCGGTCAAAGATGACCAGCTTGTGCCTCGCCTGTTGCTGGCCATGAGCGCGGTCTTGCTCACCCTCCTGCCGATGCTCGAAGCGAAAGTTCAGCCCCTCGCTGGCCAGGATGCGGTGCAGGAAGGCGAAATCACTCTCGCGATATTGCGTGCAGATGTCGCGCTTGCTGAGAGGCTGGGTGACCTCCAATGCGAAATTGGCTTGCGGGTATTCCTTCAGGACCGCGCTGGCGATGTCGGTCACGCTCATGTCCTGGAACAGGAAACTGTCGCGACGGCGTTCGAGGAAGGCAAGAAAGGATTCCAGCCGAAGCCGGTAGCGCGCCAGCCCGCCATCGGCACCCAGCCATGAAGCCTGCGTGCAGTAGCCATGCCAGGCGCGCCGGCTGCCGTCAGCCTGAAGCAGCCGCAGGGTCAGCTCTGTGCCGATGAATTGCTTGAGATCGAGATCGGTGGAAACCGAAAGGGCGTCGATGTCGAACTGGAAGTTGTCATTGACGCTCTCCTGGCCGTGGAAGCGCTCCACGACCAAGGATTCAGGCAATCCGGCTTCCTGGGCGCCGGCCAGCGTGATCAGGCGCGCGTGTTGCGACAGTCCGGGGCCGAAGAGCGTAGAGGGGAAGCCAGAAAGGAGCGTGGAAAGCAAGCGCGGTGCAACAGGCGCGCTGTGCTGCCGGCGGGGCGGTGCTGCATCTTGCGTCACGGGATAGCCTCATCTTGATGGTCCGCCATTCGCTGTGCTGCGAACGAACGTGTGTTGGTTTTCAACACCACGCTGGCATCAAGTTGTCCCCGTGCTACCCCCTGTCATCGACTGCTGCATGGCAGCGGCGCTCAGTAATCAGGCCGCTCATTTTTGTGCCGTGCATTTTGCCAGTCCGGGCTGGCTACCTCCATCGAAAAATTTCGCTAATTCATGACTGAAATATGGGTGAAAAATAAAGCTTCATGACGCAACATCGCGGCATGAAGCTTCAAACAGATTTGCTGCTTACTGGAACGTGCTGGCCATCTTCGCCGGCAGCGGCACATTGAGCCACTTCTGCACGATGGCATTGAGTTCGCCGTTCTTCTTGGCGGAGGTCAGCACCTCGTTGACCTTGCCGAGCAAGGCGGTTTCGCCCTTGTTCAAGCCGACGCTGCAGGCTGATTCATGGATGATGTACTTGAGCACCGGCTTGTTGCCGGGTGCCTTTTCGGCCAGCGCATAGGCGACAAAGTCCCCCGTGCCCACCAGCTGCACCTGGCCTGAGACATAGGCCGAGATCATGGCGTTGTTGTCCTCATAGCGCTTGATGGTGGCGCTCTTTGGCGCCGTGTCGGTCAGTTGCAGGTCCTGGAAGGTACCGCGCGCCACGCCCACGGTCTTGCCGGCCAGGTCCGCAGGGCCGCTCACCGCCACACTGGCCACGCCGAACACGCTGTTGTTGTAGGGCGCATAGGGCTGGGAAAAATCGATCACCTTCTCACGCTCGGCATTCTTGCCCAGGGTGGAGATGACCAGGTCGGCCTTGTGGGTCTGCAGGTAGGCGATGCGGTTGGCGCTGGCCACCGGCACCAGTTGCACTTTGACGCCCATTTTCTGGGCGATCAGCTTGGCCACGTCGATGTCCAGCCCCTGCAATTGCAGGTCCGTATTGACTGAACCGAAAGGCGCAAAGTCCTGCGGTACGCCGATGCGGACCACGCCAGCCTTCTGGATGTCGGCCAGCGCATCTGCCTGTGCCGGCGCGTTGGCGAGAACGCCCAGGCCGAGTGCAATCGAAAGGGCCAGCAGGCGGTGTTTGCATGTCATTGTCTTTGTCTCCTCGTATGAATATCAGCGCGTCGATGATACCCCTTATTGCGTGGCGGCTCAGCCCGGCAGCGGCAAGACACAATCCTCGGCCGCCAAATAGATGCGCTGTCCCGGCAAGGCATCGACACGATGGCCGCCCGTGAACGCGCCAAATGCCGGCAGCATCGCCCAGCGCCCGTCCACCACGAAGCAGGGCAGCCGCAAGCTGTCGCCCGCCGAGGACAGGCGATACACCGGATGCACATGGCCCACAATGGCAAAGGCACCGTCCACCGTCTGCGGATGATGGCAGAACGCCAGCGGGCCGAGCCGCCAGGGCTCATCGACCAGTTCCATGCCCAGGACTTCGGGCGGATCACCCGCATGATGGTCGTGATTGCCACGCACCAGCGTGAGCGTCAGTCCCGCGTTGCGGCCACGCCATTGCGCCAGTGCCGAGAGCGTTCCAGCAGCACGCCCCGCGCGGGCATGCAGGAAATCCCCCAGGAACACGATGTGACGCACTGCATGCTGCTGTACCAGCGCATCGATGGCCTCCAGGTTGGCCCGCGTGGTGCCGTGCGGCACCGGAATGCCGCCGGCCCGAAAGGCCGCTGCCTTGCCGAAATGCACATCGGCCAGGATCAGCATGGCACGCTGGCGCCACAGCAGCGCGCGTTCGGGCAGCATGGTCAGGATGGCGCCATCGGCGTCGAAGCCGGGGTAGGGCATCATGCGGCAGTCTTGGGCTTGGCCTTGCGCCGGGTGGCGGGCTTGGGTTGTTCACGCGAGGCGGTCTTGTCGGCGGCACCTTCCAGCTCGCGCAGCATGCGCGCCACGCGGTCGGCCAGTTTCTCGGTCGAGAGCTTCTCGCGGAAGCGTTCCACCATCAGCGGCAGTGCAAACGGGGTAGGGCGCTCCAGCTGCACCAGCCTCAGAGTGCGTGCGCGCAGCTCGGCCAGGGTGCTGCGCAGGCGCTCCAGTTCCAGCTCCTGTTCCAGCACCTCGCGCTGGGCCTGGGTGAGCAGCAGATTGCCGGCATCATGCTTGCGGAAGACCTCGAAGAACAGCGCCGACGAAGCCTGCAACTGGCGCGCGCTCTTGTGCTGGCCGGGATAGCCCTGGCTGACCAGCCCGGCAATGCGAGCGATCTCGCGGAAACGTCGCTGCGACAGTTCGGTGGCGTTCAGGCTGCAGAGTATGTCGTCCAGCAAGTGCTCCTCGCTGAAGAGCGCTTGTGCCTGGTCCGGGGCCAGGCGCGCCCACTCCACTTGCTCCGCCGCCAGCAGTTCGATACCGTAATCGTTGACGGCCATCGAGAACGTGGCTGCCCGCGTGCTGGCCAGGCGCCAGGCCAGCAGAGACGCCAGTCCCAGGTGGACCAGGCGGCCGGCGAAGGGATAGAAGAACAGGTGATGGCCCTCCCGGCTCTTGAGTGCTTCCACCACCAGCCGCTGACCGGTGGGCAGTGCCGACCAGGCATCCTGCAGCGCCAGCAATGGCCGCACCGCCTGCATTTCCGGGCCGTCGAAATGCTGTTGTTCGGCTTGTTGCAGGCGCTCCAGCACGGCCTGCGCCAAGGTCGAGGACAAGGGCATGCGCCCGCCTTGCCAGCGCGGGACGGCGCCGCTGCCAGCAGTACTGCGGCGCACCCAGGCCGTCATCTCATGGACCCGGACGAACTCCAGTACGCGCCCGCCAAAGAGAAAACGATCACCCGGACGCAGGCGCGCGATGAATCCTTCTTCAATCGTGCCAATGCGTCCGCCTTTCAGGTACTGCACGTGCAGGCTGGCGTCGGCGACAATGGTGCCGATGTTCATCCGGTGCCGCCGCGCAATGGCCGGCACGTCAACGCGGTAGACCCCGTCTTGTCCCAGGGCGACCCGGTGGTATTCCGGATAGGCGCTCAGGCTCCGGCCGCCGCGCGCCACGAAGTCCAGCGCCCATTGCCACTGGTCCTCGCGCAAGTCGCGATAGGACCAGGCCTGGTGCACTTCCTGCAACAGTTCATCGGCGCGGAAACCGCCTCCCAGGGCGATGGTCACCAGATGCTGGACCAGTACGTCCAGCGGTGTCCCGGGTACCGCACGTTCTTCGACGCGGCCGGCCGCTACCGCATCCTGGGCGGCGATGGCTTCCACCAGCTCCAGGCTGTTGGTCGGCACCAGCGTGGCGCGCGAGCTGCGCCCCGGTGAGTGGCCGGAGCGCCCGGCGCGCTGCAGCAGCCGGGCCACGCCACGTGGGCTGCCGATCTGCAACACCCGCTCCACCGGGGTGAAATCCACGCCCAGGTCCAGGCTGGAGGTACAGACCACGGCCTTGAGTCGGCCATCACGCAGGCCGTGTTCGACCCAGTCCCGCACTTCACGGTCCAGGGAGCCATGATGCAGGGCGATGATGCCCGCCCAGTCGGGCCGGGCGGCCAACAGATTCTGGTACCAGAGTTCAGCTTGGGAACGTGTGTTGGTGAAGACCAGCGTACTGCCGCTGGCCTCAATCTCCTGCACCACGGCCGGCAGCATCTGCATGCCGAGGTGGCCAGCCCAGGCAAAGCGGGTCGGCTGCGGTGGCAACAGGGTATCGATGACGATGCGCTTGCGTTGCTCGCCCCGTACCAGCACGCCCTGTCCGGCAGCCGCAGGACCGAGCAGGACTTGCAGCGATTGCTCAAGATTGCCCAGCGTGGCCGACAGCCCCCACACCACCATCCCTGGCCGCCAGCGTCGCAGGCGCGCCAGGGCAAGCTGCACCTGTACGCCACGTTTGTTGCCCATCAGTTCATGCCACTCATCCACGATCACGGCATCGAGCTTCGCAAAGCGTTGTTGGGCATCGGCTTGCGACAGCAGCAGCGACAGGCTTTCCGGGGTCGTCACCAGGGCCTGGGGCAGGGATTTCATCTGGCGCGCACGCTCGCCAGCGGCGGTGTCTCCGGTGCGCATGCCAGCCTGCCAGTGCGGCAGCAGGTCGGCCAGCGGCGCTTGCAGGGCGCGCAAAGTGTCGGTGGCCAGGGCGCGCATGGGGGTGATCCACAAGACCCGCAGGCCGCTCACATGGGTGGGCAGGTCCGGCTGCCCCAGCCTGGGTTCGGCGTGCAGCAGGGCGGCGAACCAGACCGCATAGGTCTTGCCCGAGCCCGTGCCGGAATGCAGCAGGCCGCTCTTGCCCGAGGTGGCGGCCTGCCAGACGGCGCGCTGGAAATCGAAAACCTCCCAGCCGCGCTGGCTGAACCATTGTTCAGCCTGAGACAGGGCGATCTTCCCGCTGGAACGGGAATTAGTCGTCTTGCGTGGCACGATGCAGTTCTTTCTGTTTTTCCTCGGAGGGCAGGCTGGCGGTGGGCCCCAGCAGCTCCCGCAGACTGGCCAGGGTATCGGCCTGTTCGACCGTCTTGTCCGGGCGCTGGCGCAGGATGCGCGGGAAGCGCACGGCGATGCCCGCCTTGTGGCGGGACGACAGGGCGATGCCCTCAAAGCCGATCTCGAACACCATGCTCGGCCTGACACTGCGCACCGGACCGAATTTCTCGATGGTGGTCTTGCGGATGACCTGGTCGACCACCGCGATCTCGGCATCGGTGAGGCCGGAATAGGCCTTGGCGAAGGGCACCAACCGACGCTCGCCGTGTTCGTCCGGAGCGTCCCACACTGCAAACGTGTAGTCGGTGTACAGCGAGGCACGCCGCCCATGACCTGCCTGGGCGTAGATCAGCACGGCATCGATGGAATAGGGATCGACCTTCCACTTCCACCAGGTTCCGACATCGCGGGTGCGCCCAATGCCATAGTGTGCCTCCCGCTGCTTCAACATCATGCCTTCCACGCCACGCTCGCGCGCGCTGCTGCGCAGCTGCGCCAGGCTGCTCCAGTCAGAGGCGACGATGCGGGGCGCCAGCATCAGGGCGGGCGCGGCATGGGCCTGCACCAGGGTTTCCAGTCGGTGGCGGCGTTCATGCTGGGGCAGACTGCGCAGATCCTGGCCGTCCTGTTCCAGCAGATCGTAGGCGATCAGACCGGCGGGCAGGTCAGCCAGCAGGCGGGCGGTGAGGTTCTTGCGACCGATGCGTTTTTGCAGGTCGGCGAAAGGCGCCACGCGATCAGCTTGCGGGCCGCAATCGACCAGGCGGATGACGATCTCGCCATCGATGACGGTGCCATCGGGCAGGGCCAGCCTGGCCAGTTCGGGAAAACGGTCGGTGATCAGTTCTTCTCCGCGCGACCACAGCCAGTTGCTCCCCTGTCGGCGCACCAGCTGGGCGCGGATGCCATCGTATTTCCATTCGACTTGCCAGTCCGAGAGCGGTCCCAGAGTGTCTGGCACCTCCATCAGCGGATGGGCCAGGAAGAAGGGATAGGGCTGCCCACCCTGCAACTGCGTATCCTGACCCGCGGCCGGCGCAATCAGTGCGGCAAAGCGCAGGGCATCGGGCCGGGTGCGGCCATCGGTCCAGCCAACCATGCGTTGTGCGACCAGCTTGGGATCGAGCCGGGCAACGCCAGCCAGCGCCCGTGTGACCAGCAGGCGCGACACGCCCACGCGAAAACCGCCGCCGATCAGTTTGGACAGCAGGAAGCGTCCCTGCCAGTCCAGTTCATCCCAGGCGGCGAACAGGGCGCTGCGGATGACGGCCGGATCGGCGCCGCGCAAGGGCGCGATGCGCTCCTCCATCCAGCGCGCCAGCCCGAGGTCGCTGGCGCCGGAGGGCGGCGGCAAGACGTGGGCGATGGTCTCGGCCAGGTCGCCCACGCTGTGATAGCACTCTTCGAACAGCCATTCATCGATCTGCGCGTATTGCATCGCGCATTGCTTGAGCAAGCTGGTAGGAACCGTCTGGCGCGGCTTGCCCCCGGCCAGGAAGTACACTGCCCAGGCCGCATCGGCGGCTTGAGCACGATCAAAGTAGTCCTGCAGGGCGGCCAGCTTGCGGGTGGTGGAGGTGGTGGCGTCCAGTTCGGCATAGAGCCGCGAAAATTCACGCATGGCCGCTTTCCTGCGCTGCTACGGGCGCAGCCGGGGTAGTGCTGTCTTGCGTTTCTTCATCTCCGTATTCGGTGGCAAAGGCGCCGGCATCGAGCCCTTGCTGCCGCAGCCAGCGCACCATGGTGGCGACCTGACCATGGGTCACGATGACCCGCTCGGCGCCGGTGGCGCGGATCGCCTCGTGCAGGGCCGGCCAGTCCGCATGGTCGGAGAGGACGAAGCCACGGTCGACCCCGCGCCGCCGACGTGTCCCTCGCAAGCGCATCCAGCCGCTGGCGAAGGCATCGCTGTAGTCGCCAAACCGGCGTATCCAGGGCGAACCTGCCGCCGACGGCGGCGCGATCACCAGGCTGCCGGCGTAGACGGTGGCCTTGCTGCGTTTGTCGGCCTCCGCTTGGCCTGCGGTGAGCGTCTCCGGCAGGGCGATGCCGGCTTCGCGATAGAGCAGGTTGAGCGGCTCCACTGCGCCATGGCAGATGATGGGACCGATGCTGGCGTCGATGCCATGCAGAATGCGCTGCGCCTTGCCAAAGGAATAGCAGAACAGCACGCTGGCGCGCCCTTGCGCGGCATTGCTGCGCCACCAACGGTTGATCTCGTCGAAGATCTCCTGCTGCGCTTGCCAGCGATAGATCGGCATGCCGAAGGTGGATTCGGTGATGAAGGCGTGGCATCGCACCGGCTCGAAGGGCGCGCAGGTACCGTCAGGTTCCAGCTTGTAGTCACCCGAGGCCACCCAGATATGGCCTTCGTGCTCCATGCGCAGTTGCGCCGAGCCCAGCACGTGTCCAGCGGGGTGCAGCGACAGCCGTACGCCATTGTGGTTGATGCGCTCGCCATAAGGCAACGTTTGCAGGGGGATATCCGCACCCAGGCGCGCCCGCAGGATGCCCGCGCCCGGTGCCGCCGCCAGATAGTGCCCATGGCCCACACGGGCATGGTCGGCGTGGGCGTGCGTAATGACCGCGCGCGCCACCGGGCGCCAGGGATCGATGTAGAAATCGCCGGGGACGCAATACAGCCCTTCCTTGCGCACCACTACCATGTCTTCCATGCGGGAGTTGTCCTTGCTCTGCCTTGAAAAAATCGTGCGGCTCCGTTTTGCCGTGTCCGGCCCGCTTTGTCCATGCCTGCAGCGGTCTTGTCGCGGCTTTGTCGCAAGTTATATGAAGCTTTTTGCAGAGTTGCCGAGTTGCCGATGCCGGTTCCACTTGTCAGCTTAACGGCAAGCACGGCACCCCACTGTCAGTGCCCGCCCTGCCTTCCTGTCAGTGAGCAGGCCGACGTGTCCTGATGAAACTTGATTTCCGTTTGCATTGCCGCAACGCACAATGCACATTATTTGGGTATGCTTGTGGTGAACTCAAATTGGCATTGCGCCAAGCATCGAACTCAAAAGAATCACACGAATCCTCATGTCTCATTACGTCGATCCCCTGGTTTTCCGTGAACTGCAAGACTCTGAAGTCTTGCCTGCGCCTTCGGGTGTGCGTCTGAAGATCATGCAGATGTGCCAGCAGGAAGACATTGCGCTGCCGGAGCTGGTGGCGCAGGTGCAGGGTGATCCGGTGCTGGCCGGTCGCCTGATCCAGATTGCCAACATCCCCAACATCAACAAGGGGCGCATGGTGGCCGCCGTCAATATCGAGCTGTTGCTGATGGTCGGTCTGCATGCGGTGCGTCAGATGGCGCTGGCGATCTCGCTGACCGAATCGGCGCGGCGCGGGGATTGCGAGCAGTTCGACTATGACCTGTTCTGGAGCCGTTGCACGGCCATGGCCTGCGCCGGTCAGGCCCTGGGCGACCTGCTGCAGGTGGCGCCGCCGGCAGAAATGTTCACCATCGGTCTGCTGGCCGATATCGGCCGGCTGGGGCTGGCCTCGGCGCGTCCCAAACGTTACGGCGAGCTGCTGCGCACCGGCGTGCAGGGCGCCTCGTTGCGACAGGAAGAAAAGGCACTGTTCGGATTCAACCATCTGGAACTGGCCGCAGCGATGATGCAGGACTGGCTGTTCCCCAAGCTCTTCTGCGAAAGCGTCCTGTATCACGGCCAGGCCGACAACACCGGCATGGATGAGCAAGACCGTCAGCAGCGCCTGATCCGCCTGCTGGAACTGGCTGCCTGCGTGGCCGACGTCTGCGTGGCCAGCGATGCCCAGCGGCCGGCCCTGCTGCCGCGTCTGCTGGAACTGGGTGAACGTTTCGAGTTGCCGCTCTCCAGTCTGCAATACCTGTGCGGCCGCGTGTCCTGGGACTGGAGTGAATGGGGAGCATTGCTCAAGGTGCCGACCCGCGTGCTGCGCGAGATCGGCCCGGAGCTGCTCGCTGCGGCGCAACGGCCCGAGTGAATGGATTGCAGTCAGCGTCAGATTTAGTCATGAAAAATCGAAGTTTTTCGTTGCTGATTTGTCAGGTGCCGATGGTACTATCCCCCTCGCTCTGGAAGTGAAGCGCCTCTGTTGATCGTCAGGAACGTTGCAGGAACCGCCCGTGGCCCGCATCTCCCCGTCATCATCAGACTCTGTCCTGACTTCGCTTCCGGCGGCTCGCAAGGCTCGATGAACCCAGCCAGATTGATGTTCCTTCCGTAAAAGCCACGGCATTTACCGCAGCCACCAACGAGGACATATTCATCAATAGGGCCTTGCCTGCGCCTTTCCTGTCCGGAATGCCTGGCAATTTCCTTTGCTAATGTGTCCCCGGCATGGCAGCGGCGCGATTTCCCTTCGGTTCGCTCCGACCACAATGTTGTCTCCGTCGCCTGCGACGTGCTCCGTCACGTCTGCGGCAGGCACGGGTGTGTCATCGTGGCCACGCGAATGCCGTACCGATCAAAATAAAGTACAAGAAAGTGGGGTCTTTCATGAAAAACAAAACCATCCGAGTGTCCTGCCTGACCGCACTGCTGCTGGCCGCCAGTCATCCGGCCTTTGCCGCTCATCCGCTGGTCACCGATGATGCCGGCGTACAAGGCAGTGGCGGCATGCAGCTGGAAATGAATACCGACTGGAGCAGGCAGGACGGCAACGCCGCTCATGTGGGCGGATTGACCTTCACCTACGGCGTGACGGACAAGCTGGACATGTTCTTCAACCTGCCGCAGACCTTCCAGGCTCCGAGCGGCACCGGGGTGGGGGATGTGTCAGTGGGCGCCAAATGGCGTTTCCATGAAGCCGATGGCCTGGCGCTGGCGCTCAAGCCAGAATTGTTCATGCCCAGCGGCGACGAAGAGAAGGGCCTGGGCACCGGCAGAAACAGCATGGCCCTCACCGGCATCGCCTCCTACGAGACCGGCCCGTGGGCGCTGCATGGCAACCTGGGCCTGCGCTACAACCGCTTCAAGCTGGAAAGTGACCGGGAGGGGCAACGCAAGACCCTGTGGCGCGCTTCGGTAGCCGTCGCATATGGCCTCAATGAGCAGTGGCGCCTGGTGGCCGATACCGGCCTGGCACAGAACCCCGACGCTTCCAGCCGCAAGTTGCCTTCCTATGCCCTGGTGGGTGCGATCTGGTCACCCAACAAGACGGTGGACCTGGATGCCGGTGCCAAATTCGGTCTGAACAAGGCTGAGGTGACGCGGCAGTTCGGTGTCGGCGTGACCTTGCATTTCTGATCGGGGAGCCTCGGAGCAGCGCACGGAACTTCATCTCTGTGCGCTGCAACATGCAATGCGCTGGAAAGCCGCGCCAAATCTGCTATCGTTGACCTTGGCGCAAGGCCACGACTAAGGAGACGACATATGGATCTGGTGGAAAAATTCGATGCCAAGGGCAAGACCGGCGCACCTTACCACGTAGAGGTGTACCAGACGCAACAGGACGAGGCTGACCAGGCTGACCAGGCCTTCAGCCGCAGCTACAAGCTCACCGATGGTCGCGCGCTGGATCCCCTGACCAACGAGAAATTCAGGATCGTTCAGACCGGGGAAAAGATCTACCGCGTCTGAGTCCGCCCTGGACCCGCAACCAGCCGATCAGGCCGGCACCGCAAGGTGGCCGGCCTTTTTGTTGCCTGCGCGGACGGTACAAAGCTTCATATGCAGGTATAAGCACCGTCTGCATTGACAATGGCGCCGGTCATGAGACTGGCGGCGTCCGAGGCCAGGAAGCTCACGATCCCGGCAATTTCCTCCGGCCTGCCCATGCGTCTCTGCGGGGTCATCTCCATCCAACGGGCGATCAGCGCCGGTTCCTTTTCCAGTTCCTGCAACAGCGGTGTGGCGATGTAGGTCGGCGCCACCGCATTGACGCGCACCCCGCGTGCGGCCCATTCCACCGCCAGCGAGCGCGTCAGGTGGTGGACCGCTGCCTTGGAGGCGTTGTAGTGACACTGCGGTTGCGGCACGTTGACGATCATCCCCGACATCGAACCGATATTGACGATGGACCCGCGACCGCGTTCCAGCATGCGTCGCCCGAAGGCACGGCAGGTCTTGAAGACCCCGCCCAGGTTGACGTCGAGTACCTTGTCCCATTCTTCATCACTCATCTCCTCGGCCGGCGTATTGCTGACGATGCCGGCATTGCACACCAGGATGTCCAGCGGCGGCAGGCGGGCAGCCAGGCTGTTCAGGGCGGCGCTGTCGGTGACATCGAGCGCCAGGGACTGGGCCGACCCGCCCAGTGCGCTGGCCGTCCTGGCCGCGCTGGCACCCTGCAGGTCGGTGCAGATGACCGTGGCGCCCTGGCGCGCCAGTGCCTCGGCGCAGGCTGCGCCTATGCCTTGGCCGGCGCCGGTCACCAGTGCCAGTCGGTCATGAAGGTCACGCGAAGTAGTGGTTGCCATGCTGTCTCCTGAATCAAGTCATTTAAGTAGTAATGCTATATATTTCAGTAATCGCCTTGGTAATTTTGCTAGATATCGGCCATTGTTCTCGGGGAAAATGCAAATATTTCGAGCAAACAGGTTTGCTTGGCGCTCTTTTATCTAGTTATACTATATTTACCGTCGCTCAAGGAGATTCATGATGCAGGGGATGCCAGAGGTGTTGGCCCGTTTGTCGGGCAAGCAGTTTGTGCAGGGCCGGTTCATTGCAGGGGAGGGAGGCCAACTGGCCGTTCGCAATCCCGCACGTGACGAGGTGATCGGACACATCGCCGTGGCCACCCCCGCCGAGATCGCATCGACGGTCGCCGCCGCCCTTGCCGCCTGGCGTCCTTGGGCGAGTCAACCCGCGCGGGTACGCGCTGAAGCCCTGCACGCGCTGGGGCGCCTGATCGAGACGGATGCCGCCGCCATGGCGCAGGTGATGACCCTGGAACAGGGCAAGCCCTTCAACGAAGCCCTGGGCGAGATCCGCAAACTGGCCGAAGCCTGCCACTTCTATGCCGAGGAAGCCGTGCGGGTACACGGCGAAATCATTCCCAACGACCAGCCCGGCTATCAGAGCCTGATCCTGCGCGAAGCCATCGGCGTGGTCGCCGCCATCACGCCCTGGAACTACCCGGCCGAGCTGGTCGGTTGGAAGCTTTGTGCTGCGCTGGCGGCGGGCTGCCCCATCATCATCAAGCCTTCTGAATTCACTCCCTTCACTGCCCTGATGATCGCGGAAAAGACGCAGCAGGCGGGCATCCCGGCGGGAGTGGTGAGCGTGCTCAACGGCGACGGCGCCAGTGTCGGCCAGGCCTTGGTCGATCACCCGGACATTCCCAAGATCGCCTTCACCGGGTCCTCCCGCACCGGCTTGCGCATCCAGCAATCCTGTCCCGCCATCAAGCGACTCTCGCTGGAACTGGGCGGCAACTGTCCGCTGCTGGTCACGCGCCACGCGGACCTGCCACAGGCCGTGCAGGGCGCAGTGCGGCGCTCGTTCCGCAACATGGGGCAGATCTGCATTGCCATCAATCGCATCTATGTCGAGCGCACCGTCTATGCCGATTTTCTGGACCAGTTTGCCGCAGCCACGCGCAAGCTGATCATCGGTGACGGGCTGCTGAATCCGGCGGCGGATCTGGGTGCCATGGCGCAGGTCGCCCCCTTGCAGAAAACCCGCCAGCATTTGCAGGACGCACTGGACAAGGGCGCGCGGCTGGTCACGGGGGGCGCTGCACCGGAGGGTGAAGCTTTTGGCAAGGGACTGTTCTTCCAGCCCAGTATCGTGGCCGATTGCACGCATGAGATGCTGGTGATGCGTGAAGAAACTTTCGGCCCGCTGGTTGGCGTGGCGCCTTTCGATCGGCTCGATGACGCCATCGCCCTGGCCAACGACACCCCTTACGGATTGGCAGCCTATGCCTACACCCAAAACCTGCAGGAAATCCACCGCTGCGCCGCCGAGCTCGATGTCGGCAACGTGGCCATCAACCATGTCGACGCCGGCATCATGAATGCGCCCTATGGCGGTCGCAAGCAAAGCGGCGTGGGTGTCGAACATGGGCGCGAAGGCTTGCTGGAATACTTCCAGTTCAAGCACGTCCGCCTGCGTCACGGGGTGGGGGCATGACGACGCGCGCCGCTCTGTTGGGCATCGATATCGGCACCTCGGCCTGCAAGGCTTTGCTGCTCTCTACCGACGGTCAGGTGCTGGCCAGCGCCAGTGCCGGCTATCCGGTCTCGCAACCGCGTGAAGGCTGGGTCGAGCAAGACCCGGCCTGGTGGATTGCGGCCGCACGTCAGGCAGTTGCATCGGCCTTGCAATCGGCGGGGCCGAGCGAGCTGCTGGGCATCGGCCTGTCAGGGCAGATGCACGGCTTGACGCCGCTGGATGCGCAGTATCGGCCCTTGCGTCCCGCCATCCTCTGGAATGACCAGCGCAACCAGCTCCAGGCGGACCAGATCACCGAGGCCGCCGGCGGCTTGCCTGCCTTGCTGGCCCGCACCGGCAATCGCATGCTGGTCGGCTACACCGGCGGCAAGCTGCTATGGATGCAGCAGCAGGAACCGCAGCACTATGCGCGCCTGCACATGGCACTCAATCCCAAGGATTACCTGCGCTACGTGCTCACGGGCGAACTGGCAACCGAAGTCTCCGACGCCTCCGGCACGGGACTGTTCGATGTGCGCGAACGGCGCTGGGCCACGGGTGTGATGCAGGCTGCGGGACTGGATCCGGCGCATTTTCCGACGTGTCATGAATCACAAGTCATCACCGGACAGGTCCACGCGCAGGCGGCGACCCTGTTCGGCATCGCGCCCGGCATCCCGGTCATCGGCGGGGGTGGCGACAGCGTGATCCAGTCGCTGGGCGCCGGAGTGGTGGCGCCCGGTGCCTTGCAGACCACCATCGGGACCGCCGGCATTCTGGCGGCGGCACTGGATCGCCCGCTGCCATCGCCGGATGGCCGCATCCAGCTGTTCTGCAACGTAGCGCCCGAGCGCTGGCATGCCATGGGCGTCTCGCTCAATGCGGGCGGCGCGCTGGCGTGGTTCCGCGATGCGATGCAGGCAAATGCTGGCGCAGCCAGTTTTGAGGCAATCCTCGAAGCCGCTGCGCAGAGCCAGCCGGGCGCGCGCGGGCTGCTGTTCCTGCCGTATCTCTACGGTGAACGCTGTCCGCATCCCGATCCCTCGGCGCGTGCGGCCTTCGTCGGCCTGTCGGCGCGTCATGGCTTCGGTGATCTGGCGCGCAGCGTGCTGGAAGGCGTGGTGCATTCGCTGTGCGACATGCAGAACCTGATGCGCGCCATGGGCGTCACGTCCGACTGGGTCAGCAGCTCCGGCGGCGGTGCCCGGTCTGCACTGTGGCGCCAGATGCAGGCCGATATGCTGGGCTGCGATGTCCTCACCCGTCAGGGGGCGGCAGAAGGCGCCGCATTGGGGGCGGCCTTGCTGGCGGGCGTCGGCCTGCAGGTGTGGCCGGATATCGATCACGCCGCCGGTCTCATGCCGGAACTGACGCGCGAGCATCCCGACCCCGCACGCAGCGCGCGGTATCGGCAAGCGCATGCGATCTATCAGGATCTTTACGCCACGCTCTCGGACAGCTTCAAACGCCTCGGCGTGATCGCGGCCCAAGAGGAGGGCGCATGAGCCAAGACCGTGCGAGCCGCTACCAGGCCTTCATCTTCGACCTCGATGGCACCCTGATCGACAGCGCGCCGGACATTGCCGCTGCGGTCAACGCCTATCTGCAGGAGCAGGGCCATGCCGCGCTGGAGGTGGCCTATGTCGAACGCTTCATCGGCAACGGCCCGCGCCGCCTGATCCGGGACATCCTGCTAGACCAGGGCATCGTTCTGGAGGACGCGGCTTTGGACGATGCCGTGCAAGCTTATATCGGCCACTATCGCCGCCATCCGGCCAGCCACACGCGCTTCTTCCCGCATGTGAAGGAAGATCTGGAGAACCTCCACGCTGCCGGTTTCCGACTCGGCATCTGCACCAACAAACCGCATGCACTGACGCGCCAGATCCTCGACCTGCTTGCCTTGTCGCCGCTGGTGGAAGTGGCGCTCGGTGCAGATGCCGTTCCCGCCTGCAAGCCCGACCCCGGTCACCTGCGCGCCGTGGCGCGACACATGGCGCTGCCCGAGGGGGCGTGGGCCTACATCGGCGATACCCCGGTTGACCAGGCTACCGCCGAGGCGGCCGGTGTGCCGTTCTTCGTGGTGCCGTGGGGCGGCGGTGGCGAGGTGCAGGTACTACCGTCCCAGCGCCTGCGGCGCCTGCGCGACCTGCTGTCTTATAAAATCGCGCCTTTGGCCACCCCGCCATCGACAACAACATAAAGGACAGCCATGAGCAACAGCCTGCTGCAGCAGATCGTGCGCGAGCAAGAGGAAATGAAACCGGCCGAGTTGCGCATCGCGCAGTTCGTCAGCCAGGCACCGGGCGAGGTGATCCACATGAGCATGGCTTCTCTGGCCGAGCGCTGCGCCGTGAGTGACCCGACCATCGTGCGCTTCTGCCGCCGCTTCGGCTTCAATGGCTATCAGGATTTCAAGCTGAGCCTGGCGCAGAGTCTGGTCCCGAGCGCACCTTTCGTCTACGAACAGATCACCAAGGACGACGATATCGGCCAGATCGTGCGCAAGACCTGCCGCAATTCGCTCTCCGCCATCCAGCGTGCATTGGACGACCTGGTGCCGCAACAGGTCGAAGACGCGGCGGCGCTGCTGCAATCGGCCACCTGGATCGGCATTTATGCCAGCGGTATTTCGGAAATCACCGCGCTGGATGCCGAGCACAAGTTTCAGCGCCTGGGCCTGCGCTGTGCCGCGGTGATGGAGGAAAAGAAGCAATGGATGCACGCCGAGAAATCGCGGCCCAATGAAGTGGCCTTGATCTTCTCGCAATCCGGACATACCAGGCGCATGGTGGAGCTGGCCATGGCGGCGCGGGCGCGTGGCGCGCGCGTGGTGTCGGTGACGGCCGCGGACAGCCCGCTGGCCCAGGTCACCGACGCGCTCATCGCCGTGCTGCCGTATGACCAGACCGAATTCATGACGCCGCTGGCCTCGCGCCTGAACCATCACCTGGTGGTCAACATGCTGGTCACCGCCATTGCAGTGGCAAGCAACAGTGAATTCCCCGATCAGTTGCCGGCGTTGGATTCGTGGATGACCGACAAGATATAGCCCAACCGCGCATCGGCGCCCTACGCCAGCGGCCAGGGACAAATGCTTTTTTAAGGAGAGACCATGCAGTTGAACCAGAACGAAGCAAAGAAACTGGCCGGTCGCCGTGCCATCGACGAATTCGTGCGCGGCGGCATGCGCCTGGGCCTGGGCTCGGGGACGACCTCGCACTTCTTCGTGCGGGAACTGGCCAAGCACATCGCCGACGGCCTCGAGGTCACCTGTACGGCCACCTCGCGCTCGACCATCGATGTCGCACGCGAAGTCGGCATCCCCATCATGGATCCCAACGAGATCGGCCAGCTCGACCTGACCATCGACGGGCCGGACGAGATCGACCGCGATTTCCAGATGATCAAGGGCGGTGGTGCCTGCCTGCTGTGGGAAAAGATCATCGCCCACGCCTCCACCCGCATGATCACCATTTGTGACGAGAGCAAGATCGTCGATCGTCTGGGTGCCTTTCCGCTGCCGGTGGAAGTGGTGCAGTTCGCCTGGAAACAGACCGAACGCATGATCACCGACCTGCTGCGCGCACAGGGCATCGAGCCACGCATCGTCCGCCGTCACCGCGATGAGCGTCCGGTGGTCACGGACAGCGGCCATTTCATCCTTGACTGTCATTGCCACGCCATCGCCGACGCACCGCTGCTGGAAAGAGAACTCAACCGCATTCCCGGCGTGGTGGAGAACGGGCTGTTCACCCGAGAGGCGGCGGGCATGGTGGTGGGCTGTTTCGATGGTTCGGCCCATGTTTCCTGGCGTCCGGCGAGCTAGTAAAACTCCGTACACGCCGGGCGGATCGTGTGCAAGCTGAAGATGAAGTTTCGTTCCTGACTGTTGTTCCCCGAGGATGTCCGCCGTATACCGGGTGAAGCTTTCTTCTCGAACCCGATGGTCGGTGGGCCTGATAGCAAAACTATATAAATCAATTGGAGGTAGACATGAAATCGCATCCTGTATCGACGCGCCGCCAGCTTCTGCTGGGCGGAATGGCCATGGGCGGCTTGAGTGCCCTGGGCCTGCCCGGCTGGTCCGGTGCGCAGCAAAAGTTGCTCATCCCGTTCAGCAACAAGAGCCTCGATTATTACTTCTTCGTGATCGAAGAGGCCGCCGTCAAGCGCGCCGTGGAGGCTCATCAGGGCAGCTTCCAGGCCACCAACGCCAGCTTCGACAATACCCGCCAGCTGGAACAATGGCAGTCGCTGATGCTGTCGCGTCCGGCCGCATTGGTATCGGATCCCATCGACAGCCAGGCCATCGTCAGCGGCTTGCGTCGCTACAACCAGCAAAAGATTCCGGTGGCCATCATCGACACCCCGGCTGAAAGTGGCAACGTCGCCATCACCGTCAGCTTCGACAATTACCTGGGCGGCGTGATGGCCGCCAGGGAAATCATCAATCGGCTGGTCAAAAAACATGGCAGTGCCAAGGGCAAGGTGCTCAACTGCTATGGCGCGCTGGCCAGCGTGGCCTGGCGGCAGCGCAAGGAGGGCATGGACGCCGAGTTCGCCAAGCACCCGGGCATCACCTACATCAGTCGCCCGACCGAAGGCAAGCTGGACCAGATGCTGGCCGTGACCCTGGCCACGCTGTCCGAACATCCCGACCTCGACGCCGTGCACGCACCCAGCGATTCGCCCGCGCGCGGCATCGCCACGGCCTTGCAGCAGAAGAACCGCTGGAAGAAGGTGGATGAAAAGGATCACGTCATCTTTGTCACCATCGATGGCGAACCGGTGGCGCTGCGCTGGATTCAGGACGGTTACATGGATGCCTGCGTCTCGCAGGATCCGATTGCCTATGGGGAAGTCGCGGTGGAGATGCTGGTGAAATACGCGATCCCCGGCAAGGAAGTGCCCATCGGCCCGTATGAAAACAAGAAGTACTTCTGGGAAAAGGGCCAGATCGTCAAAGGCAAGACCGGCCCGACGCTCATCATCCCGCCCTTCGTGATCGACCGCAGCAATGCGGCCGACAAGCGCCACTGGGGTTATGTGGCCGAGAAGGTGTGGGGCATCGCCTATACCTGATCGCAGGCCTTGGGCAAGGAGACGCCATGACGACTGACAATTACTCCGCAGGCCGCACCGACCTGGCGCTGCGCGTGGACAAGCTGGGCAAGCGCTACGGCGCCTTTGACGCCCTGCGCGACATCACGCTGGGCATCCGGCGCGGCACCATCCACGGCCTGTTGGGCGAGAACGGTGCCGGCAAGAGCACGCTGGTCGGCCTGATCTCGGGCCAGCGTACGCCCAGCGAGGGCCGCATCTTCCTGGGTGAGCAGGAGATGCAGGGGGCCGACGTCAAGCGCATGGAAGCCGCCGGCGTCTTCCTGGTGCCGCAGGAGCCGATGATCATCGAGCACATGTCGGTGATGGACAACCTCATGCTGGGCCTGTGGCCGGTCTCGCGCGGCTTCATCTCGTTGCGGCGCATGCGCGAGAATGCCGCGCGCATGCTGGCCGGCAGCGGCATCGTGGCCGAGCGCATGGCGGGTTCGCTGGACGCGGTGGCGCGGCGCAAGCTCAACATCCTGCGCGCGATGTTCTCCGGCGGCAGCATCATCATCCTCGATGAGCCGACGGCCGCGCTGACCGTGCCGGACCGGCTTCAGCTGTTCGACTTCATGCGCCAGTTGCGGGCCTCGGGCGTGACGTTCATCTTCATTTCGCACTACAACGATGAAATCCTCGACATCTGCGACGCCGTCACCGTGCTGCGCGACGGGCGCCTGGTGGCTACCAGCGAGGAGGTCCGGCGTCTTAGCTCGTCGCAGCTCTCGCAATTCGTGCTGGGGCGGGAGCTGGACTTGTTCCAGCGTGAACGTGGCCACACGCCTGATGGCGGTGCCTGGCCCGATCCGATCTGCATCAACGAGATCGTGGGCGGGCGTCTCGACGTGCCGCAGTTGGCGATCCGGCCTGGTGAGATCATCGGCTTGACCGGTTTGCCGGGGGAGGGCGCCAAGGAGCTGGCGCGCGCACTGTTCGGACTGCACCCCGTGCGTGGCGGCAGTATCCGCTTCCCGCAGCAGCAGGCCGTCAGCCTGCCGCAGTCGCCCGATCAGGCCTTTGCGATGGGCATTGCCTATCTGTCGGATGACCGCAGGCGCGACGGCGTGGTCGGGCATCTGTCCATCCGCGAGAACATTGCCCTGTCGTCGCTGGCGCGCCGCTTGCGTCGCGGCCTGGTGGACGAGGCACAGGAACGCGAGACCTGCCATGGCTATTTCCGGCGCATGGGCATCAAGGCGGGCAGCAGCGAGGAGGCCGTCAACACCTTGAGCGGCGGCAACCAGCAGAAGGTCTGCCTGGGTCGCGTGCTGGCGACCACGCCGCGCCTGCTGATCTTGGACGAGCCCACGCGCGGCATCGACGTCGGCGTCAAGCAGGAGGTGCTGCGCCTGCTCGATCAGCTGTCCCGCTCCGGGGTGGCCGTCATCATCGTGTCCACCGACGTGGACGAACTGGCGCGGGCCGCCGATCGCATCTGCATCTTCCAGGGCGGACGCATCGCCCACACCGTCAGTGGCAGCGACATCAGTACCGACCACCTGCGCCGACTGGCGCAGTGACGACAACATGACACAAGGAGACTCCCCCATGACAACCGCAACCGAGATCGCGACCACCCCGGGTCCCGACCGTCCCGCTCCCGGCCGGGGCAAGCCGCGCCAGGTGCTGGCCTGGGTTCTGCGCAACGTGGTCTGGATCTGGCTGGTGGCGCTGGTACTGGGCTTTGGCCTGTTCAGCCAGTTCTTCCTGAGCGTGATGAACCTGCAGAACATCCTGGTGCAGGCCACCGTGCTGGGCCTGTTGGCGCTGGCCGTGGCGTTGCCTTTGCTGGTAGGCGAGATCGACCTGTCGCTGCCGGCCAACCTGGGCTTTTCCTCGGCCATCGGTGCCTGGCTCTATGCCAGCGTGGGCGGACCGTGGTGGATCACCATGCTGATCGGCGTGGCCGTGGCGACGCTGATCGGCTGGTTCAATGGCTTGTGCATCACGCGCCTGCGCATGGTCTCGCTGATCCAGACGCTGGCCATGATGATCGTGCTGCAGGGGGCCTTGCTGGCGCTCACCCAGGGCAAGACCATCACCAACCTCGACGATGGCTACATCTGGATAGGCTCGGCCACGCTGGGCGGCTGGCCGCTGATGCCGCTGATCTTCGTCATCGCGCTGCTGGCCATGTCGGTGATGCTGCGCCGAACCGTCCTGGGTCGCTCCATCTATGCGGTCGGCGGCAATGCGCTGGCCTCGCATGCGGCGGGCATTCGCGTGCATCGCATCAAGATCATCTGCTATGCGCTGGCCGGCGGTATGGCCGGCATCGCCGGTTATCTGCTGGCGTCGTGGCAGATCGCCATCACCTCCAACCAGGGCGCGAGCTACCTGCTGTATGCCATTGCCGCGCCCATCATCGGCGGGGTGAGTACCTTCGGCGGACGCGGCAGCGTGCTGGGCATCCTGGGCGGAGTCTTGTTGCTCACGGTCATCCAGGTCGGGCTGGCCATCATCAATGTGCCTTCCTTTTATGTGGGCATGATCGGGGGTGTGATGATCTTCATCGCCGTGGCCATCGATGCCATCCGCGTGCGCTTCTTCGTGCAATGAGCGGCGACATGGAGCCCCTGGAGACCTTGCTGCACAGCCTGCGCACCATCGTGGGCGCGGCCAACGTGCTGACCCGGGCTGCGGCCAAGCGGCGCTATTGCCGGGGCTACCGCTACGGGCAGGGCGAGGCGGCGGCCGTGGTCAGGCCCGGCACCCTGGTCGAGATGTGGCATGCACTGCAAGCCTGCCATGCAGCGGACGTCATCGTGATCTGCCAGGCGGCCAATACCGGCCTGACCGGGGGCTCCACACCCGCCGACGGCGGTTATGAGCGCCCGGTCATCGTGCTCAATACGCTGCGCCTGCGCGGTCTGAGCCTGCTGGATCAAGGGCGGCAGGTCGTGACCCAGCCCGGCGTGACGCTGGACCAGCTGGAGCGGACCTTGAAGCCCCTGGGCCGCGAACCACACTCGGTGATCGGGTCCAGCTGCATGGGGGCCTCCGTCACCGGCGGCATCTGCAACAACTCGGGCGGCTCCCTGATCCGGCGCGGTCCGGCCTACACTGAACTGGCCTTGTTCGCGCAGGTGGATGCGCAGGGGCAGCTGCAACTGGTCAATCATCTGGGCCTGGATCTGGGGAGCTCACCGGAAGAGATGCTGGCGCGGCTGGAGCGGGGGGATTTGGCCGATATGAACGAAAATGCCGGTCACTGTGCCCGTCACGCCTCCGATCACGAGTATGCCCGCCATGTACGGGACGTACAGGCCGCCACCCCGGCCCGTTACAACGCTGACCCTCGAAGGCTGTATGAAGCTTCAGGCTCGGCGGGCCATGTGGTGGTGTTTGCCCTGCGGCTCGATACCTTCGCCGCCGACCTTGCACCTACTGTGTTCTATATCGGCAGCAATGATCCCGCCGAACTGGAAGACATTCGCCGCAGCATGCTCATGCACTGTACGCATCTGCCGATTGCCGCCGAATACCTGCATCGGTCCGCCTTCCAGGCCAGCGAGCGATATGGCAAGGATTTGTTTCTGTTCATCCGCCATTGCGGGACCGAGCGGCTGATGCAGGCCTATGCCTTCAAAAGCCGGGTCGACGCCTGGCTGGACAAGCTGGGCATTCGTCCGGGGGCCACGGATCGCCTGCTGCAAAGGCTTTCAGGCTGGCTGCCAGCGCATCTGCCGGCGCGATTGACCATCTGGCGCGATCGCCATGAGCATCATCTGCTGCTGAAAATGCCGCTGGAAGGCGCGCAAGAGGCGCGGCAGCTGCTGCAGGGGCGCTTCCCGTCGGCCAGCGGTGATTTCTTCGAGTGCGAGGAAGAGGAGGGACGGGCCGCTTTCCTGAACCGCTTCGTGGTCGGCGCAGCCATCGTGCGCTATCGCGCGGTGCATGCGGAGGAAGTGGAGGATATCGTGGCGCTGGACGTCGCCTTGCCGCGCAATACGCAGGACTGGTTTGACCCCTTGCCGGCAGAGATTGCCGACAAGATCCGCTTCACGATGCTGTGCGGCCATTTCTTTTGCCACGTGATGCACCAGGAATACCTGATCAGGAAGGGCGAGGATTGCGAGGCGATCAAGAACGCCATCCTGGCCCTGCTGCAAGCCAAGGGCGCCAAGTATCCGGCCGAACACAATGTGGGGCACCAATACAAGGCCGAGCCCGCCCTGGAAGACTTCTACCGCCGCCTGGACCCGACCAACAGTTTCAATCCCGGTATCGGCAAGACCTCGCGCCGCAAGCACTGGCGCTAGGGCCTGTTCAGAACGCATCCCCCGGCACCCGCACCCAGCCTTCCATCAGCACCCGCGCGCTGCGGCTCATGATGGCCTTGGTGACGACCCACTGGCCATCTTCCAGCTTCGCTTCCGCACCGACACGCAAGGTCCCGGACGGATGGCCGAAGCGCACGCTGTGGCGTTCGCCCCCACCCGCCGCCAGGTTCACCAGCGTCCCCGGAATGGCCGCTGCCGTGCCGATGGCCACGGCAGCCGTGCCCATCATGGCGTGGTGCAGCTTGCCCATGGACATGGCGCGCACCAGTACGTCAGCGTCCTTCTCCGTGACAGTCTTGCCACTGGAGGAGATGTATTGCTTGGGCGGTGCAACGAAGGCCACCTTGGGCGTGTGCTGGCGGGTGGCTGCTTCTTCCACCTTGTTGATCAGGCCCATGCGGATCGCCCCATGCGCGCGGATCGTCTCGAAGCGCGCCAGCGCGGCGGGATCGCTGTTGATGGCGTCCTGCAGTTCGGTGCCGGTATAGCCGATCTCGTCGGCATTGAGGAAGATGGTCGGGATCCCGGCATTGATCATGGTGGCCTGGAAGCTGCCCACGCCGGGCACTTCCAGGGTATCGACCACATTGCCGGTGGGGAACATGGCGCCACCCGCGCCTTCTTCCTCAGCGGCCGGGTCCATGAATTCCAGCTGGACTTCGGCGGCGGGGAAGGTGACACCATCCAGTTCGAAGTCACCGGTTTCCTGTACCTGTCCGCCGCGAATGGGGACGTGGGCCACGATGGTCTTGCCGATGTTGGCCTGCCAGATGGTGATGACGGCCACACCATCCTGCGGCAGCTTCGAAGGATCCACCAGACCGGCAGAAATCGCGAAGGGGCCGACCGCCGCCGACAGGTTGCCGCAATTGCCGCTCCAGTCGACGAAATCCTTGTCGATGGAGACCTGGCCGAACAGGTAATCGACATCATGGCCGGGTCGCTCGCTGCGCGAGATGATGACTGTCTTGCTGGTGCTGGAGGTGGCGCCGCCCATGCCATCGATCTGCTTGCCGTAGGGATCGGGACTGCCGATCACCCGCTGCAGCAGCTTGTCACGCGCGCGGCCCGGGACGCGGGCGGCTTCGGGCAGGTCGTCCAGCTTGAAGAAGACGCCCTTGCTGGTGCCGCCACGCAGGTAGGTGGCGGGGATACGGATCTGGGGGACTTGGCTCATGCTTGTTCCTTGGCGTTCTGGCCGGCGTTGGCGGAGGCTTCCAGGAAATCCTGGGCGAAGCGCTGCAGCACGCCGCCGGCTTCGTAGATCGAGACTTCTTCGGCGGTATCGAGGCGGCAGGTCACCGGCACTTCCACGCGTTCGCCATTCTTGCGGTGGATCACCAGCGTCAGGTCGGCGCGCGGACGGCGCTGGCCGATGACGTCATAGGTTTCGGTACCGTCGATGCCGTAGGTATTGCGGTTTTCACCGGCCTTGAATTCCAGCGGCAGCACGCCCATGCCGATCAGGTTGGTACGGTGGATGCGCTCGAAGCCTTCTGCCACGATGGCTTCCACACCGGCCAGACGCACACCTTTGGCAGCCCAGTCGCGCGAAGAACCCTGGCCGTAGTCGGCGCCGGCGATGATGATCAGCGGCTGCTTGCGCTGCATGTAGGTTTCGATGGTTTCCCACATGCGCATGACACGGCCCTCCGGTTCCAGGCGCGCCAGTGACCCTTGCTGCACGCTGCCGTCGGCCTTCCTCACCATTTCGTTGAACAGCTTGGGATTGGCGAAGGTGGCGCGCTGGGCGGTCAGGTGGTCGCCGCGATGGGTAGCGTAGGAATTGAAGTCCTCTTCCGGCAAGCCCATCTTGGCCAGGTATTCGCCAGCGGCGCTGTCGAGCAGGATGGCGTTGGAGGGCGAGAGGTGGTCGGTGGTGATGTTGTCGCCCAGCACGGCCAGCGGACGCATGCCCGAGAGCGTACGCTCACCGGCCAGCGCGCCTTCCCAGTAGGGCGGACGGCGGATGTAGGTGCTCTTGGGACGCCAGTCGTAGAGCGGACTGACCGACTGACTGCGGTCCACGCGGGCGGCAAACATCGGCGTGTAGACATTGCGGAACTGCTGCGGCTTGACGGCGGCGGCCACCACGGCGTCGATTTCTTCATCGCCGGGCCAGATGTCCTTCAGGCGGATTTCGCGGCCCTCGGCGGTCACGCCCAGCACGTCCTGTTCGATGTCGAAGCGGATGGTGCCGGCAATGGCATAGGCCACCACCAGCGGTGGCGAGGCCAGGAAAGCCTGCTTGGCGTAAGGATGGATGCGGCCATCGAAATTGCGGTTGCCGGACAGTACGGCGGTGCTGTAGAGATCGCGGTCGATGATCTCCTGCTGGATCTTGGGATCGAGCGCGCCGGACATGCCGTTGCAGGTGGTGCAGGCAAACGCCACGATGCCAAAGCCCAGTCTTTCCAGGTCGGCGGTCAGTCCGGCTTCGTCCAGATACAGTTCAACGGCCTTGGAGCCGGGCGCCAGCGAGCTCTTGACCCAGGGCTTGCGGGTCAGGCCCAGGCGATTGGCGTTGCGCGCCAGCAGTCCGGCGGCGATCACGTTGCGCGGGTTGCTGGTATTGGTGCAACTGGTGATGGCGGCGATGATGACGGCGCCGTCGGGCATCTTGCCCGGTTCGTTCTCGACCTTGCCGGCGATGCCTTGGGCGGCCAGTTCGGAGACCGGCAGGCGCTTGTGCGGATTGCTCGGCCCCGCCAGGGTGCGCACCACGGTGGAGAGGTCGAAGCGCAGCACGCGCTCGTACTCGGCTTTGCTCAGGGTGTCGGACCACAGGCCCGCTTGCTTGGCATAGGTTTCCACCAGCTTGACCTGCTCATCTTCGCGGCCGGTCAGCTTCAGATAATCGATGGTCTGCTGGTCGATCGAGAACATGGCCGCCGTGGCGCCATATTCCGGCGCCATGTTGGAAATGGTGGCGCGGTCACCCAGGGTCAGGCTGGCCACGCCCTCGCCGTAGAATTCCAGATAGGCGCCCACCACCTTCTGCTTGCGCAGGAATTCGGTGAGCGTAAGCACAATGTCGGTGGCGGTAATGCCCGGCTGGCGGCGCCCGGTCAGTTCCACCCCGATGATGTCGGGCAGGCGCATCCAGGAAGCGCGGCCCAGCATGACGTTTTCGGCTTCCAGGCCGCCCACGCCGATGGCGATCACACCCAGCGCATCCACGTGCGGGGTGTGGCTGTCGGTGCCGACCAGGGTGTCGGGGAAGGCCACGCCATCCTTGGCATGGATCACCGGCGACATCTTCTCCAGATTGATCTGGTGCATGATGCCGTTGCCGGGCGGGATCACGTCCACGTTCTCGAAGGCCAGCTTGGTCCAGTCGATGAAGTGGAAGCGGTCTTCATTGCGGCGGTCTTCAATCGCACGATTCTTTTCAAACGCCTGCGGATCATCACCACCGCATTCCACCGCCAGCGAGTGGTCCACGATCAGTTGCACCGGTACCACCGGATTGACCTTGGCCGGGTCGCCGCCCATGTCGGCAATCGCATCCCGCAAGCCGGCCAGATCCACCAGCGCGGTCTGGCCCAGGATGTCGTGGCACACCACGCGCGCCGGGAACCACGGGAAATCCAGCTCACGCTTGCGCTCGATCAACTGGCGCAGCGAATCGGTGAGGGTGGCCGGATCACAGCGGCGCACCAGGTTTTCTGCCAGCACGCGGGAAGTGTAGGGCAGGGTTTCCCAACTACCGGGATGAATCGCCTCGACGGCGGCGCGGGCGTCGAAGTAGTCCAGTCGGGTGCCGGGCAGTTGCTTGCGGTATTGGGTATTCATGGCGGTTGGCTCGTGTCTCGTTGATGGAATGGTTCTTGTGCGGGGGATGCGTTCAGGCCTGGTCACGCTGCTGGCCTGAGCTGCCGGGACCGGTCTGGGCGATCTGGTGTTCGATGTTGCGGCGGGAAGCGCCGATGTGGCGCCGCATGAGCAGGTCGGCCAGTTCACCGTCGCCGTCTGCCAGGGCATCGAGGATGCGGTGATGTTCGGCAAAGGCCTGGCGCGGACGGTTGGGAGTGGCCGAATACTGAATGCGGTACATGCGCGCCAGCTGGTACAGCTCGCCGCAGAGGATGCGGGTCAGGATCTGGTTGCCGCTGGCCTGGATGATCTTGTAATGGAAGTCGTAGTCGCCTTCCTGTTGGTAATAGCCGCGCCCGGCCTGGAAGGCCTCGTCTTTCTCGTGGGTATCGAGCACCCGTCGCAGTTCGTCCAGCTCGGCCCGGCTCATGCGTTGCGCGGCCAGGCGGCAGGCCATGCCTTCCAGCGATTCGCGGATCTGGAACAGTTCCACCAGACCCTCCAGCGTCAGCGACACCACCCGCGCACCCACATGCGGCACGCGTACCAGCAGGTTCTGGCCCTCCAGCCGGTGGATGGCCTCACGCAAGGGCCCCCGGCTGATGCCATAGGTGCGCGCCAGTTCAGGTTCGGAAATCTTGCTGCCTGGCGCAATCTCACCCTGCACGATGGCGCTCTGAATCTTGCGAAAAACGTGTTCGGAGAGCGTTTCTCCCTCACGTTCGGCGCCGGGCAGTGCAATCAGCTCGCTCATGGGTTTTTCGTCGTGTCGACAATATTTTGAAATTGATGCGTTTCATCATAGCACTTTGCCCAAAAAAGGGAAGAAGTGTCGACACTATAATATTTTCGGCACTGGGTAGTAAAAAAATAGCATGAGGCAATTTTCGTTACAGGTGAGAAAATTCAGCCGCCCGCTGGGAATATATGAAGAAGCGCCTCAAAATTTTTCTATTTATTTCCTTATATGCGGGAATCGTTCGCCCAAAGTGAGAATTTAACCTTATATTGCCGCCATGGACTCTCCACAAACCTCTACCATCGTTGACCGCGTTCTCCACGTACTCGCCGGCGTGGCCCGTGCCGGCAAGCCCGTCAGTGCCAAGCAGATTGCTGCGATGGTGCAACAACCGGTCAGTACCGTTTATCGCCACCTGGCATCCCTGAAGAAGTGGGGCTTGTTGCAGGAGCACATGAATTCCGGCACCTTCGAGCCGGGTCCGACCGGTGTGCAGCTGGCGTGGGGGTTCGATCAGAATTCCAACCTGATCAGCCAGAGTCGCGAGGAAATCATTTCCCTGGTCCAGCGCAGCGGCGAGAGTGTGGGCCTGCTGGTGCCGATCAACGGCCAGATGGTCTGCATCGCCATGGAAGAAAGTGACCAGCCTTTGCGCTGTTCCTTTACCAAGGGCCGGGCACATCCCTTGCTTAAGGGAGCATCGGCCAAGAGCCTGCTGGCTTTCATGCCACGCAAGCTGCAACAGAAACTGGTGGCCGACCAACTGGGCGACAAGCCCGAGGAAGCCGCCGCGCTGGAGGCGCAGCTCGATGAAATCCGCCGCCGTGGCTACTCCATCAGCGAAAGCGAAGTGGACCTGGGCGTGTGGGGTGTCTCGGTGCCCATCATGACGTCCAATGGCCGTCTGGAAGGCACCATCACCTTGATGGCACCGGCGCTGCGCGTGGGCAATCGCGAGCAGGAACTGGTCCGCATGACGGTGGAGTCCGCGCAGCGCATCTGCAATCGTTTTTAAGCCAGTCAGGCTGCGCCGTCCGCAGAAGACGGTGCTGGCTGGACGCGGGAGGACCCTGTCCGGGTCCGGGGATGAATAATCCATTTGCGCCGGTAACCCGGCGTCCAGTCCATGTCGTCGTTTCTACCGAGGAACTCATGATGAAGCTTTCCAAGCTGCTTTGCGCCTTTATGGCCAGCCTGTCCCTGCTGGTGGCGGTCGCGCCGGCCGCCCGTGCTGCCGATAACGTGATCCGTGTCGGCACCGATGCCACCTTCCCGCCGATGGAGTTCGTCAAGGATGGCAAGCGCACCGGCTTTGATGTCGAACTGATGGAAGCCCTGGCCAAGACCATGGGCAAGAAGATCCAGTGGGTCGACATCGACTTCAAGGGTCTGATCCCCGGCCTCATCTCCAACCGTTTCGACATTGCCGCCTCGGCCATCTACATGACCGACGAGCGTCGCAAGGTGGTCACCTTCAGCGATCCCTATTACCGTGGCGGTCTGGCCGTGCTGGTGCGGCGTGACGACAACAGCATCAAGGTGCCTGAAGACCTGAACCGCGGCAAGCGCGTCTCGGTCCAGGTCGGCACCAAGTCGGTGAGCTATCTGCGTGACAACTTCCCCGGCGTGGAACGCGTGGAAGTCGAAAAGAACCAGGCCATGTTCGATCTGCTGGCCACCGGCCGCGTCAATGCGGTGGTGACCGGCCGTCCGGCTGCGGTCGAATATGCGCGTACCCAGCCGCTGGTGCGGGTGCTGGACAAGGGACTCACGACCGAACTGTATGGCTTTGCCCTGCGCAAGGACGATACCGTGCTCACCGAGCATCTCAACAAGGCGCTGCAGACGCTGCGCATCAACGGGACCTACGACGCGCTGACCGACAAGTGGTTCGGCAAGAAACAGTAAGCGCCTCCACGCCTGGCCCGGCCATTGCACCGGGCACCTCCATCTTCCTTGTGCATGCTCGACCTGGTCTGCTTGATGCCGGCCGGGCCAGGGCCTCCTTTTGCCGGAGCACCTCATGAAACTGGATTTTTCGGGCGTCTGGGACAGCTGGCCCTCGCTCCTCCACGGCACCCTGGTGACCGTGGAAATCACCGCCGCCTCGCTGGTGCTGGGCTGCGTGCTGGGCCTGCTGGTCGGTCTGGGCCGGCTCAACCCGCAGCGCCGCCTGCTCTACGGACTGTGTACCTTCTATCTCACGCTGGTGCGGGGGACGCCCCTGCTGGTGCAATTGTTCCTGTGGTTCTTCGGGCTGCCGCACGTGGGCGTGATCCTGCCGGCCTACGTGTGCGGAATCCTCGGACTGGGCATCTATAGCGGCGCCTACATTTCTGAAATCGTGCGCGGCTCCATCCAGTCCATCGAGCGCGGGCAGATGGAAGCGGCACGCTCGCTGGGTCTGCCATATCGCATGGCGATGCGGCGCGTGGTCCTGCCGCAGGCCTTCGTGCGCATGATCCCGCCCCTGGGCAATGAATTCATCGCGCTGATCAAGAACTCGGCTCTGGTCTCGCTGCTGACCATCGCCGACCTGATGCACGAAGGCGAGAAGATCATCAGCATTACCTACCGCTCGCTGGAGACCTATCTGGTCATCGCGCTCATCTACCTGGTGCTGACCAGCGTGACCACGCTGGCGCTGCGCCGCATCGAGAAGGTCCTGCGTTCGGAAGGGAGGGTGTGATGCAAGAACTCATGGTCAACGTCAAGGGCTTGCGCAAATCCTTCGGCAGCCAGCTGGTCCTCAAGGATATCGATTTTGTCGTGGCACCCAGTCAGGTGGTGGTCATCATCGGCCCCAGCGGCAGCGGCAAGAGTACTTTCCTGCGCTGCCTCAACGGGCTGGAGACCGCCGAGGGCGGCACGGTAGTGGTGAGCGGACATCCGGTGGTGGAGGGCGGACGCATGATGCCCGAAGCCATGCTCGACGCCCTGCGCGCCGAGGTGGGCATGGTGTTCCAGTCCTTCAACCTGTTTCCCCATCTGAGCGTGCTGGACAACATCACCCTGGCGCCTACCTGCCTGCGCGGCGTACCGCGCAGGACGGCCCAGGAGCAGGGGCTGCAACTGCTCAGGAAGGTCGGGCTGGAGCACAAGGCCAGGGACTATCCCGGCACCCTGTCAGGTGGCCAGAAGCAGCGGGTGGCCATTGCCCGCGCGCTGGCCATGGCGCCCAAGGTGATGCTCTTCGACGAACCCACCTCGGCGCTGGATCCGGAACTGGTCGGCGAAGTGCTGCAAGTGATGAAGGACCTGGCCGGCGAAGGCATGACCATGCTCATCGTCACGCACGAGATGGGTTTTGCGCGCGAGGTGGCCGATGTGGTGGTGGTGATGGATCACGGCAGCATCGTCGAATCCGGCCCCCCTTCCGAGATTTTTACTTCACCTCGTGAGGCGCGCACTCGCAGTTTCTTGCAAACCATGCTGGCCCGCGAGGTGGGCCATGACGCGTAAGGCCGGTAGGCTGGCGGTCTCCGGGCCGCCGTCACGGACTGGCGCCATCCGGTTTGTCGGTGCGCTGGGCGAGGTGGATGCCGTGCCCTGGAAGAACGAGGGCGGGCAGACCCGCGAACTGTGCGTGGAGCCCCCGGAGGCTGATTTCGCCAGTTTCGTGTGGCGCGTCAGCGTGGCCGATGTGGGCGCGGATGCCGATTTTTCCAGCTTCGAGGGCATCGACCGCACCATCGTCCTGCTCGAAGGGGGCGGCTTCACCATGCACAGTGCGGGGCGGCAGGTGCACGATCTGGCGCACTGCTTTGTCCCGCATGCCTTCCCCGGCGAGCAAGCGGTCCAGGTGCGGCTGCATGGTGCACCGACGCTGGACTTCAACCTGATGGTGCGGCGCGAATTCGCAGAGGGCAGGGTAGTGGTACTGGACGAGCGCAATTCCCGCTGTCTGCCCGGCAGTAGTGCCTTGTTGTATGTGGCGCAGGGCTCGGCTTGTCTGTCCGATGAACACGGCCTGCAACAGTCCCTGCGCGCGGGCGAATTTGCGCGCCTGGCTCCGGGCGATGGAGCGCGAATGCCGGACCTTCTTTGCGCGCCCGGAGCAGTTGTATTGCTGGTCTGCATCATCCCGAGGTGACGGAAAGAACGAGCAGGTGAGCCTCGAAACGCCGATATCGCACTGATTCCACCCGCTGCAAGCGGCAGAGCGAGGTCCGGCATACACTACACAACCGCCAATAACAAAGGTGAGCACATGGCATCGCTTGGCGAACCAACACTGCAACAAGTGCAGGCGCATCCACAGCAGCAGGCGCTGTTCTGCCCGCTGGCGCTGCTGCCGGATGGCTGGCAGCGCAACGTCCTGCTGCGCTGGGATGATACCGGCAGGCTCATTGAGGTCAGCGCCGGCAGCGCCGGCGGCACGGCCAGGCAGGCCGCCGGGCCGGTGATTGCCGGCATGCCCAACCTGCATTCACATGCCTTCCAGCGCGCCATGGCCGGCTTGACCGAAGTCATGGGCAGTCCCTCTGACTCCTTCTGGAGCTGGCGCAAGCTGATGTATCGCTTTGCCCAGCGCCTGCAGCCCGAGCATCTGGAAGCCATCGCCCGTCATCTGTACATCGAGATGCTCAAGGCCGGTTACACCTCGGTCTGCGAATTCCATTATCTGCACCATGCCCCAGGCGGCTTGCCCTATGCCGATCGCGCCGAACTGGCCCTGCGGCTGATGCAGGCGGCGGCCGATGTCGGTATCGGCATGACCCTGCTGCCGGTGCTGTACCAGTACGGCGGATTTGGTGGCCAGCCCAGTTCAGGCGAGCAGGCGCGCTTCATCAGCTCCCCCGATGAGCTGCTGGCGCTGCGCGAACGCCTGCTGCAAGCCTTGCCGGAGAACCCGATGCGCCGCTATGGCGTGGCACCGCATTCGCTGCGGGCGGTGTCGCCACAGGGGCTGGAGGAACTGGTCATCGGTTTGCGCCGCCAGCGCGGCGGGCACGACGCCCCGGTCCACATCCACATCGCCGAGCAATGGCGCGAAATCCAGGATTGCCTGGCCTGGTGCGGCCAGCGCCCGGTGCAGTTGCTGCTCTCCCTGCAGGAAGTGGATGGCCGCTGGTGCCTGATCCACGCCACCCACATGGATCAGGCGGAATACCAGGCGCTGGCGGCCAGTGGCGCGGTGGTGGGACTGTGCCCCACCACCGAGGCCAATCTGGGTGATGGCATCATCGATGCCGGGCAGTTGCTGCATTCCCGTACGCCCTGGGGCATTGGTTCGGACAGCCATATCGCCATCAACCCGCGGTCCGAATTGCGGCTGCTGGAGTACGGACAGCGGCTGCATCACCGGCGACGCAATGTCCTGGCGTCCGAAGCGGCACCGGCCACGGCCGACCGTCTGTTCATCCAGGCCGTCGCCGGTGGTGCCGCCGCCTGCGGCCGCGCGGTCGCCGGGCTGGCCGTGGGACAGCAGGCCGATTTCGTGATCCTCGACGGCGATGATGTCAACCTGGCCGACCGCAGTCCGGCGCAACTGCTCTCGGCGCTGGTATTTTGCGAACACGATGGCCAGCCCATCCGGGATGTCCATGTCGGCGGGCGTCAGGTCGTCAGCGCCGGGCAGCACCCCTTGCAGGACCAGGCGCGCCGCGCCTATCGCGACACGATGGCCGATTTGTTGAAAGAGTGAGGAAGTTCCATGCAAGACATGCCCAATGCGATCTACCAGCTTCACCAGGGCAGCTCGCCGCTGCTCATTTCCATGCCGCACGTCGGTACGCTGCTACCGGAGGAACTGAGGTCCTCCTACAGCCCGGTCGGCTTGCAGGTCGACGATACCGATTGGCACATCGCCGAACTCTATGACTTTGCGGCCGATCTTGGGGCGTCGGCAATTCGTCCTTTTCATTCACGTTACGTGATCGATCTCAACCGGCCGGCGGACGGACAGAGCCTGTACCCGGGGCAGAACACCACCGGACTGTGTCCGCTGACGACCTTCGACAATCTGCCGCTCTACCGTGATGGCTGCGAGCCCGATGCCACCGAGATCGCACGGCGCCTGCAACGCTACTGGCATCCCTATCATGCCGCCCTGCAGGCCGAGCTGGCACGGTTGAGGTCACTGCACGGTTACGCGCTGCTGTGGGACGCCCATTCGATCCGTTCGGTGATTCCGCACCTGTTCGACGGCGAGCTGCCGGTCTTCAATTTCGGCACGGCCAGCGGCGCCGCCTGCGCCCCCGGCGTGGGCGAGGACTTGCTGGCGCTGGCGCAGCAACTGGCACCGCATAGTCCGGCGGTGCTCAATGGCCGTTTCAAGGGCGGCTACATCACCCGGCATTACGGACAACCGGCACAGCAGGTGTACGCCATCCAGCTGGAGCTGGCCCAGCGCAGCTACATGCAGGAGCAGTCGCCCTACGCCCTGCAGGCCGCGCTGGCAGAGCAGGTCAGGCCGGTGCTGGCGCAACTGGTGAGGCGCTTCATGGCGTTTCGACCCGCCGCGGCCGGCGCCATTTGATCCAGCGCAAAGGCAGGGCGGCTGTGACGCTGCAGCCGGTACGGCTTGATACATGTCAAATCCGTCCATGCAGGTGAGGCTTAGTATGCAGTCATACCAAGTCAACGCATTCCAGTCACCTGCTGAGGTCATCATGTTCAAGAACATCCTGTTGGCAACCGATGGTTCCCGTCTGTGCAACGAGTCCGTGAAGGCTGCCATCGCGCTGGCCAAGAGCTGCGGCAGCACTCTGGTCGGCTTGTCGGTGGCAGGCAACCTGCGGGCCCTGTCGATTCCCGAAGTCAGCGTCGGCGTGGATGTGGAGCGTACCGATGAGGCCGGGCGTGAACGCGCAATGGCCAGCGTCGAGATGATCACCGCGATGGCCCGTAAAGAAGGCGTGCCCTGCACCGTGCAGGTGGCACAGGGCGGACGTCCCTACGAAGAAATCATGCGCGTAGCCGAGCGCGAGCATTGTGATGCCATCATCATGGCCTCCAAGGCGCGTTCCACACTGGGGCGGCTGCTGCTGGGCAGCCAGACGCAGAAGCTGCTGGCACACAGCAAGGTTCCCGTGCTGGTGTATCGCTGATTGGTATCGCTGATTGCCGAAAAGATGAGGAGATGAAGAGATGCGCATGAAATGCGTGCGCATCGGACGGTTCAAGATACCGTCATGAAGGTTTGTGGTGTGGAGGGTCGGGCCGTTCCTGTGGAGAGGGACGGCCCATTTTTTTTGTCCGAGCATGGCCAGCCTTCGGCCGAAAGATTGGAGAAAAGCCGCCGCCTTTGTTACAGTCAGGCCTTGTTTTGATGACGACAACAAGGAGCCCGCATTGACCCCATCCCCTCACCAGCACCAAGGCGGCAACGCCTTTGCCCGATTCTTCGCCCATGAAGCCGCTGGCGGCATCGTCCTGGGCATCGCGGCCGTACTGGCACTGATCATCAGCAACAGCGGCTGGCGAGACACCTACGAGGCTTTCACCCGCATCCCGGGAACGGTCGACATCGGCGGCCTGGTGGTCCTTTCCAAGCCCTTGCTGCTGTGGGTCAACGATCTGTGGATGGCGGTTTTCTTCTTCCTGGTCGGGCTGGAAATCAAGCGCGAATTCGTCGAGGGCGAACTGGCCTCGCGCAAGCAGGCCATCCTGCCAGCGGCGGCGGCCCTGGGCGGCATGCTGGTGCCGGCCGGCATCTATGCCCTCATCAACCTGGGCGACCCGGTGGCCCTGCGCGGCTGGGCCATTCCGGCGGCCACCGACATCGCCTTTGCCATCGGCATCGTGATGTTGCTGGGTTCGCGCGTGCCGACCTCGCTCAAGGTCTTCCTCACGGCCGTGGCCATCATTGATGACCTGGGCGCCATTGTGGTCATCGCGCTCTTCTATACCGACCATCTCTCGCTGGGCATGCTGGCCGGTGCCGGAGTCGGGACGCTGGTGCTGCTGATGCTCAATCGCAGCGGTGTGCGGCGCGCCGATATCTACATCGTCGTCGGGCTGGTGATCTGGGTGTGCGTGCTCAAGTCCGGCATTCACGCCACCCTGGCCGGTGTGGTCACCGCGCTGGCCATCCCCATGCGCGATGCCGACGACCAGCCGCTGGCAGGCGCCCTGGAGCATGGCCTGCATCCCTGGGTGGCCTTCCTGGTGCTGCCCATGTTTGCCTTCGCCAATGCCGGCGTGTCCTTGCAGGGCATGTCGCTGGGCAGTCTGTTCGAACCGATTCCGCTGGGCATCGCCGGCGGGCTGGTGCTGGGCAAGACCATCGGCGTGTTCGGTGCGGCCTGGCTGATGGTCCGCAGCGGACTGGCGGCCGCGCCTGCCGGCGCCAGCACCCGACAGTTCGTGGGCGTCTGCATGCTCTGCGGCATCGGCTTCACCATGAGCCTCTTCATCGGCGGCCTGGCCTTCCAGGGATTGAGCCCGGACTTCGAAGCCAAGCTCAAACTGGGCGTACTGGGCGGCTCCATCCTGGCCGGAGTGCTGGGAACCATGGTGCTGTGGCGCAAGGAGATATAAGCGGCGTGAACATCTCGGTGCGTCTCTTTTTCCTCGTATCCACTTGGCGCGATGTCCTACATAAACATCATAAATACGCTTACGAGACGCACCAAGTCGCTATTTGGCGACGATTTGCCGACTTTTTGTTTTGCAATGCAAAAAATTATATAAAAAATAAGTTATTGCACACCATTAGTGCGATTCCACCCGGAAACGGGCCTCTCGCGGGCTTTCGCTTCCACATGACGAAGTGAATCCCTACGACAACGAAATGCGCACTATGAGCTCGGCCATGAATTGCTGCTGCGCAAAACAAGCCCTTGTTTACATCAGCTTTTGGCAGTAGCAAGATACTTGCACGGGCCTGTAGCGGCGCGGCGTGGAAGGGCGCTGACGCTGATACTACTGACAACAGCGCCCGCAGCAAGCCGGGGATATTGTCGTTTCGACATTTTCACCCCTTGGGACGATAAGCCGGGCGAATAACAGTCCGGCCATCAAAAGCAGAGGAGACAAGCATGAAACTGATGGAATTGCTCATGAGCTACGGTAGCCAGGCACTGGTGTGGTACGCGATGTACGTGGTCGTGGGCAGCTGCGCCTTTGGTGCCTACGTCTGGCGCCGTACGCATTTCGGTCACTGATCCTCTCACCATCATCCTGACGCAGACTGGCCTTGTGGCCGGTGCTGCGTGTTCGAGGCAAGCCGGGGAGTCCGTACCAGTACTGGCCTGAAGCATGCCGTTTTCCATCCTGCGCAAGGGCGTGGACATGGGAACGGTGCCGTGCTGGTGACCTGCGCGCTTGGTCGTTTCACTACCGCATTTTCTTCTCGCAACGGCGGGGAGCGTCCGCTCGGCGCTCCCCGCCGTTTGTCGTTCCGGTGCCGGTGACGGTCTGCCGAATCCTTCCTTACGCGTTCATCCGAGATGAAAAAAAAAGCTGCACCGCAGCTTTATTTTCTGATTTTGCGGTGCTATTCTCCAATCCGCGCAAACGTTTGCGCACCGATAACGGCGTCTATCTTCTAGGAAACGCCGGCAACATCAATACTGGAGACCCAGATGAACAAATTCACCCGCCGCCATTTCGCCATCGCCGCTCTGGCCTGTGCAGTCCTCCCCGGCGCCGCCATGGCGCAGACCCCGGCCAAGCCCAAGGTGGCGCTGGTCATGAAGTCGCTGGCCAACGAGTTCTTCCTCAACATGGAGAACGGCGCCCGCGAATACCAGAAGGCCAATGCCAGCAAGTTCGACCTGATCGCCAATGGCATCAAGGACGAACAGGACACTGCCAACCAGATCAAGATCGTCGAGCAGATGATCGTCTCCAAGGTCAATGCCCTGGTGATCGCGCCGGCTGACTCCAAGGCTCTGGTGCCGGTGGTCAAGAAGGCCATCGACGCCGGCATCATCGTGGTCAACATCGACAACAAGCTGGACGACGCCGCCCTGAAGGAAAAGGGCATCACCGTGCCGTTCGTGGGCCCCGACAACCGCAAGGGCGCCAAGCTGGCCGGCGACTACCTGGGCAAGAAGCTGCAGAAGGGTGACAAGGTTGCCATCATCGAAGGCGTCTCCACCACCTTCAACGCACAGCAGCGCACCCTGGGCTTCCAGGATGCCATGAAGGATGTCGGCGCCAACGTGGTCACGGTGCAGTCCGGCCAGTGGGAAATCGACCAGGGCAACAAGGTCGCTGCCTCGATCCTGAACGCCCATCCGGACATCAAGGCCATCCTGGCCGGCAATGACAACATGGCGCTGGGCGCCGTGGCCGCCATCCGCGCCGCCGGCAAGACCGGCAAGGTGCTGCTGGTCGGCTACGACAACATCAACGCCATCAAGCCGATGTTGAAGGATGGCCGCGTGCTGGCCACCGTCGACCAGTTCGCCCAGCAGCAAGCCGTCTTCGGCATCGAGACCGCCCTCAAGGCGATCGCCGAGAAGAAGCCGCAAAGCGCCCTGGGTGGCGTGGTCGAGACCAAGGTCTCGCTGGTCACCAAGTAACACCGACGCCTCGCGCGTCTTCCTTGCAAGGTGCCTGCGCCCGTGACCGGGCGCAGGGCTTTGCCTCTCCCTCCTTGTGCGCTACAGAACCATGCAGCCCAACGACTCCCCCTCCCAAGGCTCGCCCCTGCTGACATTGTCCGGCATCGGCAAGCGCTACGCCGCACCGGTGCTCGATGGCATCGACCTGGATCTGCATCCGGGCCAGGTGCTGGCACTGACCGGCGAAAACGGCGCCGGCAAGAGTACGCTCTCCAAGATCATCTGCGGTCTGGTCGATGCCAGCGCCGGTCGCATGACGCTGGACGGTCTGCCCTATGAACCGGTCTCGCGCACTCAGGCTGAATCCCTCGGCATCCGCATGGTGATGCAGGAACTGAACCTGATTCCCACGCTGTCGATTGCCGAAAACCTGTTTCTGGAAAAATTGCCGCGCCGTTTCGGCTGGATCGACCGCAAGAAGCTGGCCGAGTCCGCCCGCGCCCAGATGGAAGTGGTGGGGCTGGGCGAGCTGGACCCCTGGACCCCGGTCGGTGATCTGGGCCTGGGCCATCAGCAGATGGTCGAGATCGCGCGCAACCTGATTGGCAGCTGTCGCTGCCTGATCCTGGACGAACCCACGGCCATGCTGACCAACCGCGAGGTGGAACTGCTGTTCTCCCGCATCGAGCGTCTGCGCGCCGAAGGTGTGGCCATCATCTACATTTCGCACCGACTGGAAGAGTTGAAGCGCATCGCCGACCGCATCGTGGTCCTGCGCGATGGCAAGCTGGTCTGCAATGACGACATCGGCCGTTATTCCACCGAACAACTGGTGCAACTGATGGCCGGTGAATTGACCAAGGTCGATCTGGATGCCGGACATCGGCGCATCGGCGCCCCTGTGCTGCGTATCCGCGGCCTGGGTCGCGCCCCCGTCGTGCAGCCGGCCAGCCTGGCGCTGCATGCCGGTGAAGTGCTGGGCATTGCCGGCCTGATCGGTTCCGGTCGCACCGAATTGCTGCGTCTTATCTTCGGTGCCGATCGTGCCGATCAAGGTGAAATCTTGATCGGCGACAGCCAGCAGCCTGCACGCATTCGCAGTCCCAGGGATGCGGTCAAGGCTGGCATCGCCATGGTCACCGAGGACCGTAAAGGGCAGGGCCTGCTGCTGCCGCAAGCCATCAGCGTCAATACCTCGCTGGCCAATCTGGGCAGCGTGAGCCGCGCCGGCATGCTCGATCACGCGAGCGAGAGCAGCGTGGCGCAAGACTATGTGAAGAAACTGCGCATCCGCAGCGGCAGCGTGGCGCAAGCCGCGGGAGAACTGTCGGGCGGCAACCAGCAGAAGGTGGTGATCGCCCGCTGGCTGTACCGCGATTGCCCCATCATGCTGTTCGACGAACCCACGCGCGGCATCGACATCGGCGCCAAGTCCGATATCTACCGCCTCTTTGCCGAACTGGCCGCACAAGGCAAGGGCCTGCTGGTGGTCTCCAGCGACCTGCGCGAGCTCATGCAGATCTGTGACCGCATCGCCGTCATGAGCGCGGGCCGCATTGCCGACACCTTCAGTCGCGATGACTGGTCGCAGGAGCGCATTCTTGCGGCTGCCTTCAGTGGTTACGTGGGCCGCCAGGAAGCCGTCGCGACGGCGCACGTGGCCGGCAATACCGCCTGAGCGGCCGGCACCCTCGGCCCGACTATCAACTGCCAAGAATCAACGAGACAGATGCAAACCTCTTCCTCTACCCCCGCCGTCAGCCGGCAAGCGGCCTATCTGGCCGGTTTCAAGAATTACCTGGGCCTGATCGCAGCGCTCCTGGCCATGTGCGTGATGTTCGCCTTCCTGAGCGAGAACTTCCTCAGTGCGGCGACCTTCATTACGCTGTCCAATGACATCCCGCCACTGGTGGTCATGTCGGTGGGCATGACCTTCATCCTCATCATCGGTGGCATCGACCTGTCGGTGGGCTCGGTAATGGCGCTGGCAGCCTCCATGCTGTCCATGGCCATGGTGCGCTGGGGCTGGCCGTTGTATGCTGCCGCGCCCCTGGGTGTGGTGGTGGCCGCGTTGTGCGGCACGCTCACCGGCATGGTCTCGGTGCACTGGCGCATTCCTTCCTTCATCGTCTCGCTGGGTGTGCTGGAAATCGCACGCGGCCTGGCCTACCAGGTCACCAATTCGCGCACCGAATACATCGGCAGCGCCGTGGACGTGGTCAGCTCGCCCATTCTGTTGGGCATGTCGCCGGCCTTCCTGGCGGCCATTGCCATCGTCATCATCGCCCAACTGGTGCTGACCCGCACCGTGCTGGGCCGCTACTGGATCGGCATCGGCACCAATGAAGAAGCGGTGCGCCTGTCCGGTGTGAACCCCAATCCCAGCAAGATCCTGGCCTTTGCCCTGATGGGCGCGCTGGCCGGTATCGCGGCGCTGTTCCAGGTGTCGCGCCTGGAAGCGGCCGATCCCAACGGCGGCGTGGGCATGGAACTGCAGGTGATTGCTGCCGTGGTCATTGGCGGCACCAGCCTGATGGGCGGTCGTGGTTCGGTGGTCAGCACCTTCATCGGCGTGCTCATCATCTCGGTGCTGGAAGCCGGCCTGGCCCAGGTCGGCGTGAGCGAACCAATGAAGCGCATCATCACCGGCGCCGTCATCGTGGTGGCCGTGATCCTGGATACCTATCGCCGTCGCGGTCAACGCCACGCACGTTAAGCGAAACCGCCATGGCCACCATCAAGGATGTCGCCAGGCTGGCCGGGGTGTCCTACACCACGGTTTCGCATGTGCTCAACCAGACGCGCCCGGTCAGCAGCGACGCCCGTGAGCGCGTACTGGCCGCGGTCAAGGAACTGGACTACGTGCCCAGTGCCCTGGCGCGCTCCCTGCGCAGCAAGGTCACGGGCAGTATCGGCCTGATCATTCCCAACAACACCAATCCGTACTTCTCGGAGCTGGCGCGCGGGATCGAAGATCACTGCTACGGGGCCGGCTACAGCGTCATCCTCTGCAATTCCGACGATGATCCGGACAAGCAGCGCGACTATCTGCAGGTCTTGCAGACCAAGCGCTGCGATGGACTCATCATCGCCACCCTGAACCAGGCCGACCTCAACCCGACCGGCAAGCTGGATATTCCGACGGTACTGCTGGACCGGGCGCCCAAGGAGCTCGATATTGACCTGGTCAGCACCGACAACGCCCTCGGCGGCAGCCTGGCGGCAAGTCATCTGCTGCAGTTGCAGTGCCGTCACGTGGCCTGCATTGCCGGACCGGATGGCCTGGAACTGTCGGACGAACGGGTGGAAGGTTTCCGCCAGACCTTGCAGTCGGGCGGACTGGCGCTGGCCGACAGCGACCTGCTGCATGCGGACTTCAGCGGCATCGGCGGCTACCAGGCGGCCATGCAGCTGCTGCAAGGCCGCCAGCGCAGTGCACGTCCGGACGCCATCTTCTGCTGCAACGACATGATGGCCATCGGCGTGCTGCGCGCGGCGGGCGAATTGCAGATCGACGTGCCGGGCGAATTGTCGGTGGTGGGCTTCGACGATATCGAACTGGCCCAGTTCGTCCATCCGCCGCTGACCACGGTGGCACAGAATACCCGCAAGCTGGGCAACCTGACGGCGCAGTTCCTGCTGGAACGCATCGCCGATCCTGCTCTGCCGGCGCGGCGCGAGACGGTGGCGCCACAGCTCCAGCTGCGCGGCTCGACGGCCCCACGTCGGAAAACCCCCTGAACACGGCATCACGCAACAGAACACCAGAGAGCACAAGAGAGTACACATGATCGTCATCATCGGCAGCGTCAACATGGACCTGGTCCTGCGCGTTCCGCGCATGCCCTTGCCGGGCGAAACCCTGGCCGGCGACAAATTCATGACCATCCCCGGCGGCAAGGGCGCCAATCAGGCTGTGGCCTGCGCCCGACTGTCCGCGCCCGGTACGGCCGTGGCCATGGTGGCCTGCGTGGGGGAGGATGCCTTCGGTCAGCAGATGCGCCAGTCGATCACCGCCTGCGGCATCGATGACCGCTACATCGATGAGGTGGCCGGTGAAGCCACGGGCATCGCCTCCATCATGGTAGACGCCAACGCCCAGAACAGCATCGTCATCGCCGCCGGCGCCAATGGCCGCCTGGACGTGGAGCGCATCGAACGCGCCCGACCCTTGATCGAACAGGCATCCATCGTCCTGCTGCAACTGGAAGTGCCGATGGCCACCGTCGTCCACAGCATCGAACTGGCGCATGCCCTGGGCAAGATCGTGGTGCTCAATCCGGCACCGGCGCAGTCCCTGCCACGTGAACTGCTGCAGAAGATCGACTACCTGATCTTGAACGAGATCGAAGCCGCCATGCTGGCCGAGGAACAGTCCGACGACATTGCCTTGCTGGCGCACAAGTTGCACGACCTGGGCGCGCGCAATGTGGTGGTGACGCTGGGCGAAAAGGGGGTCTACGGTTCCTTCGCCGACGGTCGGCAGCGGCATCTGCCGGCGCGCAAGGTGCAGGCGGTCGATACCACCGCAGCCGGCGACACCTTCATCGGCGGTTTCATCGGTGCCATCGCACAAGGTCGCGATCAGTTCGATGCGCTTGCCTATGCCCAGGCGGCGGCCGCCCTGAGCGTGACCCGCGTGGGCGCCCAGACCTCCATTCCCCTGCGCGACGAAGTCGTGCTCTGATCGCTTTCCATTCTCATTGCCATGAAAAAGACAGCCTTGCTCAACGCCGCCATTTCCCAGGTCATCGCCACCATGGGGCATGGCGATACCCTGGTCATCGGTGATGTCGGCCTGCCGGCACCAGCGGGTGTACCGGTGATCGATCTCGCCGTGACCCGCGGCGTGCCCGACTTCATGACGGTGCTCACCACGGTGCTCACGGAATTGCAGGTCGAATTCCACATCGTGGCCGATGAGATGCCGAGTGTCAGCCCGGCACTGGCCGCACAGATCGCCGCGCTGGACCTGCCACAAGCGCGCAGCATGTCGCACGAGGCTTTCAAGCAGGCTACCGCGCGCGCCAAAGCTTATATCCGCACCGGTGAATGTACGCCTTACGCCAACATCATCCTGGGCGCCGGCGTAGTGTTCTGAACAAATAAGTGACAAGAAAACACATTGATACAACTAGTTGTGTGATGACTTTGCGACACTTGCTGAAATAGTGTGATGCAATAGTTGTGCGATGAGTTTCCTTGGCGCATCATGCGGGCTCCAGAATAAAAAATGCAGTGGGGTTCGCATCCCTGTTCGATAACAAGAAGCTGGATCTTCGAGGACTGGAAGAGACAGACAATAAATGAACAGCATAGGGAAGCAGCATGTTTGGATATTTCGGGAATCTCAAGGTCGGCGCGCGCCTGGCGATCGTATTTGCCTTCATCGTGGCACTGCTGGCGGTGGTGAGCGTGACCGCCTTCATCAAGATCAACAACATCAATCGCGCGATCGACCAGATCGTCAATGACCGTTACCTGAAGGTGCGCTGGGCGTTCGACCTGCGCGATGGCGTCAATGAGCAGATCAAGTACCTGCGCGGCATGGCCATCGATATCGGCAACCCGGCCGGCAATGAAAAGCGCATCGGCCAGCTCGACGGTGCCGTTCGCGCCAGCAAGGAAGCCCTCGACAAGATCACGGCGCGCCAGGTCACTGCGGTCGGCCAGAAGAAGGCCAAGGTGCTCGACGATGCACGGCAGGTCTTCGATGCCAGTCGGGAGCAGTTTCTGGCCCTGATCCGGGCGGGTCAGGGGAGTGCGGCAGACGAATTCGTCTTGCGCAAGATTACCGACAGCCAGAACAAGTATCTTTCTCTGGCCACGGCCTTTGCCGATTCGCAGGACAGCCAGTTGCGCGCCGAAGGTGCGAAGGCCGTCGCTGACGGCGCGCTGGCAATCCAGGTGACCCTGGCCTGCTCGGTGGCTGCCGTACTGGCCGCCATCCTGCTGGGGTATTTGATGGCACGCTCTATCATCAAGCCGCTCAACGAGGCCGTCCGTGTGGCCGAAAATGTCGCTGCCGGTGACCTGACCACGCGCATCGAACCCCATTCCAGAGACGAGACGGGCCAGTTGATGGCGGCCTTGCGCAAGATGAACGACAACCTGGTCGATATCGTCACTGGTGTGCGACGCAGTACCGACTCCATCGCCACCGCCTCGGGAGAAATCGCCAGCGGCAACATGGATCTGTCGTCCCGCACCGAGCAGCAGGCGGGATCACTGGAAGAAACCGCCTCGGCCATGGAGGAGATGACCTCAACCGTACGCCAGAACGCCGACAACGCCCGTCAGGCCAACCAACTGGCGGCCACCGCCTCGCAGGTAGCCTTGCAGGGAGGTGAAATCGTCGGCCGGGTGGTGACCACCATGGAGGAAATCAATCAGTCTTCCCGCAAGATCGTCGACATCATCGGCGTCATCGACGGCATCGCCTTCCAGACCAACATCCTGGCCTTGAATGCAGCCGTGGAGGCGGCGCGTGCTGGCGAGCAGGGGCGTGGCTTTGCGGTCGTGGCCTCCGAAGTGCGCTCGCTGGCGCAGCGTTCGGCGGCGGCAGCCAAGGAAATCAAGGGTCTCATCAGCGACTCCGTGGCCAAGGTCGAGGGCGGCAGCCTGCTGGTGGCTGAAGCGGGCCATACCATGGAGCAGGTGGTCAGCAGCGTTCGCAGCGTCACCGACATCGTCGGCGAGATCTCGGCCGCCAGCGTCGAGCAGAGTACCGGGATCGAGGAAATCAACCGAGCGGTCGGCCAGATGGATCAAAGCACCCAGCAAAACGCCGCCCTGGTCGAACAGGCCGCCGCGGCAGCGGGAGCCTTGCAGGAGCAGGCGGCCACGCTGGCCTCGGCGATCAGCATTTTCAGGCTGGCACAAACTGCCACGGTATCCGTGGCGGCACCGGTCAAACCGGCAGTGCTGGCCCGTTCGACTGTGGCGACCCGGAAAGCTGCGACGGTCCCCGTTCTGCGCACACCGGCAGTGGCGGCGCCCGCGTCTGCCCCTGCCAGCAAGGCCGCCGTACGCGCTGACGAAGATCTCTGGGAAACCTTCTGAGCCGCTGCGTCCGGCACGCTCTTGCCCGGCTGCCGCTATTCCGACAGGGAGGCGGCGCAATCTCCTATAGCCGTGGCCGGCCCGCCAGCTGATACTGTTGCGTTTGCAGGGCAGGAATCAGTCGATGCAAAGCGACCACGGGGAAGGGAGACATGCGAGCAGGCGGACAGACGGCAAGGATGACGAGGAGGGTCGGCAGGTTCCTGACCTGGGTGGCCCTGACGCTGCTGGCTTTGATGGCCACGCTGGCACTGCTCATTGCCCTGTTCGACTGGAACCTGGCCAAGCCCTGGATCACGCGTGAGCTTTCTTCCGTGCTGGCGCGCGAGATCCGGGTTGATGGCCCCATCACGCTGGGCTGGTCGCTGGCCCCCGCGCACAGGGACGGCAGCAGTCGCTGGCTGCCGCAACTGCATTTCACCGCGCGCGAACTGCACATCGGCAATCCCGAGTGGGCCCGTAGTGCGGACCACCTCCTGCGGGCCCGCACGCTGGACTTGCACTTTTCCCCCTTGCCCTTGCTGCGCTGGCATTGGTACATCAGCGACCTGCGCGTGGAGGGACTGGATCTGGTCATGGAGCGCGTCGATGAACGCCACAAGAGCTGGCGCTTTTCCGACCAGCCGCGTTCGCGCTGGAGTTTCGACATACAGCAGATCGTCTTCGAGCGCGCGCTGATCCGTTACGTGGACCAGCCGCTGGACATGGATCTGCGCTTCGATGCCCGGCCCCTGGTCAGCCCGAACAATCAGTCAGCAGAGCTGCGCCTCGCGCCGGCCGACCCGTCCGCACCGGTCGTGCAGGCCGCCGTCACCGGGCGCCTTGGCCAAGCCAGCATCCAGGGCAATCTGCGCGGCGGCGCCTTGCCCGATCTGCTCAACGAAGACAGCGTCTACCCCTTGCAGGCCGAGGGTGAGGTGGGTGAAGTCCACGCGGTGCTCTCGGGCAAACTCATCAACCCTCATCAATTGAGTCGAGCAGAACTGCAACTGCGGCTCAACGGCGACAGCCTCGATCGTCTCTACGCCGCCAGCGGCGTGCCGCTTCCCGCCACGCGACCCTTCAGTACCGAAGGCGCGCTCACCATTACCCGCCTCAATCCCGACACCCGCGCCTGGGACTGGCACTATGCGCACTTCACCGGCAAGGTCGGCGACAGCGATTTTTCCGGGGATGCCCACTACTATCGGGGCCCACCCAAGAACCGCCTGCGCGTGACGGCGCAAGCCAAGCTCCTGCGCCTGTCGGACTACCTGCCCGATGTAGGGAAGAAATCCGCCGGGCATCCATACAAGTCCGACGCACGGGTATTGCCCGAACAGCAGGGCAAGCCACAGCGCTGGGCCAAGCTGGATGCTGAGATCGGCCTGCATGCAGAGCGGCTGCAGCTGCATCCGGACATTGCCCTGCAGGACGCCAGCACCACGCTGCGCCTGCAGGACCAGGTGCTGACCGCCGCGCCACTGCGCTTTGCGCTGGCTGGCGGCAAGGGAGAGGGCGAGATCAGTCTGGATGGGCGTCAGTCTGATATCGGGGGCAAGCTGCAACTGCAATTGCAGGGTGTGCAGGTGCGTGAGCTGTTCCCGCGCCTGGCCCGCTTCGATGCCAGCTTCGGCAAGGTCGATGGCCGGGCCGATCTGAGCGGTAGCGGCAATTCGGTCGCGGCCATGCTGGCGCATGCCAACGGCGAGATCAAGGCCGATCTCAGCCAGGGCACCATCAGTCAATTCATCCTGGAGGCAGCGGGGCTGAACCTGGCCAACGCAGTGTTCGCCAAGCTGTATCGCGACCAGCAGGTCAAGCTGCTGTGTGGTGCCGCCGATATCCGCATCAAGGATGGTCTGGCAGAGGTTCGCCACGGCATTCTCAACACCGAGGATGCCGCCATCGATATCCGTGGCCAGGTCGATCTGGGCCGGGAGACCCTGTCCCTCGACGTGGTCCCGCGCACCAAGCAGCTTCGCATCCTGTCGCTGCGCACGCCCTTGTATGTACGTGGCACATTCGCAAAACCGGACATCGGTGCCAGCAAGCAAGCCCTGGCCGCGCGGGCCGGTGCCGCCGCCGCCCTGGCGATGGTGGCACCGGTGGCGGCGGTGATTCCGCTCATTACGCCGGGACAGAAGATCCCCGACGACTGCGCCCCCCACGCGGCCGCAGCACCCTCTTGAACTGGTCCGGGCAGGATTATTTCAGCGCGGCGGGAGCGTTTTGCAGGAAGTGACAGTCATAGAAGCCAATCAACAAGACAGAGCGTGCCCGCCCACATGCGCGGTCATGGCAGGAGGGAGTCGTCAGGGAAGCTGACCTCAGGGTCGGTGATTCCATCAAGATGCCGACAAGCTCTACCGTGATCACGCAGCCGTGTTGGCGGAGGACGCTCAATCAGACCGGTGCGACGAGGAAGGGCGTTATCTTGGATCAGCAAGCAGCAATGGAAGGCAATTCTCCCCTGAGCAGAGCGTATCGACACGCCTTGCTGGAGGCGATCGATGACGGTTTCTGCATCATCGAATTCATCGATGGTCCGCATGGGCCGCTCAGTGACTATGTGCACATCGAAGCCAACTCGGGTTATTACCGGCATACCGGTATTGAGGGCATCGTCGGCAAGCGCCTGCGGGAAATCGAACCGGACAATGCCCAGGTCTGGCTGGATGTCTATGGCCAGGTCCTGCTGACAGGCCAGCCGCTGCGTTTCGAACAGGAATTCCAGGCCGTGGGCCGCCACATCGAAGTCTCGGCCACCCGAGTGGGGCCGGTGGAGATGCGCCAGGTCTCGGTGTTGTTCCGTGACATTACCGCACGCCGCCGCACCGAAGCCGCCCTGCGAGAAAACGTTCAGCGTGTGCAGCTGGCCATGGAAGCAGGGGCGATCATTGGTACCTGGATCTGGGATATCCCTTCGGATCGTTTCAACGTGGATGAGGGCTTTGCAGCGGCCTTCGGCGTGCCGCCGGAAAAGGGCCTGACCGGTCTGAAACTGGACGACCTCATGCAGTCGGTCCATCCGGATGACCGCGAATTGCTTTCCACCCGCATCCGCGAAGCCCTGGCACGCGGTGGTGCCTATGCCCACCAATACCGCACCCGCCGGCGCGATGGCCGTTACTACTGGCTGGAAGCCAATGGCCGGGTGGAACTGATGCCGGATGGCCAGGCCAGCACCTTCCCGGGCGTACTGATCGACATCGAGGGGCGGCGTGCGGTGGAAGCCGAACGCGACCGTGCCCTGGCCGCGCTGCGCGCCCTCAACGACACCCTCGAACAACGCGTGCAGGAGCGCACCACTGCCTTGCTGGAGGCCGAGGAAGCCCTGCGTCAGGCGCAGAAGATGGAGGCCGTGGGGCAGCTCACCGGCGGGCTGGCGCATGACTTCAACAACATCCTGGCCGGCATCAGCGGCAGTCTTGAATTGATGAAAGTGCGGCTGGCCCAAGGCCGCATTTCCGACATCGAGCGCCACCTCAATGGTGCGCAGTCCGCCGTCAAGCGCGCGGCGGCCTTGACGCAACGGCTGCTGGCCTTCTCGCGGCGGCAGACGCTCGATCCCAAGTCGGCCGATCTGAACCGGATCGTGGCCGACATGCACGAGCTGATCGGCCGCAGCGTCGGCCCGGCCATCACGGTCGAAACCATCGCCGCCGGCGGTCTCTGGAATACCTTCGTCGACATTGGTCAACTTGAGAATGCCTTGCTCAACCTGTGCATCAATGCCCGCGACGCCATGCCGCATGGCGGGCGGCTGACCATCGAGACCGCCAACCGCTGGCTCGACGACATCGCCGCCATGCAGCGCGGTGTGGCACCGGGGCAATACGTGTCGCTGTGCGTGAGTGATACCGGCACCGGCATGTCGCCGGACGTGGTAGCGCGCGCCTTCGATCCTTTCTTCACCACCAAGCCGACCGGGCAGGGCACGGGGCTGGGGCTGTCGATGGTGTATGGTTTTGCCGGCCAGTCTGGCGGCGCCGTACGCATCTACTCCGAGCTGGGGCAGGGCGCCACCTTGTGCATCTATCTTCCGCGTTACGTGGGCCAGGCCGGGGACGACGATCTGCCGCTGCCCGAGGACAGCAGTGCTGCGGCTGCGCCTGGCAGCAAGACCATCCTGGTAGTCGATGATGAACCGCTGGTGCGCATGGTGACGGTGGAGGTCCTGAGCGACCTGGGATACAGCGTCATGGAGGCCGAAGATGGCCCCTCGGCCTTGCGCGTATTGGCCGCCTATCCCGAGCTGGATTTGCTGGTCACCGATGTGGGGCTCCCCAACGGCATGAACGGTCGACAACTGGCCGATGCCATCCGTGCGCCACGTCCGGAATTACCCGTCTTGTTCGTGACCGGCTATGCCGAGAATGCGGTGCTCAATCATGGGCATCTTGAGCGCGGCATGCAGGTGCTGACCAAGCCGTTTGCGGCCGATGTGCTGGCGCGCAGGGTGAAGGAGCTGATCGGGGACGATGGCTCTGCGCAGCACTGATTGCCCCTCACGGCAAGACCGTCTCCGACGGGTGTTGGTACGGCTGGCACAACGAAATGGTCAGCCATTAAAAAATGATCTAAATAATTTCGAAACATGAAGGCTTGTTCTCCATCTTGAGAGGCAGGCTTCTCATTCTTGAGCAATCATCGGCACTCTGTCATCGTTGGTCTGATGTGCGCCAGCGTCGTCCCGGGGCAGAGTTGTCGGAAAGGCTGCGCTGGCGTCACCTTCGTCATTGCGGACTCAGCGCCTCTGATCCATGCAAACAGCTCAGATGATGCAGATCGCATGAAGGAGGGGGTTATGGTCCTGATCGTGTTTGGACTGCTGGCGGTGTTGAGCATCGGGTTCGCGTCCGTGTGCTATGTCGTGATTGACAATCCCGAATTGGTAGATATCCTCCCGGACTTTTGCCGCACTGGCAGGACGACTTTAACACCCGGCTATCAGACGGCCTTGGCTACCGTCATCGCTACAAGCTGGCACTGACGCTGCATTCTGCGGCATTCCCTCTGCATTTCGTCGCATCCCGCTATCGTCCTGCCAGCGGCCTCAGCAGAATCGCTCCACCGATCCGCTGAAAGCCTGTCATGTCCCTTACACCCCTCATTGCACTCCACCTGAGCGTCGCGCTCGCTGCCGTCGTCATGGGTCCCTTCGCCTTCTGGGCCCGGCTGGGCCGCACGGCGCGGCCACGATGGCACCGTATCCTGGGCTATGCCTGGTTCAGCTGCATGGCCATCACGGTCCTCTCGGCACTCTTCATCCGTTCGCATGACCTGCCCAACATCGCGGGATACACGCCGCTGCATCTGCTGGTGCCAGCTACGACTTTCCTGCTCTACCGTGGGCTCTCGGCGGTGCTGCGCGGCGATATCGCGCTGCATCGGCGCACCATGCAGCGGGTCTACATCGGAGCCTGCCTGGTGGCGGGCGCGTTCACCTTGCTGCCGTCACGCTATCTGGGTCAGCTGCTGTGGGGACAATGGCTGGGTTGGCTGTAGGCCACCACAGGCCCTAGACTGCAGCGCCAAAGAAAGACCCGATGGCGGCCGTACAGCCCATGGCCAGCGAGCTCCACAGACTCACGCGCAAAGCGCCCTTCCACAGATTGGCACCGCCTGTTTTGGCGGCGACCGCGCCCAGTACCGCCAGCGACAGCAGGGCCGCAATCACAATGGCCGGCAACAGGCTGGCCGCCGGCGCCAGCAGCACCACCGCCAGCGGCAAGGCCGCACCGGCCGCAAAGCTCAAGGCCGACACCACGGCCGCCTGCACTGGCCGCGCCGCCGTGGTTTCGGAAATGCCCAGCTCATCACGCGCATGCGCATCCAGCGCATCGTGGGCCATCAACTGGGTAGCGACCTGATGCGCGGTTTCCTGGTTCAGCCCCCGCCGCATGTAGATGCCCATCAGCTCCCGATGCTCGCCTTCCGGATCGGTCGCCAGTTCCTCGCGCTCCTGGCTCAGGGCCGCATGCTCGCTGTCGGCCTGCGAATGGACGGATACGTATTCTCCGGTGGCCATCGACATGGCCCCCGCCACCAGCCCGGCTACGCCGGTGAGTAGTACGTTCTCATGCGATGCACTGGCCGCCACCACGCCCACCAGCAGGCTGGCAGTGGAGACAATGCCGTCGTTGGCACCGAGGACGGCGGCGCGCAGCCAGGAGATGGCGTCGACCTTGTGATGTTCGAGATGGAATTTGGCCATGGCACTTCAATTGCGAGGTTGCAGAATGGCGCAGATTCTAGGGCCGCACTGACGCAAAGGCCACGACAATTAGCGAAAATGAGGGCAATTCGTATTTGCCCGGCAGCCATTGTGGCCGGGGCGGGCCGGATTCGCTTTGCAGCCACCGCCCATTGCGGTCACGGTCCATCGCGCGCAATCTGATGCAGGCGGCCAGGTCGACGCGGCCAGCGACGTGCCGATTGTCCATGGCCATTCCTGGTGAAATTTCTTCATATTCCAACCGGGCAGGGGCGGCAAGTGCCGCTATTGACGGCATCCGCCTGCATCCAGCTTCATTTCGCCCTGAAACCCTCGATCCGGCCGAACAGCAGCATGCCCGCCAGCATGGCCAGCACGAATATCAGCCCCTTGCCCGACGCCATGCCCAGCAAGACCAGCGCCGGTCCCGGGCAAATGCCGGCGATACCCCAGCCGACACCGAAGAGCAGGCTGCCCAGCACCAACCGACGGTCGATCGTGCGCGTGGCAGGCAACTGCATGGGGGCATCCAGCCAGGCGCGTGAGCGGCGGCGCGCCAAGGTGAAGGCGGGCATGCCGATGGCGATGGCGCCGGCCATCACCAGGGCCAGCGAGGGATCCCAATGACCCGCCAGGTCCAGAAAACCCAATACCTTGGCCGGATCGGCCATGCCGGAGACGATCAGACCCAGGCCAAACAACAGACCCGCGACCAGCGCGGCCAACATGCGCAGGAAATTCATGGCAGCGCTCCTTGCAGATCCAGTACGTGACGCAGCAGATAGACGCTCAGGAAACCGGCGCCCATGAAGCAGGCCGTGGCCACCGCCGAGCGCGGCGACAGGCGCGACAGCCCGCACACGCCATGACCGCTGGTGCAGCCGGCGCCGTAGCGGGTGCCTACGCCGACCAGCAAGCCGGCCAGAATGATTTCCGCATAGCCGGCATCAATGCGCAGGGCGGGCAGGGCGTGTATGAGCGCATACAGGACCGGTGCCAGCAGCAAGCCCAGTACGAACAGCAGGCGCCAGGCACGGTCCGCTGCCTGCGGTGGCAGCAGCCCCGCCACGATGCCGCTGATCCCGGCGATGCGGCCATTGCACAGGACCAGCACGCTCGCGGCCAGTCCGATCAGCAGGCCACCGCCCAAGGCGGCAGCAGGGGTGAAGCTATTCCAGGCAATCTCCATGGTCATTCCTTCGGGCAATAAAGTTGATACATCAGGCCCAGCATCTCCAGCAGCCTGGGATCGGCGACACGGTAATACACACGCTTGCCTTCCCGCCGCGTACTGACCACGCCTTCATTGCGCAAGACACCGAGTTGCTGCGACAGGGTGGGCTGGCGGATGTCGAGTGCTTCCTCCAGCTCGCTCACGCACATTTCGGTTTGCGAGAGCTGGCACATCAGCAGCAGCCGGTCTTCATTGGCGAGCACCTTGAGCGCAGCCACGGCCTGGCCGGCGGCACGGCGCATCTGCTCGGCTTGCAGCGGGGAAGAGGTGGTCATGGGATTCAATATGCTTTTGAATAATATATTGAAATGTATAATATATGAACCGCATGGCAATTGCAAGCCGAAGCACAAGCGCAAGTGAAGAAAAAGGGAAAAGGTCGGGCGGCCAGTGAGCGCGGCTCAGGAGGCGGCGTGCAGCAGGTCGATCAGGTGCCGGCTGGCCTGCTTGGCGGCGGCCATGGCTTCTTCGGCAAAGGCAAAAGGAGCATCCTCACCGCAGAATTGCAGCTTGCCGTTGATGTAGAGATCCCAGGTCCAGCCGCTGCCGGTGTCACTCGGACACTTGAGCTCTATTCTGACCAGCTCGTCGCGATACCTGAAAAGTGCCTTCCTCATCCTGCCCGCCGGGTTTCTTATGGTGAAGCAGCAAGCTCGACAGCACTTGCTCCTGAGTTGCCAAAGTGTACGCCATTACCAGCTTGTCAATAATGGCATTAGATTGCATATAGTCGCTACTATGCTTTCCATTCTACCCATTAGTAACATTTATTGCTGAGTGGTAACCGGCGGGCGGCCAGGCATGCCCGAGATGTTCAGGCAGCCTCAGGCAGAATGCGGGCCGCCGGCCAGGAGCCGGTCCAGCAATTCGTCGTAGTGATGATGGGGGGTGGTGATGGCGAAGAAGCTTTCCACCAGCTCGCTGGTCTGGCCGGCTACCACCAGGGTGCCATTGCGCAACTCGTCCTGTACCACGACCTCGGGCAGCACCGTGAGCCAGCCGCTGTCACGGGCGATCAGACGCAGCATGGCCATGTCATCGACCTCGGCGCGCATGCGCGGGCGCACATCGTTGGAAATGCACAGCGCATCGAACTGCATGCGCAAGGCGTGGCGCGGACCGGGCAGAGCCATGTCGACCCCTTCCAGATCCTGCGGAATACGCAGGCTGCGGGCTTCCCAGCGATGCGCCGGCCCCACCACCGAGACCGCCTGGCTGCCCAGGAAGCGGCAGTGCAGCGGCCGGTCGGGATCGGAGGGGACGGTTTCGTTGGCCAGCACCACATCAAGCTGGTGCTGCATGAGTCGTTCCAGCAAGCCCTCCAGCAAGCCCGACTCCAGCGTCAGGGAGACCGAGGGATCCGAGAGCATGGGCCGGATCCAGTTTTCCTGATAGTTACGCGACAGCGTGGCCACGCTGCCCACCCGCAGACGCGTTACGCCGGCCGAGCGCCCCTCCAGCCGGCCCAGCATTTCCTGGCTGAGGCCAAAGATGTTGTCGGCATAGTTGAACACCAACTGCCCGGTATCGGTCAAGCTCAGGCGGCGACCTTCACGGATGAAGAGATCTTCATCCAGCTGCTTCTCCAGCTGCCGAATCTGGGCCGATACGGCCGACTGTGAAGTATGAAGCTCTTCCGCCGCCCGGGTGAGATGGCCGAGCTTGGCAACCCGCCAGAAATAGCGCAGATGATGAAAGTTAAGCTGTTCTAGGCGCATCGTTCTTATTTGTGAATGAATTTGTTCTCATAAATGTAATTTACAGAACGATCGATGGCAAGCATCATGATGGCATTCCAATTCATGAGGTTGCTTGTCATGACGACCATCCCGCTGATCTCCTGCAGTGCCTGGGCACCGCCCGCACTGACGATGGCCGCCGCCCTGGTGCTGGGCCTGTCCCGGCTGGCGCCGCCACGCGTCTGGACGCTGTTCCGGTTGCTGTCCCTGCTGGCCTTGCTGTGGGCCTTGTTCAATCTGGTGGCGGGCCGCGCTGGCGCGCCCTGGCCGGGCGTATTGCACCCGACCACGCTGGGGCTGGTGCTGGCCCTGCTGGTGCAGGGACTGGGCACGGTGATCGGCAGCTTCTCCGCGCGCTATCTGCAAGGCGAGCAGGGGCAGCGTCAATATGCCGCCGCCCTGGCGCTGGTGCTCACGGCCGTGCACCTGCTGCTGCTGGCCGATCACTGGGTGGTGCTCATCGCCGCCTGGGCAGTGGTCGGCCTGGCCTTGCAACGCTTGCTGTGTTTCTATCCGGACCGTCCGTTTGCACGGCTGGCCTCCTACAAGAAGAGCATTGCCGACCGTATCGCCGACTGCCTGCTGATCGCCGCCGCTGCACTGGCCTGGGCGAGCGTGGGCAGCGGCTCGTTCTCGGACTTGTGGCTGTACCTGGACCAGCGCGGCATGTCGAGCGCCTTGCAGATGAGCGCACTGTGCCTGACCCTGGCGGTGATCCTGCGCACGGCCTTGCTGCCGGTGCACGGCTGGCTGATCCAGGTGATGGAGGCGCCCACCCCGGTATCGGCCTTGCTGCATGCGGGCGTGGTCAACCTGGGCGGATTCGTGCTGGTGCGCTTTGCGCCCCTGCTGGAGCAGGCCGTCGCCGCGCGCGCCGTGCTGCTCATCGTCAGCGCCGGCACCGTTCTGTTGGCCGGGCTGGTAATGCTCACCCGCATCAGTATCAAGGTCAAGCTGGCCTGGTCGACCGTGGCGCAGATGGGATTCATGTTGCTGGAATGCGCGGCCGGCCTGTACCTGTTCGCTGCGTTGCACCTGATCGGTCACTCGCTCTACAAGGCGCATGCCTTTCTGTCGGCTTCCTCGGTGGTGCGGGAGACCCGCCTGTCGGCCCTTTACAGCGCCGCGACTCCGTCGGCCTGGAGCGTGATCCTGGCACCCGTGGTCAGTATCGCCCTGGTGCTGGGCCTGCACAGCTTGAGCCCGCATGCCGCCTGGCCGTGGTGGTGGAGCGGCATACTCGGGCTGGCCTGGGCACCGCTGCTGTGGTACTCCACGGCCAAGGGCAGTGGTCGGGTGCGCGGCTGGCTGCTGGGCCTGCTGGGGGCCGCCGGGCTGACGCTGGCCGCGCTGCTGGCCCACCTGCTGCCGCTGCATATCAACGATTACCCGCGCGCCGTGTTTGGCGTGACGGCGCTGCTGGCGATGCTGGCCCTGTATGTCTGCATGGGTCTGTTGCAACTGGCGCCGCAGGCCATGGCCGCCTGGCGCCGTCGCAGCTACGCCGGCTTCTATCTGGATGAAGCCTACACCCGGCTGGCCTTGCAACTCTGGCCCTCCAACTGGGCACCCAGCGCCCGCCGGGCCGCCACCGGGCAACAAGTGAACAATCTTGCCAGCGATGGCCGTGGCCAGGGCTGAACCCGACTCACCGGAGAATCTGCATGAACCAATTTGTCCAACATCGCCAGGCGCAGGCCACCATGCCGGTCGCCGCCTGGAACGCTGAACTGGAGCAACAGCTGCAGCAAGCCTGCCAGGATGCCTGCGGCGCCATCGCTCCGGCCTGGCCGCTGGATCGCGCCATTGCGGTCAATCCGCACTGGTCACGGGTCGGCATGCCGCTGCGCCAGGTGGCGGCGCGCATGGCGCTGCTGGGCGGCATCCAGGTGTTTCCGCCGAAGGATCAACTGCAGCAGGCCTGGGACCAGGGCCGTGTCACGCAGGCCGACCTGGAGTACGCGCTGGCGCAGTCCATCGAGGCCCAGGAGCGTGGCTTCGACGTCGCCCACTGTCTTGCCGTACTGGCCTCGGCCAGCCCGGTGCCACGCCTGCCGCTGCTCATCGATGTGCTGGACAACGACCCCCAGCGCCATACCCGGCTCTCCTGGCGCCAGGCCATCACGCACCAGGTCAGCCAGACCTGCGCCGCCTATTTCGACCGCCACCAGGCCGACTGGCAGCCCGAGCGCGGCATGGGCCTGTACGCCTTCTGGCGCGAGACGCTGGAGCACGACCACGGTATCGGCCTGCTCATGGGCCTGCCGCATATTGCCGAGGGCATCCGTACCTTGCCTGCCTGTGCACGCGAGGCCGAACGGTGGGTCATGCGGCACATGGACCTGCCACCCGAGGTCTGGGCCGATTACCTGGAGTCGGTACTGCTGACTGTCAATGGCTGGGCCTCCTGGTGTGCCTATCTGGGCTGGCAGGCCAAACTGGAAGGCGGCAGCGACGAGCACCTGCGTGAGCTGCTGGCCATTCGCATGGCGTGGGGTGCCTTGCTGCTGGAGTGCAAGGATGATGAAGCCGCCAGCCACGCCTTCCATACCGTACAGCAGGCCTGGGCACGTTCGCAGGAACGGCTGGAGCAGGTTCGCCAGGATCTGCTGGTCGATGAACTGTGGCAGGTCGCGCTGGAGGCCGGCTACCAGCGCAAACTGGCGGCCGCCTTGCTACAGCAGGATGCCGGCGGCACGCCCACGGTGGAGGTGCAGGCCGCCTTCTGCATCGACGTGCGCAGCGAACCCTTGCGGCGGGCACTGGAGGCCGTGCATCCGGGCATGCAGACGCTGGGCTTTGCCGGTTTCTTTGGCCTGCCGGTGGCCTATACGCCGCTGGCGACCGAGGCCAGTCGCCCGCAGTTGCCGGGCCTGCTGGCTCCGGCCTACCAGGTGCAGGATGTGTTCATGCCGGCCGCTGCAACCGCCGACGGCGGCGTGCTGGCCAGCGCCGTGGCACGGGCGCGGCGCAAGACGCTGGCCTTCAGAGAGCAGTGGTCGGGCAACACACGCTGGCCGGGTTCGGCGTTTTCGTTCGTGGAGGTGGCGGGTGTGACGGCGCTGGGCGGCTTGTGGCAATGGCTGCGACCGGGTCAGGCCGAGCGTGCGCGCGATGATCTGGCCGGGCTGCCGGCGCGGTATCGCGACCTGTGCCGGCCGCAACTGGTCGGCGTCCCGCTGGAAGACAAGGTGGCGCTGGCCGCCCGCGTCCTGCACGCCATGGGACTGGACCGCCAGGTGTCGCCGCTGGTCCTGCTGGTCGGACATGGCAGCCAGTCGGCCAACAACGCCCACGCGGCGGCGCTGGATTGCGGGGCCTGCTGTGGCCAGACCGGCGAAGTCAACGCGCGTACGCTGGCGCAACTGCTCAACGAGCACGACGTGCGACGCGGCCTGCTGGAGCGGCAGATCTTCCTGCCTGAAGAGAGCCATTTCCTGGCCGTCCTGCACAACACCACCACTGACGAAATCGAAGCCTTCGATCTGGACCTGCTGCCGACGGCCGCGCGGTCGCGCTGGCAAGCCCTGCAACCGGTGCTGGCCGAGGCCGGTGATCGTGTGCGCCGTGAACGTGCGCTGCGGCTGGGCATGGATCCGACCCAGGCCGCACCGGTGCTGCTCAAGCAATTGCGTCGCCGCGCCAATGACGGCGCCCAGACGCGTCCCGAGTGGGGCCTGACCGGCAACGCCGCCTTCCTGATCGCGCCGCGCGCGCGCAGCCGTGGCCTGGATCTGGGCGGACGCTGCTTCCTGCACGACTACGATGCCTGCCAGGATCACGACGGCAGCGTACTGGAGCTGCTGATGACCGCACCCATGCTGGTGACCCACTGGATCAACTGGCAGTACCACGCCTCCACCAGCGACCCGCTGCGCCTGGGAAGTGGCAACAAGCTGCTGCACAACGTGGTGGGCGGCACCATCGGCGTGTTCGAGGGCAATGGCGGAGATTTGCGCATCGGCCTGTCGCGCCAGTCCCTGCATGATGGTCAGCAGTGGATACATGAGCCGCTGCGCCTGACCGTGGTGATCGATGCCCCGGCCGAGGCCATCGACGCCATCGTCACCCGCCATGCCATCGTGCGGCAGTTGCTGGAGCACGGCTGGCTGCACCTCTGGCGCTTTGGCCAAGAGGGCCTGGAGCAGTGGCGGCGCGAGGGCTGGAGATCAATTGCTTTGTGAAACTTCTGGTATCGTTGGCGAGATGATGTAGCATGGATGCCGTTTTGCAAACCATGATTGCCGGAGAGAGAATGATTCCCATACTCCCAGCCTCCCATGCCAACCCGGGAGAGGACGCTGCGCGCCGCTCCTGCGAGGGTTGCTCGGAGGAGGGCACGCTGGACATCGAATTCGAGTATGCCTATCAGCCCATCGTGCGCCTGTCCACGCGCTCGGTGTACGCATACGAAGCGCTGGTGCGCGGCCCCCAGGGGGAGCCCGCCCATACCGTACTGGCCCAGGTCAACGACGGCAATCGCTATCGTTTCGACCAGGCTTGTCGCACCAAGGCCGTGGAGGGGGCGGCGCAGCTGGGCATGACGCAGTTCCTGTCGATCAACTTCCTGCCCAATGCGGTCTATCGTCCGGAGGTCTGTATCCAGAGCACCTTCAAGGCGGCGCGCAAACATGATTTTCCGATCGAACGCATCATCTTCGAGGTGACCGAAGGCGAGCGGGTGGACGACCGTCCGCATCTGGTGAACATCTTCAAGGAATACAGCCGCTTCGGTTTTCGCACTGCCATCGACGATTTCGGTGCCGGTTATGCGGGCCTGAACCTGCTGGCCGAATACCAGCCCGATCTGATCAAGATCGACATGGACCTGGTCCGCAACATTGATACCGACAAGCCGCGCCAGGCCATCGTGGCCGGCATTGCCGCCATCTGTCGTGAGCTCGACATCGAGATCCTGGCCGAGGGCGTGGAGACCCGTGCCGAACGCGATCATCTGGCGGCACTGGGAATCGACCTGATGCAGGGGTACTGGTTTGCCAGACCGGCGTTCCAGTCGCTGGGGATCGTGCCTGAGACGGCCTGGGAATGACTTCTCCAGACCGGCGCCGGCAGTATTGAAGCAAAACGGCCTCCCATGTGGGAGGCCGTTTTTTCTCTTAGTCGGGGAATCGCACCAGTCGCTTGGCGTCCTTGGGTGTCTGGTATTGCGCGACATTCATCTGCATGGCCAGCAGCGTGTAGTAGGCATTGATGCCGGTGAGATCGACCACGCCTTTTTTGCCGAAGCGTTTTTCGGCGCGGGCAAAGGTCTGGTCGGAAACACGCTTGTTGCGATGCAGTTCGAGCGAAAAGTCATAGACGATCTGTTCATCCTCGCTCAGGCCTTCCGGACGGCGGCCGTCGGCGATGGCGGCGGCCACTTCCGGCTTGATACCGGCCTTGATGGCGATGGGATAGTGCACGTACCACTCGTAATCCTGGGTCCATTCGCGCGCCGTGATCAGAATCACCAGCTCGCTGAGGGTGTTGCCGATGGCCGACTTGTAGCGCAGGTAGTCGCCCATGGAGCGCGCCTCTGTCATCACCTGGGGACTGTGCATCAGGGGTTCGAAGGGGCCGAACACAGGCACCTTGCGCGCAGCGAGGAATTCATCGGCGGCTTTTTTCTGTTCCGGCGTGTACTGATCGGGCGGAATCACCGGCAGGCGGTCCGCAGCCTGGGCTACGGCGGCCGACAACAAGGTGGAGGCAAGGGCAATGCGCAGGAATCGGTTCATGAAGGTCTCTGTCTCTGAATATTGATCTGGTTATGGGGGCCGTCGATGGCGCTGGCGGCCATGGATGCGGCGGTCCCAGCATAGGCGAGCTTGCGCGGAATGTCTTGCCAACTCTTCATTTGAGAGTGCGCGAGTGTGAATGTCATACAACATCGGCAGGCGCTTGCCGATTTCACTCCCATCATCAGGCAGGGGAGAGTCGATGGTGTTGGCCGTGCGGCGCGGCTACAATCTCTGCCCGGCAAACAAGCAATGAGACCCTCTCGATGAAAAACCACGCCGTACTCCCGTGGCTGGCCCTGCTGCTGGCGCTGGGTGGCTGCGCCACCGAAGCCTATCGCGCCACGGAGAGCCAGTGCGCTCCGGCGGCCTATGCGCAGTACCCGATCATCCAGCAGACCCGTATGGAGATGCGGACCCGCGCCATCCAGGTGCCGACCGGACAGACCCGCTGCAGCTCGGTGGTCAACGGCAATCGCACCGATACGGTATGCCAGGACATCCTGCGCACCGAGTATCAGCAATATCCTGTCTACGTGACAGTCGACATCAATGAATATGGCCGCAACCAGGTCATTGCCGCCTGCGCGCGCAGCCAGTGCGTCAAGACGCACGGCAATCCGGACTGCGAGTAAGTCTTTCCGTGCGTCTTGCGTTGACGCGGGCTGATCCTATGGCAGGTCAGCCTCATCTGCTGTGCCCAATGTGGCGGGCTGCTCCGGCAGCAGGCGTTCCAGCATGGCGCGGTGGTAGGGGTCTTGCGATTCCACATAGCGTGCCGCCGAATGAATGTTTTTCCATCCCACGTACTCCATGAGGGCGCGCATCTCCCAGCCGTTGGCGCTGGCCCAGCTGGCAAAGCCGCGGCGCAGTGAGTGCGAGCTGTAGAGATGGGCATCGTCAATGCCGGCCGAACTCAGGATCCGCCGCAATAGCGGAATGATGCTCACCGCATGGATTGCCTCTTCGCTGATGCGGCCCCAGCGATCGATACCGCGGATCACCGGCCCGCTGCTCAGGCCGCTGACTGCCAGCCAGTCCAGATAGGCCGCCACCGGACACAGCCGCGAGAGCGCCGGCGTCTTGTAGGTGCTGCCCTTGAGGTTGCGGTCGGTCTTGGTGCGCGGCAGGTGGATGCGCATGCCTTCGCCTGCCACGGCCTCGATGCGGGCAATATCCAGGCGCGCCAGTTCGTCGCTGCGAAAGCCCCGCCAGAATCCGATCAGCAGCAGGGCCTTGTCCCGCGTATGGCGCAGCAGATCGGTGAAACGAGACTGCTGGCGAGCCAATTCGCGTTGCTGGTCGAGATAGGTCACGGTTTGTTCCAGGGCGGCCAGTTGCAAGGGCTTGGCCCGCTTTTCCTGCGTCGGGTGCAGCTCCTGGATGCCGCGCAGCATCTTGCGCACCACGGGCGCCTTGGTCGGATCGGGAAACCCCTGGTCTACATGCCACTGCCCCAGTGCCGAGATCCTCTGCTTGAGGGTGTTGTGCGCCAGTTTTCCGGCGTGGTGGGCCAGATAACGCAAGAGACTGTCGGCCGTGGCCGGCAGGAAGCCTCCCCATTCGACTTCGAAGTGACGCACGGCGGCGCGATAGCTGCGGCGCGTGTTGTCACGGGTGGCAGCGTGCAGGTAGTCGTCAATATCGATCATGACAAGGGCGCAATGAAGGGGCATTACAGCCCGATGAGAGGATCTCGGGCGATTTTAGCCGATAAGATTGAATAATGATCCAATATTCAATCTTAATATTAAAAAGATAATCAAGGAAAAATCCTTGAATATATTATGTAATTACGTATTATGTAATACATTATCAAATAACGGATTGGAACCATGGCACGCACCGGCCTCTACAAATCGGAAGTGAAGAAAGCCCGTGATGCCTTGCTGGCACTAGGCCGTCATCCGTCGGTGGATGCGGTGCGGGTGGAACTGGGCAATACCGGTTCCAAGACGACCATCCACAAATATCTGAAAGAACTGGAAGAAGAAGAGGGTGGCCAGGACCGGCCGCGCAGCATCAGCGACACCTTGCAGGATCTGGTCGGTCGCCTGGCGGCCCAGTTGCAGGCCGAAGCCGCGATCCAGGTACAGACCGTGCGCGCCGACGCCGAGGCGGCGACGACGCGGATGCGCCAGGAGCTGGAGACGCTGCGTGCGGCCCATGCCGAGCAGGGGTTGCGTCTGGGCCAGACGCAACAGGCCCTCATTGCCGAGCGCGCCGCGCATGACAAGACCCGTGAGGAGCGCCAGGAACAGGCTGCCGTTGTCCGCACGCTGGAGGTCCGTCTGGCCGCCTTGCAGGAACGTCTGGACGAGAACGAACAGCATCGCCAGTCGCTGGAAGAAAAGCACCAGCACGCACGCCAGGCCCTGGAGCACTACCGCAGTGCGGCCAGGGAGCAGCGCGAGCAGGATCAGCGGCGCCACGAACAACAACTCCAGAGCCTGCAGGCCGAGTTGCGCCAGTTGCGTCAGGAAGCGGTGATTCGCCAGGAGGACATCACCCGCCTGAACCAGGAAGGCGTGCGCCTGATCGCCGAGTTGTCGCACAGCCGCCAGGCGCTGGCTGAGCAGCTCACGCTGGCAGCGCGTCGGGAGCAGCAGCTGGACTCGCTGCAACAGGTCGCCTCGGCCAAACTCGTGCTCGAGGCGCAACTGGCTGCCAGAAACGAAGCCTTGACGCAGTTGCAGTGCCGTCTGGCCGAGGCGCAACAAGATGTCGCCATCGCACGCCAGCAATGGCAGCAGGGTGAACGCGAACTGGCCGCGTTGCGCGCCAGGCTGGAGACACACGAGGCGCTCCTGCAGCAGTGGCGTACCCGAACCGACACGGAACCAATGCGAGAAGAAGAAAAGAATGAGCGCATAGCGCCAGGCACTGTCGACCCTTGATGTTCCAGGGCAGGGTGGCCGACGCCACCTCAGGTGGAGCAACGATCATCGTTGCTTGCCGGGAGGCAGGACACTCAAGATCATCGCTCTGCACCGCAATCGTTGGCTTGCGTTAACGTTCATTTAATCCTGCCGTACTAACCTCCCTGCATTTAACAAATAGCGATAAAAGGGGACGGTGGTCATGTATCACTTTCATCATGGCAGGTGGCGCCGTTTGCCAGCGACGCCGAGGGCATCATCGGGGGTGGCGGCATGAATACCACCATTGGTCTTTTGCTGTTGCTCAGTTTCGTGGTGTCACTGGCGGCGCTCGGGACGCTGATCTGGGCGATCGCCAATCACCAGCTGAACGTCAGCCGGGATGATGCAGCCTCGATTTTTCTGAAGAACGAAGCCGGCCAGTTTGACGCGCCTTCCATTGACGCTTCATCCGGCGATGCTGCGCATCGGTTCGACGCACAGCGCGCTGGCATTGATGCTCCCGGCCGTCGGGTGGTGCTGCTGGCGGCCAGCATGTCCATCGTGTTCCTCATCGCGGGCTCGTTGTTCGGCGTGCTGGCCTCATTGAAAATGCACATGCCAGATTGGCTCGCCAGCAGCGCGTTGACCACTTTCGGCCGCGCTCGCACCATCCACCTGAATCTGGTCGCATACGGGTGGCTATCGGTAGCAGGCGTCGGCGTGGCCTTGTGGCTGATTCCACGTATTTTTCACACGCCGTTGCGGCGTCCTGCAATGGCCTATGCCGGCGCCTGTCTCTGGGTCCTGGGCGTGATCGCGGGTGTCACTGCCATCGGCGCTGGCTGGAATGATGGTCTGGAGTGGCTGGAGATTCCCTGGCAGATCGATATCGTGCTGGCCATTGGCGGCTTTCTGTTGGCCTGGCCGGTCGTCGAGACGGCCTGGCATCGCCAGGTACAGCATATCTATGTGACGGGATGGTACTTCCTGGCCGCTCTGGTCTGGTTCCCGGTCTTGTTCATCATCGCCAATCTCCCCGGCGTTCACATGGGAGTGCAGCAAGCCACGATGAACTGGTGGTTCGCGCACAATGTCCTCGGCTTGTGGCTGACCCCTCTGGGCGTCGGAACGGCCTACTACCTGATTCCCAAGATCATCGGCAAGCCCGTGTATTCATATAGCGTTTCGCTCCTGGGATTCTGGGGCCTGGCGCTGTTCTACAGCCAGGTGGGCATTCATCACCTCATCGGTGGACCAGTGCCGACCTGGGTTGTCACTCTCTCGGTAGTCCACAGCGTGATGATGTTCATCCCGGTGATCGCCGTGGCGGTAAATCAGCATACTACGGTGATACAGAATTTCTGGGCTTTCAGGCAATCCATGGCGCTGCGCTTCGTCTGGACCGGTGCCCTGATGTATACGGCAGCGTCCTTCCAAGGTTCTCTGGAGGCGATACGGGCGGTCAATTCGATTACCCACTTTACGCACTACACCGTCGGCCACGCGCATTTGGGCGCCTATGGATTTGTTTCATTGGTGATGTTCGGCGCGTTCTACTACATGATGCCCCACCTGACCGGCAAGCCATGGCCGTGGCCACGCATGATTGGGCTGCATTACTGGCTTACCTTGCTAGGCTTTGGCATTTATTTCGTGGCATTGAGTGTGGGAGGTTTCTTCCAGGGAATCGCCTTGCTCGATCCAGAGGCCAGTTTCGCCCGTATCACTCAAGACCTCATGCCCTATCTCCAGGCGCGTTCGCTCGGTGGCAGCATCATGACCTTGGGCCATATTCTGTTCGGAGTACATTTCTTCGCTCTGCTCATGAGCAAGGGATCGTTCAAAGGAGCTGCCGCATGAACCGTATCACTCCTTTGATGCTCGGGGCGCTGCTCATCTTGGTCTTCGCCACGGTGCTGCTGGTGCTGTTGCCGGGATGGCAGGTGCGCTCGATATCGGCACCGCCGCAGCTCAAACCTTACGACGCACAGCAACTTGCCGGGCGCGAGCAATACGTGGCCAACGGCTGCGTCTACTGCCACAGCCAGCAGCCACGTTCGGCCGGACAAACGCTGTCCGATCTGGCGCGCGGCTGGGGTCGTGCTTCGACCCCGGGAGACTACGCCTATGATGCACCGCATCTGCTGGGCACCATGCGTACCGGCCCGGACTTGCTCAATGTGGGTGTGCGACTGCCTTCACGGGACTGGCATCTGACGCACCTTTATCAGCCTCGCGCCATCTTTGGCTGGAGCATCATGCCGTCGTATCCCTACCTGTTCGAGATCAAGAGCAAGGCTGGACCGGGTGACGTCGTGGTCAAACTGCCAGCGGCCTGGCAGCCTAAAGAGGGTCAGGTAGTGGTGGCACGCAAGGAGGCGCTGGATCTGGTGGCTTATCTTCAAAGCCTTAATCGCAGCTATCCGACTGATCTGAGCGAGGAGCGTCTGCGGGATCAGGGTTATAACGGTGCGGGGACATCCGGCACAGCAACCAGCGCTACAGGCGCTGCCAATTAAGGAGGGGCCATGTCACGTCAGAATAAGTCGGTCCAACGGCAGCGACATCAGGTGGACGAGAGTTTCGAGCCATGGGAACGCGCGCGTCCCATCCCCATTTTCGTATTGGCGATCCTTATCGCCTTGGCGACGTGGGGGGCAATGACCTATTGGCGTGGTTTTGTCCCATCCCCCGCTGCTCAGCCAGTGGACGCATCTCAGCAAGCCCAGGCCTCGTTCGAGCAGGTCGATTCGAGCGCCCCTGACGTCGTGCGCGTGGGCAGTGCCACGGTTTGGAGCTGCGCCTCGTGTCATGGAGGCCAAGGGCAGGGGAGCGGTCAGACACCGCGCTTGGCGGGATTGTCGCAACGCTACATGAGCAAGCAATTGCGCGATTTCGCCGAGGGAACAAGGCTCAACGAATCGATGCGCTACGTTGTCACGCAACTCAGCGCTGAAGAACTGGCTGAGGCAGCCCGTTATTACTCGGGTCTTGCGCCGCTGGCGCCGTCTGCCTACGCCAGCGTCGATCCTCAGAGCCAATCGCTCAAGCGCGGCAAACACCTGCAAGAAGAAGGTGATTGGGACCGCAATATTCCCGCCTGCTTCACTTGTCATGGCAAGCAGGCCGAGGGTGTCGGCGACGACTTCCCTCGTTTGGCCGGTCAGCAGCCTGAATACCTGCTGAGCCAATTGACGGCGTGGAAGGGCGGTGCACGGCACAACTCGGCACAGGCGCTCATGGATGACATCGCCAAACGCATGAGCAACGACGACATGTGGGCCGTGGCCCAATATCTGGCCACCTTGAAGTGAGCCGGCACGGAGAAAAACTCATGGAAACTACCGAACCCGGCATGACCTCCCGCATGTCCAGTCGCAAGCGCGCCGCTCTGGCCGTGTTACTGGGCGGCTGCATCTTTGCTGCCGGTTACGCACTATTGCACACTGGCGTCGTGGAGCAGCTCTACTCAGCGCTGGGAGGCAAAACGCCTGGGACTCAGGCAGCCCCGATTTATTCGCGCGCCCAGATGGAAGAGGATCGCAAGAAGCTGCAAAACGATCCTCGCTCGGATCGGCCGCGCACGCCGGTGGATGCCCAGGGATTCTACATTCCGCCCAGCGAGGCCTCCATTCCCAAGAATGCCTACGGCGACGCGGTACGGCGCGGCCGCGCTATCTTCACTGAAACCGGTCTGCGTGTGAAAGACCATGTAGGCAACGCCCTGGCATGTGCCAACTGTCATCTTGATGCCGGGCGTCGTCACGATTCGGCGCCGATGTGGGGGGCTTACGGAGCCTATCCGGCATTCCGTGCCAAGACAGGCGCCATCAGCACGTTGGAAGACCGCATCATGGGCTGCTTCACTTATTCCATGAACGCCCAAGGCTCGTCCAGCGGCAGCCCGCCCGCCGCAGGCAGTGACGTTTATCGTGACCTGATGACCTACATGGCTTGGATGGCAAATGGCGCGCCAGCCGGTGAAAAACTGCCAGGAGCGCTTTACCCCAAGCTTCCCAAGCCAGCCTTGGCCTACGATCCCAAGCGTGGTGCTACCGTCTACCAGCAGAACTGTGCCTTGTGCCACGGTTCTCAGGGGCAGGGCCGGACGGAAGCGGATGGTACCGTTCGTTTCCCGCCGCTGTGGGGTGCGCAATCCTACAACTGGGGAGCGGGGATGGCGCGCATCGACACTGCGGCCGGCTTCATCAAGGCCAACATGCCGCTGGGCAAGCCCAATTCGCTGAGCGATCAGGATGCGTGGGATGTCGCGGCCTACATCAACAGCCGCGAACGTCCCAAGGATCCGCGCCAGACCGGTACAGTGGCCCAGGCTGCCGAAAAAGATCACGCGGGCGAACAAAGCTATTACGGCAAGATGCTGGAGGGCAGGCTGATCGGTGTAGGTACCAGTGCCAGCGGCGGCTAATTTCATGGATGCAGCCAAACTGGAACAGGTGCGCAGCGCTGGCCGCATGGTGTTTTCAGTACAAGGAATGTGGTGCGCCAGCTGCGCCATGGCCTTGCAGCGAGCCCTGGCGCGGGTCAAAGGCGTACGTGCGGCTCAGGTCAACTTCATTTGCGGCGCGGCAGTGCTGACCTGGCATCCTGAGAGTATCGACTTTGCAGCACTGCTGCAGCGCGCCGCCAAACTTGGCTATCCGCTCACGCCGTCGCAGGATCAAGATGCGGCTGCCCACGCCTTGCACAAGCAGGCCCGGCGCATCCAGTTTCGTCTTGTGGTCGCGGTCTTTTTTGGTATGTGGAGCATGCTGGGTTGTTGGGTGTTGTACCTGGATCCCGGCCTGGCCCGGGCACCGGATGGGCTGGTCATTGCCTGGCTGGCGCTGCTGGCCGCCTTGCCTGTGATTTTTTACTGCGGCCACGATTTCATGCGCATGAGTATCCGTGCCTTGCGCACTGGTCTGGCCGGCATGGATACGCTCATTTCAATGGGTGCGCTTGGCGCATTGCTGGTGTCGCTGCTCAATCTGCTCAGAGGAGACAGCACCATCTATGTAGACGCATCAACGATGCTCATCAGCTTCCTGCTGGCGGGGCGTTTGCTTGAACTGCATGCCAGGCAAGCCAGCGGTGCCGCGTTGCAGGCCCTGGCACAACTGGCACCGGAATCTGCCAGCCGTGTCAACGCCGCCAATGAAGAAGAAATCGTCCCGCTGTCTCAACTGCAGGTCGGCCAGAAGATCAGAGTACGCGCCGGCGAGCGTATCGCCGTCGATGGCATCGTGTTGGAGGGAACATCACTGCTCGATGGGGCCTTGATGTCAGGCGAAACGATGCCGGTGCAGGTGGTGCCGGGCGCGACAGTACAAGCCGGCTTCGTCAATCTGCTATCACCCTTGCTGGTCAGGGTGGAGGTGCTTCAAGGCGCGCGCCGTATTGATCAGTTGGGCTTGCGTATGTTGGAGCTGTTCGGCCAGCGCAGCCAGCTATCGCAGTCTGCCGAGCGCTTCGTGCGCTGGATCTTGCCCCTGATCTGCTCGCTGGCGATCTTGTCCGTTGCGCATCGATGGTGGGTGGGCGAGCAGCTCTTGCCCGCTGTCGTGGCAGGCCTGAGCATGCTGGTGTCGGCCTGTCCCTGCGCCGTCGGGGTATCTGTACCGCTGGCCTATGCAATCGCAGCACGGCGCGCGGCGGCCAATGGCATCCTCTGGCGTGATCCGGCCAGCATCGAGGGGCTGGCATCGGCGCGTGTGATCGCGTTCGACAAAACCGGCACGCTTACCAATGGCACTCTGGAGATCGATCAAGTGAGCGTGGCCGAAGGTCAGACGCAAGAGCAGGTCCTGCGCTGGGCCTGGGAGGCCGAATCCGGGGTCATCCATCCGGTGGCAGAAGCTCTGCGTCGTCATGCCGTCAACCGCCATTGGACGTTGGCTGCCGCAACAGTACCGGTGCAGCGTCTGTCCTGGGGAGTGCGGATGCAGCTTCCCGATGGACAGTGGCGTCTGGTTGGCGCGCGTCCGTGGCTCGAACAAGAAGGCGTGACAGGATTGCCCCCCCTGCCTGAGCGCACCGGTAGCGTTCACGTGGCACAAGGCGGCCTCTGGCAGGGTAGCGTCTCTTTCAAGGACGTGTTGCGCACCGATACGGGCGCGGTACTGGCATCGTTGTCGGCGCAGGGAAAGAAACAAAAATTGTCCTTGTGGCTGATCACGGGTGACAGCGCCCAGGCGGCGCACGAGCTCGATACGGCCCTGAATCATCCTTTTGCTCGCGTACTCAGTGCTTGTTCACCGGAAGATAAAGCCACCGCCATCGCCGGGGTGGCCCACTCCGTTTTCGTGGGGGATGGCGTCAACGATGCACTGGTACTGGCCCGCGCCGCCTGCGGGATAGCCGTGCCCGGGGCCAGCCAGGTCGCCGTCGGCGCGGCCGGCATGGTCATTGCGGAAGGCGGGCTGGCGCAGCTGGCTTGGGCTCGTCGCTACGCACGCCAGACCTGCAATGTTGTGCGCCAAAATCTGCTGTTTTCCATCATCTACAACGCAGGCATGGTGATCTTTCTGTTCTTTCACGGTGTCACCCCGTTTGCAGCGGCGCTGGCGATGTTGGCCAGCAGTGTCTCCGTCATGCTCAATGCCAGCCGCTTGAGCTGGTCAAGCCGGAGCAATCAGCCTGCCGGCTAAAAAAGTCCCGTATTACGCGCAGCTCATGGAATAAAAGGCCGCTTTGGGCCGTATACCTCATCGATCCCTCCGGGGACACCCTGTGCAGGCAGCAGCATCAAAGCGCTGTCGGGCAATTTCTCTACTTAACCATGGTCATGGAGTTCTCGTGAAAAAAACAACGGATTTAACCGCATTCAATACCTTCGTGTCCGCATATCGCATGCCGGTGCTCGGACATGCGCGTCTTTGGCGTCGGGTCAGTCTGGCGATGGCAGCGTTGCTGGTAGCGGCCAGCAACGCTGCATGGGCAGCTGACGGGGCCGTGCTCAAGGTCTATGGTCCCGGCGGTCCGGCACCGGCGATGAAAGAAGCAGCTGCCAGCTTCTCTGCACTCCATCATGTCCAGGTGGACGTGGCTGCTGGCCCTACCGGTCAATGGGTTGAGGTCGCCAAACAGGATGCCGATGTGATCTTCAGTGGCGCCGAGAACATGATGTCGGACTTCGCCAAAGCACTGCCGGGAGCGTTTGACCTGCATGAGGCTGAACCGTTGTATCTTCGTCCGGTCGCCATCCTGGTCAGGCCAGGCAACCCCAAGGGCATTCGGGGCTTCAAGGATCTGCTGCGCCCGGGCATCAAGGTACTCACCGTGGCGGGTGCCGGCCAGACAGGGTTATGGGAGGACGTGGCCGGCCGTACTGGCGATATCGAAACGGTCAAGACCTTCCGCAAGAACCTGATAATGCCGGAAGCCGGCAATAGCGCACTGGCCCGCGAAATGTGGACGAAGAATCCGGACATTGATGCCTGGCTGATCTGGAACATCTGGCAGGTCTCCAATCCCGCCCTGGCCGAACTGGTTGCGGTGGAAGAACCCTACCGCATCTACCGTGACGTCGGCGTGGTACTGACCATGCGCGGCAAGCAGTCACCGCAGGCGCAGGCATTCTTGACTTATCTCAAGTCCGATGAGGGCCGCCGCATTTTTGCCAAGTGGGGATGGCTGAGCACGGCCAAGTAAGCCGCGCGTTTCTCAATCACGGTGGGGAGAGGCAGGGTAGTAGCGCTTGAACACCACTGTCGCCACGGTACCTCCGCCAGCACGGGGAAACAGCGCAAGGCTACCCTGGTAGCGTTGCAGGATGCCGTTGACGATGGCCAGGCCGAGCCCGCTGCCTTGCACCTTGGCTGACTGCGGCCCGCGCCAGAAGCGGCGGCCGACCTGCAGGCGATCATCGTCACTGAAGCCGCAGCCGCGATCAAGCACGCGCAACTCCACCTCATCGTCGCGCAGGTCACACTCCAGTTCCACCCTGCAGTGTGAGGGTGAGTAGGCCAGGGCATTGTCGATCACATTGCGCAGCACCGTGCCCAGAAGAACCTCCGGCATGGCGATCCGTGCTGACTCGCGACCTGCATCGAGCGCTTCAATGCGGGCAGTCAGGCGATCGCTTTTCATCGCTGGCAAGCTCCTTGCCACTGACTGCAGCACCAGGCTGAGGTCACTTATGGCATGGGGATGTGTGTCGCCATCAATCCGTGCCAATGCCAGCAACTGCTCTATCAGATGCTGCATGCGCTCGACGCCCTGATGGGCCATGTCCAGCGCTTCATCCAGTTTATCCGGCTGACCAGGTTGCTGCCGGGTCATCTGGGCAATCTGCAGATGCAGTTTGATGGCGGTGAGTGGTGTGCGCAGCTCGTGGGCAGCGCCATCGGTGAAGCGTCTTTCCAGCATCAGCGCCTGGCCGATCTGAACCACCAGCCGATCTACCGTGCTGGCAAATGGCAGTAACTCAGTTGGGCATTGCTCCTGCGGAAGCGCACTCACATCCTCGGGATTTCTTCGCTCCAGTCGCTTGCGTAGTCGCTCCAGCGGCGCCAGTCCCCAATTCACGCCGAACCACACCGCCAGCAGCATGCCGACAAAGGCAATCGCAAAGGGCAGGGCGGCGGCCAGCGCAATCTCGCGCAGCAGACCTTCCCGGCTGTCGATGCGGTCAGCTGTGGCAATGCGCATGCCATTGTCTTCCAACACATAGGTGCGCCACAGCTTGCCACCAAACGTGCTGACCCCATAACCCAATGGCAACTGGTTCAGGCGCGGGCTGCCAGCGGTCCGCGCCAGCGTGCGCTCGGCCACCTCACCACGCATCAGGCTGACCTCGCAGGCCAGGCCATCGCGGCCGATCACGTCCAGCGGCATGGTGCGGCCCTGGCTGGGAAGGTTGCGCGGCATGGTCGCCATCAGGCCGGCCACCATCCGCGCCGAGGATGCCAGCCGGTCATCCAGTGCCTCGCGCAGATGCTGGCGTACGTCCAGCAACATCCACAGCGATACAGCGCTCCAGAGCAGCAACAGCGACAGGCCAATGATGGCCATGAGGCGCAATCTCAGGCTCAGGGCGGGACGGCCGAGGGTACTCATTCGATGTCCCCGATGCGGTAGCCCAACCCGCGGATCGTCTGAATCGACTGGCTGCCCAGCTTGCGGCGGAGGTGGTGGATGTGCACGTTGAGTGCGTTGCTGCCTACCGGATCGGCAAAACCGTACAGGCTGCTATGCAGCTGTTCGCTGGTGAAGATGTGCTCGGGATTACGCAATAGCGCCAGCAGCAGGGCAAGCTCACGGCGCGAGAGGTCAACCTCCTGGTCATCCACCCAGACCTTGGAAGCGCTGGGATCGCACCTGAGTCGACCATGGCGGATGATATTGTGAGTGCGCCCCTGGCCGCGACGGACGATGGCATGCAGTCGGGCCACCAATTCGCTCAGATCAATCGGTTTGACCAGATAGTCGTCAGCGCCGGCCTCCAGCCCGGCGACACGATGCACCACGGCGTCACGCGCACTCAGGATCAGGACCGGCATGCCGATGCCACGCAGGCGCCAGCCATTGAGCAAGGCCTGGCCATCGCCGTCGGGCAGACCCAGGTCGAGAATGCAGATGTCGAAACTGGAGGTGCTCAGGGCGGCATCCGCCTGGGCCACCGTGAAAACCCGGTCAACGGTGATGCCATGCAGTTCGAGCCCGGTCTTGATCCCGTGGGCGACCAGTTCGTCGTCTTCAATGACCAGCACATGCAACTGAATTCTCCTGTGAACGTTAACGCAAAACATGATGATAGGGGCTTTGCTTCCGCCCGGGGAAAAACAGTTGGTACCTGTCAGCCAATTAATTCTGGCTTAATCGCGGTGCGCTAAGGTAATGGCCATGAACAGTGAAAAAGCAAGTCGATCTGCCCTATGCCTGATGTCTTGGCGATAGGTCCGCTGGCCGTGAACGCGCACGTGCTGGTGGCGCTGGCAGCGCTACTGATCGGGTTGATGGTCACCCAGGGGGTGGCACGCCACCTGAAGACCAGCGATGCCGGGATGGGCTGGTTGCTGCTGCTGGCCGTGGTGATTGCACGCGGCAGTTTCCTGCTGCGCCATCTGCAGGAATATCGGGAGGCGCCGCTGTCCTTGTTCAATCTGCGCGATGGCGGCTGGGATCCGATCTCCGGATGGGTGGCTGCCTTGCTGGCGATGTTGTGGCTGACGCTGCGGCGGCGCCGTCGCAGTCTGCCGCTCTGGGCAGGCCTGTTGAGCATCACCTTGGTCGCGGCTGGCGGGCAGTGGTTTCTATGGGTCCAGTCCAGGCAACGCACGCTCTCCCAGCCTGCTCTCCAACGGCTGCCACCCATGACCTTGCCGGCGCTCGACGGCGGTATGTCAGACCTGCGGCAATGGCCTGGCAAACCGTTGTTGATCAATTTCTGGGCGAGCTGGTGCGGGCCCTGTGTACGCGAGATGCCGATATTGATGGCGGCGCGACAACGCTACGGCAATGTCCAGTTCGTCTTTGTCAACCAAGGGGAGAGCCCCGCGCAGGTGCACACCTTCCTGCAACGCGAGGGTCTGCCCACCCAAGATGTGCTGCTCGATACGCAGCTGGCATTGGGGCGTTTTTTCGATGTGCGGGGCTATCCCGGCACTTTGCTCTTCGATTCCAGCGGCCAGAAGATCGCCAGCTGGCAAGGGGAGTTTTCACAAGCCACTCTGGCGGAATTTCTGCGGGCACTTAGTGCGCCAGCAGTCGCGTCAGCCTCGTCTCCCTGAGTCTGTTCATGCTGTCATTATTCAACCGCTTGCTGTGGTCCTGGCGCTGCCCTGTATTCGCTTTCCTGGCGTTGCTGCCCGTCACCTGCTGGTCGCTCGCCCTCCAGCCATCGGCCGTGATCGGCGACGCCCAGTTTCTTGGTGCCGAGCAAGCCTTCCACTTCCGACTGGACCAAGTGGGCGATGGCAAGCTCCAGCTGCGTGGGCAGATCGCCGATGGCTATTATCTCTATCGTGACCGTATTGAAGCCGTCAGCCTTGACGACGGGAAAAGCGTTGCGCTGGACAAGCCTGAGGGCGAGCGCAAAGACGACCCCAATTTCGGCGTGGTCCGGATTTATCGGCACGAAGTTCTGCTCACCTTGATCGCTCCGGTTAACGGGGACATCGAGCTTACCTGGCAGGGCTGTGCCGACGCCGGCCTATGTTACGCCCCCCACTCGCAGCGTATCCAGCTCCCTGCTGCCGCCGATGGCGGCAATGCACAGGCGCACACCTTCGATTCGCAATCTCTGGCCCAGGCCGCCTGGAGTGGTGGCAGCGACATCCAGATCAGTGATTTTCTGCAACGTTCTTCCTTGCTGGTGCTGTTGCCGCTCTTCCTGCTGATGGGCATGGGAATGGCCTTTAGCCCTTGCGTACTGCCGATGGTGCCGATTCTCTCCAGTATCGTGGTCGGGGCCAATGCGTCGCGGAGGCGCTCGCTGATGCTATCGCTGGCCTTCGTGCTACCCATGGCCCTGGTGTACGCTGCCATGGGAGTGGCCGCGGCCTATCTGGGAAGGGGATTGCAAGCGCTTCTCCAGCGCCCCGAAGTGATGCTGGCCTTCGCACTCGTGTTTGCGCTCCTGGCCCTGGCGATGTTCGGCTTTTATAGCCTTCAATTGCCGGCCTTCCTGCGTACCCGGCTTGAACGCCACTCGCCGCGCGGGGGATCCCTGACGGGATCTGCAAGCATGGGCGTGTTGTCGGCGCTACTGGTCGGGCCATGTATGACCGCCCCACTGGCCGGTGTACTGCTCTTTATCTCGCAAACCGGCAAGATGCTGGATGGGGGCTTGCTGTTGCTGTCCTTGGGCCTTGGCATGGGCGTACCACTGATGATTGTCGGTACACTGAGCAGGCAACTTCTGCCCAGGCCTGGAGCGTGGATGGAATGGATCAAGAACGCTTTCGGTTTTGGTCTGCTGGCCATGGCGGTGTGGACGGCACAACGTGGCCTGCCACCTGCAGTTGGCCTGGCGCTGTGGGTATTTTGGCTAGCCAACCTGACCGTGGCTCTCTATGTGGGCGCTCAGGGGTTGCCTGCGCGCTTGCGCATACCGGTGCACGCCGTCGCCGCCGTGCTGGGCTGCTGGGGCGTGCTTGCCACAATCGGCCTGGCCGCCGGGCAACCTGATGCCTTTCATCCGCTAAAAGAAATATTGTCGGCCCGGCGCGCTGTCGCGCCTGCGCAGGCTGGACCGACGCTTGCTGTCAGCACGTTGTCCGCCCTCAGGCAACAACTGACTGTTACGGCAGGACGCGGCCAGGCGACCATCGTTGATTTCAGCGCGGATTGGTGCACTGCCTGCCAGACCCTGGAACACCAGGTATTGACCGATGCGAGCGTGATCGATGCCTTGCGCGGCATCCAGCGTATTGAAGTCGATGTCACCACTACCGGCACCGCCCAGCAGGAATTGATGCAGGCGTATGGCGTTATCGGACCGCCGACCTTCCTGTTTTTTGATGCCTCTGGCAAGGAGCGGCGTGATCTGCGATTGGTGGGGGAATTCAATGCTGCGCAACTTGGCCGGCGACTGCAACGTCTTGCTCAACATGGCCTCAGTGCCGATTACCAGGAATTACCATGACCTTATCTTCTTGCTCCCGCCGAATGCTGACCACGCTGAGTGTGCTGGCCATGCTGCATTCAATTTCGGTCAACGCTCAGACTGCACCGAAGACACCGCCCACGCTCAAGGCGTTGGAGCAGCAGGGCGTGCACTTCGTGGCCGACACGCTTCCCGCCCCCAGGGGCATGAAGGGCTGGGCCGCCTACCATGGCCAGCAGCCGCTCGCTTTTTACGTGACTGGCGATGGCAACGTCATCATGGGTACCTTGCTGGACTCCGAAGGTGAGGACATGACCAGCAAGCCTTTGCAGGATACCGTTCAGGCAGCGATGATGGATGGCATCTGGAAGCAGGTCCAAAAAAGCCATTGGGTGGCAGAAGGCAGCCCCTCAGCCCCTCGCACGCTCTATGTCTTCACGGATCCAAATTGCCCTTACTGCACTCAACTCTGGTCGGAGACCCAGCCCTGGGTCAAGGCGGGAAAGGTGCAGATCCGCCATATCCTGGTCGGGATATTGACCAAAACCAGTCCCGGGAAGGCAGCCGCCATCCTTGCTTCGGCCAACCCGGGCAAGGCGCTGACGGCCCATGAGACGGCGTATTTCGAAGCGCGCCAGAAGCAGGCAGCAGATGGCCGGAAAATCGACCCGGATGGGCAGGGGATCGCTCCATTGGATCGTGTTCCGGCCAACATCTCCCAGCAGCTCGAAGAGAACACCCGCATGATGCTGCAGCTGGACTTGCAAGCTACCCCCGCGCTGATCTGGCGCGATGCGTACGGTGCAGTGCACATCAGGCAGGGAGTGCCGCAGGGTGATCTGAAGAAAATAATGGGACCTATCTGATCTGAATAATGTCCTCAGATCAGACCAGTTCAGCGTCGTTGCCTTCGTTCTGCGTGCATGCGCGCATCAACGAAGCGCGCATGGGTTTCCTCGGCCTTGCGACGGCCGAAGGCATAGTTGGCTTCCAGCCACATGACGTTGATGATGCCGAAGACCAGTGCCAGGCCGATGCCGAGTATCCAGGCGAAATACCACATGATGTTCTCCTC